>NZ_JBHCJY010000048.1:0-4174 GCF_041804105.1 Neisseria sp.
AGCTTGCTGCTGAGGCGGAAAAAACCTTAATAGAAAGAACTGCTTCGGAAAGACAGTTCGGCGGACGTTCTTTCGGTTAATTGGGAAAAGATTTACAGATTCTATTCAAAACAGGCCGTCTGAAAATTTTCAGACGGCCTTTGTTTTATTAGGTCGGGTTTAGGTATTGTGTTGATTAGCGACAAGCAATACCAATTTTTCTGACTTTCATCATTCCCATGTAGGCAGTAATCCCTGTTTGAAATCCAGTATCTTTTTTAAACCGGCATTTGTGAAATTAAAACCGGATTCCCGCCTGCAAAAGAATGGCCAAAACCAAGGTATCGGTACAATATCCAAACACAGCCTTTTGATCCAATCAGCAAGTATGGCCGTTCAGACGGCCTACCCCAGCGAAACCATCTCAATCTGTTCCATGCTGCGGCCGAGAAAACGTTCGCCGATGGTGCGGAAACGCAGCGGAATATCGCTCACATAAAAACGGTAGTCAGGCGCGGGATTGTCGGCATTGAGCAGGTCGTTGGCGGCCAGTGCTTTGGCCACGGCATCTGCGGTGGTCACGGCGGAATCGACCAGTTTCACACCCGCAGATTCCTGCTGAATCAAAGGCTTGAGCAGCGGAAAATGGGTACAGCCCAACACCAACGTGTCGATGCCGTCGGCCAAGAGCGGCTTCATGTATTCGCGCACGGTCAGGCGGGTTACTTCGTGGTCGAGCCAGCCTTCTTCGGCCAACGGCACCAGCAGCGCGGCGGCCTGCGAACGCACCAGCGCATCGGGATTCTGACGGTGGATGGCGCGGGCGTAGGCGTTGCTGTTGACCGTTGTGTTGGTGGCAATCACGCCGATGCGGTTGTTGTGCGTGGTGGACAACGCGGCCTCGGCTCCTGCGGTAATCACGTCGAGCACGGGCATATTGCCGACGGTTTGGCGCACTTTCTGTCCGGCGACGGCGGCGATGGTGTTGCAGGCGATGACCAAGGCTTTTACATCGTGCTCCAACAGGAAATCGACGATTTGCGCGGTAAAGGTTTCGATGGTGGCGCGCGACTTCGTGCCGTAGGGAACGCGGGCGGTGTCGCCGAAATAGACGATGTTTTCCATCGGCAGGCGCTCCATCAGCGCGCGCACGTTGGTCAGGCCGCCGACGCCGGAATCGAATACCCCGATGGGGCGCTGTTTGCTGTGGTTCATGATGATGTATTTGCAGATAAAATCGAACGGGGATTGTACCCTGTTCAGACGGCCTTTTGAACCGTCGGATGCCGGGAATGCAGGCCGTCTGAAAACATAACGGCAAAACCGCCCGAACCGCCGCAGTTACACCGTCGGCCTGTACGAATTCCATATGCTGCAAAACGGTATCGCCGCCATTTCCGCATCAGGCAAAAATCCACGGCAAAGCAAATAAGAAACGCCCGTATTCAGACGGCCGTCCTAAAAATCCGCCGTTTTCCGTAAAATTTTCTAATTTCTCCGCCGCCAAGGTTTGCAAAGCAGGCCGAATCCCGCATAATTCCCACTTTTCCGTCAAACAGGGCTGCAAACATGGGCACAGGCACGCTGCCGCACCGTTTTCTTGCCGACGAAGCGGCCACGCTCGCTTTCGGCGCATCATGGGCGCAAGCATTGTCGGCACCGCTGACGGTCTATCTGCAAGGCAGCCTCGGCGCAGGCAAAACCACGTTTACACGCGGCCTGCTGCGCGCGCTCGGACACAGCGGCGCAGTCAAAAGCCCCACCTACGCCATCGTCGAAAGCTACGCCCTGCCTGCTTTTCCCCTGCACCATTTCGATCTTTACCGCTTCGCTTCGCCCGACGAGTGGGAAGATGCGGGGCTGGACGACCTGTTCGGCAACAGCGTCTGCATCATCGAATGGCCGCAGCAGGGCGGCAGCGCCGTTCCCCCCGCCGATTTGACGTTTACCTTAAGCAATCAGGATTCCGGCCGCAACGCAGCCGTTGCCGCACACACAGCAGCCGGACAAAAAAGTTTGGAAACATGGTTAAAACAGAACTGACCCGCCGCCAGCTCGTCCGCAACGCAGCCGGCATCGTACTGACCGTCTCACCGATTTCCGCCGCCATCGCCAGAACCGCCGGCGCCGCCGAATTCGCCGCCGTCCGCATCTGGCCGGCACAAGCCTACACCCGCATCACGCTCGAAGCCACCAGACCGATGCGCCATCGGCATTTCTCGCTCGACAACCCCAACCGCTTGGTCGTCGACATCGAAAACGCCAATGTCAACAGCGTTTTGCAGACCATCTCCGGCAAAGTCCAAAGCAACGACCCCTACATCCGCAGCATCCGTGCCGGGCAAAATACCCCGACCACCGTGCGCGTAGTCGTCGATTTGAAACAGAACACCCACCCGCAGGTATTCACGCTCGCCCCCGTAGCCGGCTTCAAAAACCGGCTGGTCATCGACCTCTACCCCGCCGCCAAAGTCGCGGGACACGAAGACGACCCGATGATGGCACTGCTCAACGACTATTCCAAAGGGCAAAGCCAGAGCCGTCCACCGCAGACAGGCAGCGGCCGCCGTTCCGAACCGCCCGTTGCCGTTGACGGACCTGTCGGCGGCACAGGCCCGTCCCGCCCCGGCCGCCGCCCCATCGTCATGCTCGACCCCGGACACGGCGGAGAAGACCCCGGCGCCATCGCCAGAAGCGGCCTGCGTGAAAAAGACGTCGTCCTCTCCATCGCCCGCGAAACCAAAAAACGCCTCGAAGCCATGGGCTGCACCGTGTACATGACCCGCAACGAAGACGTATTCATCCCGCTCAACGTGCGCGTCGCCAAAGGCCGCGCCCGAAAAGCCGACGTTTTCGTCTCCATCCACGCCGACTCATTCACCAGCCCCACCGCCCGCGGCACCGGCGTTTACGCACTCAACACCCGTGGTGCCACCAGCGCCGCCGCCCGTTTTCTCGCGCAAACGCAAAACAACGCCGATGCCATCGGCGGCGTGAGCCGCAGCGGCAACCGCCAGGTCGACAACACCATTCTCGACATGACCCAAACCGCCACCATCCGCGACAGCATGAAACTCGGCAGCTTCGTCCTTACCGAACTGGGCAAACTCAACAAACTACACAAAGGCCGCGTCGACCAAGCCAACTTCGCCGTCTTAAAAGCCCCCGACATCCCATCGATTCTCGTCGAAACCGCCTTCCTGTCCAACCCCACCGAAGCGGCTCTGCTCGCCAGCACCACATTCCGCCAGCAAAGCGCGCAAGCCATCGCCAACGGCGTACAGAAATACCTGAGAAACGCCGTATTGCGGCGGTAAAGGAAAGGGACTTCCAATTTCAAATCATCAATCAGCAAGGAAAAAATCAAGGCCGTCTGAAATTTCAGACGGCCTTAAATATAAATACCAAACCCAACCAATTGAATTATTTAAATTCATACTGGATACCCAAAAAACATATTCCTTAATTTTGAACATAAACTAATATAAAATTCTTACCAGCTAAAACCGAACTTAGCTATTTTCCGACTAAATTTAAAACTCATCCTTGGGAGTTTGATATGAATGTATTCAACATGAAAACTACAGCTGTCATCTGTGCTTCTTTGTTCTTAGCCGCATGCAGCAGCAGTATTGAACCAACATCTGGAGCAAATACAAACAGCACCAGTACTGTTAAACCTGGTAACAACAGCAATACTGCCAACAACAGCAATACTGCCAACAACAGCAATACTGCCAACAACAGCAATACTGCCAACACAACAGGCGGAGTGGCATTACATTCCAACAAAGGTGACATGGCTACTGCCCAGCCAGCACAATTGGGCGGTAGCAAAGATTCTGTGATTACAGTAAACGGTCATCAAATTACTGTTGCGCGCCCCGGCATTACCGCAGGCAACTTCACAGATATCATTGATTCTAACGGACACATTCTTGCCAGCGGTAGCGCATTACAATATATGCGTTTTGGTACACATAATACAACAAAAGTAACCGGAACTACTGCCGATCGTCATTTTTATGCTTTTGCTGCCGGCAATATTACACCTACTATAGCAAATAAACTTATTTATCGATACACACCTGAAACAGCCAATCCACATCCGTAATTCGCAGCCGATTCCTAACACCTTTAATCCAAGCCCACTTTTTCTCTATCTGATTCAGATCGGGGCTATAAGGTGGAAGCC
>NZ_JBHCJY010000049.1:0-4346 GCF_041804105.1 Neisseria sp.
ATAATATTTGCTCATGCAAACAACACATGGCAAATGACAACGGTATTTTTTAAATTCAAACGTCGTAAAACATGGAGGATGCTCAGGTACGGATGATGCCGTCTGAAAAGCTTACCGCACAACCGCGTTTTCAGACGGCCTTTTCCATCCTTGTAGCAGCATCTTGTCCCAACGGTTAAAATGCCGTTTTCAAACCGTTTTTGGGAATCCATCATGACCGTCAAAACCCGTTTCGCCCCCAGCCCCACCGGCTACCTGCACATCGGCGGCGTGCGCACCGCCCTGTTTTCATGGGCGTTCGCCCGCAAGCACAAAGGCGAATTCCTGCTGCGCATCGAAGACACCGACCTGGCGCGTTCCACCGCCGAATCGGTAAACATCATTCTCGACGGCATGAACTGGGTCGGCCTGAATTACGACAACGCCGGCAACGTGGTTTACCAAACCCGCCGTTTCGACCGCTACAAAGAAGTCATCGCCGAGCTTTTGGAAAAAGGCGCGGCCTACTACTGCTATTGCAGCAAAGAAGAACTCGAAGCCATGCGCGAAAAGGCCGAAAAAGAAGGCACGGCCACTTACGACCGCCGTTGGCGTCCCGAAGCCGGTAAAACCCTGCCGCCCGTGCCCGAAGGCATCGAACCCGTCGTCCGCTTCAAAACCCCGACCGAAGGCGTAACCCGTTGGCACGATTTGGTCAAAGGCGAAATCAGCATTCCCAACGAAGCGTTGGACGACCTGATTATCGCCCGCGCCGACGGTACGCCGACCTACAACTTCTGCGTGGTGGTGGACGACTTCGACATGGGCGTTACCCATGTTATCCGCGGCGACGACCATGTGAACAATACCCCGAAACAAATCAACATCTTGCAGGCAATGGGCGCAAAACTGCCCGAATACGCCCACCTGCCGATGATTTTGAACGAGCAGGGCAAAAAAATCTCCAAACGCAGCGGCGACACCGTGGCCATCACCGATTTTGGCGCGATGGGCATCCTGCCCGAAGCCATGCTCAACTATCTGGCGCGTTTGGGCTGGGCGCACGGCGACGACGAATTTTTCACGATGGAACAGTTTATCCAATGGTTTGATTTGAAAGACGTTTCCCCGTCCCCCAGCCGCATGGATTTGAAAAAGCTCTATTGGATTAACGCCGAACACATCAAAGCCATGCCGTCTGAAAAACTGGCGGAACCGATTGCCCCGCGTTTGGCCGTGCGCGGCATCAACGACACCGCCAAACCTGCGCTGGAAGACGTGTTGGCATTGGTGAAAGACCGCGCGCAAGACTTGAACGCGTTGGCCGACGAGTGCCTGTATTTCTACGAAAAACAACCCCCCGCCGAAGCCGACGTGCAGAAACATTGGGACGACGAAGCCCCCGCGCGGATGCTGCGTTTCGCCGACAAACTCGAAGGCTTGGCCGACTGGAACGCCGCCGCCATTCACGATTTGTTCAAACCGTTCTGCGACGAAGAAGGCATCAAAATGGGCAAACTCGGTATGCCGCTGCGCCTGGCCGTGTGCGGTACCGCCAAAACCCCGAGCGTGGACGAAGTGCTGGCCTTAATCGGCAAGGAAGAAGTGTTGCGCCGTATCCGTTCGTAATACAATAGTTGGAAATGACAAAGGCCGTCTGAAAAATATTTCAGACGGCTCTTTTTGATATGCCGTTTGCGTTATAAAACTTGACAGGCACCATGCCTTTTACAAAACCGGCCCAAAGCCGTCTGAAGCAGCCCTAAGCCACGTTTTGCGCCAGGTTTTTCACTTCCAGCGGGTTAAGTACGCTGTCGGCAAACGCCAAGCTGACGGCCTGATGTTTGGCAGAGGTGTAATAACCGCTGATGCTGACTTGGTCGCTGCCACCGAATGCACGGATTTGCAAATCGCTGCCGCTGCGGGAAAATTGTGCGTCTGCCAGTACGGCTTCCTCAAATACCAGCCTGTCGATAAAGGCATCCAAGCGGACAGAGCCGTCAAATATCATATCGCTGCCGTGGCCTTTGGCAAAAACATAGGTATCGGCTGCATTGTCGCCACCATGCAGTTCGTCGTTGCCCCCGCCGCCGTTGATGGTATCGCTGCCTGCGTAGCCGTATATTTTCTCGCTGCCGCTGCCGCCGCTGATGACATCGCTGCCGTTCCAGCCCTGCAATACCGCGCTGTCATTCCCGCCGTAAATTGCCAATGCAACTTTCTTCATTGATTCGGCATTAACAGTTTTGTCTGCAAAGACAAAATCCATCGAGCGGAAACCTGCGGATTGGAAATAATTGGCAACGGTCACGCTGTCTTCTCCACCATAGGCTTTGACGGTCAAATCATTGCCGCTGCGGCTGAAACGGGCGTCTTCGGCGTTTGCCGCTTCAAAATGCAGGGTATCGGTGTCGCGGCCGTAGTGATAGGTGGCGTCGATGACGGTATCCTTGCCGTGGCCGAGAGTAAAGAGGTAAGTATCGCTGCTGTTGAAACCGCCTATCAGGGTATCGTCGCCCGCGCCGCCCGCCAACACGTCCCGGCCGAAGCCGCTGTGCAACCGGTCGCTGCCGTCTGTTCCCGTCAATACTTGGTTTTCCCGATTGCCTGCTTCCAATACTTTCACTTCCAATAACGATGAAACGGATTTTCCCCGCCCGTCATCAGCAGTAACGGCCAGCTTCAGCGTACCGGCCTCTGCCGCCGTGCCGCTTACCGTCAGGGTATCGGCATCGAATGCCAGGCCGTCAGGAAGTCTGCTGCCGTCTGCAAGCGTGATGCGGTAATCCAGCGTATCGCCGTCCGGGTCGCTGAAGTGGCCTGCGGGCAGAGTGTATGCCCACTCCTGTCCCGTTTGTATAAACACGGTTTTCAGACGGCCTTGCGCTTCGGGGGTTCGGTTTTCGGCGGCAGTCAGGTTCAGGCCGAACATGCCGTCTGAAAAGTTTTCCACCGCGATTTGCGAAGAAAACGTTTTACCTGTCAGCAGCAGGCGGCTGCCGTGCAAATCAAGCTGCCAGCCCTGTGCGGAAGTCCAGCGGCCGGACTGTTCGGAATCTGCCGTCCATACCGCGGTATGCAGGCTTTTGCCGTCAAGCACAATCATGCCCTGTCCATCGATATCGACAATGGTCTTGGCATCGTAAGGATTTTGCAGGTCCGTACTGTCAAACGAATAAATATCGTAACCCTCGCCGCCTTCGAGCATATCGCGCCCTTTTCCTGCAACCAGCGTATCATCGCCTTTGCCGCCGTAAAGTTTGTCGTCGCCGTCACCGCCTTCCAGATAATCATGCCCTGCAACCGATGGGTCGCGGTTGTCGTCGCCCCAAAGTATATCGTTGCCTTTGCCGCCGATAACGTAATCGTTGCCGTCTTGGCCGACAACCAGGTCGTTACCGCTGCCGCCGTATAGGAAATCGGCACTGCCTCCCGCGGCCACACGATGAAACGCTTCATTCAGGGGTACTTTGGCGGTCAAGGCATAATCGTCTGTTTCACGGTTTATTTCGATTTCCCAAGCATCCATATTGGCATGGGTCAGGCTGGCACTGTTTATGCCCGTTTCCTTCCATTGGTTTCCGTCGTAGGTAAATTCGGCGGTTAATCTTGAAGCAGGCGCGGTAGAAACGGTCGGAACCAAAATACCGGGGACGAACGGCATTATCGGCGACACCACCGTATAATCAAACGAAGCCGCCGGGCTTTCCACATAAACCGATTGGCTGCGGTTGCCGAAACGCAGGAAACCGTCGCCCAAAACCACATCGTCGCCCGCACCGCCGAAAACCGTATCGCTGCCTTCGCTGCCCGTGAGCAAATCGCGGTTGGTACTGCCGTAAACCTCGTCATCGCCCTCTCCTGCGACCACCCAGTCGCCGCGTTCGGTGCTGTCCGTTTCCAAAAGGTGGCTGCCTTTTTCTTCCGAATAAATCACATCGTCGCCGGCTACGCCGTAAATCAAATCACGCCCCGCACCGCCGATAATCAGGTCGCGGTCGCCCGCCGTTTCCGAAGCAGGCTTCCCGGCCGGCACATATGCGCTGCCGTTCAACACATCGTTGCCCGCGCCGCCGTAAATACGGTCTGCACCATACGAACCGTAAACACGGTCGTTACCGCCGCCCAAATCGGCATTCAGCGAATGCGCGCTGGTGGCGAAAACAATATCGTCTTTCCGGCCGCCCGTAAGATTGGTTTCCGCATTAGGCGCAGGGTAAAACGCATTGTATAGCAAATAAACATATTATTCGATACAATTCCACCATGGCCTATTCACAAGACTTCAAACAACTCGTGCTCAAAAAACTCCGTCAAGGATGGACGATTCGTAGAGCCGCAAAAGAATTCGGCATCGCCATCTCCAC
>NZ_JBHCJY010000050.1:0-6140 GCF_041804105.1 Neisseria sp.
GCTAAGTGTTGTGCGGACGGATAATGCCTGCCGCCATAAAAGTTTCAAACGTATTTACCGCACCGGTGTGCCCGGTGATTTTGCCGTTGCCGGCTTTATCATCGATGCAAACGCCGAACAGCACCGGTTTTTTACCTGTCGGGACGATGTTCATCAATTCTCCCGAATGCGTGCTTTGCGGTTTACGGTGATTCCGTTACCGGAATTTCCGACAGCCCGACGGCCGGGTTATTTGACAAGGTTTTTTAGCGCCAGCCGCACGCCTTCGCCTACGTCCGTGCCTTTGGGAATGTTTTTTACGGCGGCTTTGGCTTCTTTTTCGTTGTAACCCAATGCCAATAGCGTGCTGACGATGTCGTTTGTTTCGTCGGATGTTTCAGACGGCATGGCCGGGCCGTCTGAAACGGGGGCGGCGAGTTTGCCGCGCAGTTCGAGAATCATGCGTTCGGCGGTTTTTTTGCCGATTCCCGGCGCGGAAGACAGGCGTTTCACGTCTTCTTGGGCAACGGCTTGGGCCAATTCGTCGGCGTTCATGGCCGATAAAATGCCCAATGCGGTTTTGGCACCGATGCCGCTCACTTTCACGAGTTGGCGGAAGGTGGTGCGCTCGGCGGCGGCGGCAAAGCCGAACAGCAGGTGCGCATCTTCGCGCACGACCAATTGGGTGTAAAGCTGCACGGTTTCGCCGATTGCGGGCAGTTGGTAGAAGGTCTGCATGGAAACGTCGACTTCATAGCCGACGCCGTTCACGTCAATCACGATTTGCGGCGGAAGTTTTTCGACGAGTTTTCCGGTCAGGCGGCTGATCATGGGGAATCCTGTGGTGGGTTGTTCAGGCGGTTTTTCAGACGGCCTGTGTCGGGGCAAATAGCAGGCCGTCTGAAAAATCAGGCTGTGTTTTGAATCCAATCATCCGTTCTGAATAAATACGATAAATACGGAACGGCTGCTGCATTTGGTTCTGTCCGGATTGCGTAGATACCGGTGTATCCGAAGGCAGCGCCGAACCATCGCCGCCCGAAATCCGTCGGACATTACCGGTTTTTCTGCGGCTGAAGTTTTTTCAGACGGCCTTGTTGCGGCAACTGAATCAAAACTGTTCCGCCGGCAGCTCGGAAAGGTCGTCTTCCATGCCTGCGGTGCGGTACAACGGTATGGCCATGACCGGCGGTTTGCCGCCGTCGGGCGTGTTTTCGTCTTTCAAATCAAATGTTTCGGTACGCTCGAATTTACCGGTGGCCAAATGCTGGAAGCGCACGTCGTAGATGCCCGCTTCGATTTCCCGCACCGTAAAACTACCGTGCGCGGGGATATAGAATGTGCGCACCGCCCGTTCGGGACGGACATGGTAGAGCTTGACGAACATGTCGGATGCGTTTTGCGAATTGTCGATTTCGATGGCGGCGGTACCGTTGCGCAGCAGCTTCGGGTAGCCCGCCACATAGCCCGCGGCTTTCGGCCATGCCGCGCCGTTGGGCGCCGTATCGGGGCGCGGACTGGTTTTTAACGATACTTCGGGTTGCGCCGGGCCGTCTGAAACGGCGGCGGACGGCTGCGCGGTTTCAGGAGTATTGTACGCGGCAATCAGGAACACGGCGGCACATACGGCGGCGAATGCGGCAAAATAGAACAGCCCCGTTTTGATTTTGGCTTTGTCGGCCGCGCTGAGGTTGTCGGTAAAGGCGGAAGACGGCTGCGAATGCGGTTTTTCCTTTCCGCCGCCGCGGCCGGACGGTTCGGATGCGGCACGTCCGCCCGCATCGAGCGTTTTGTCGTATTCCCGCCGTTTGGCCGGATCGGACAATACTTCGTAGGCGGCGTTGATGATCTTCATAATCCGCTCGCACTCGGCTGCGTTTTTGTTGCGGTCTGGATGATATTTCTGAGCCAGCGATTTGTATGCCGCACGGATGACTTCGGGCGGGGCGTTGCGGGTTACTTTGAGGTTGTCGTAATGGGTGCGGTTGCTCATTGCGGAAACGGCGGAAAATGCGTGGAAAAGGGCAGACGGAAAAACGGGCACGAGTTACAAGGGTTTTATTCAGTTTTTTCTTGCGGTGACGAATTGCGCCAACTGCCGCAAGCGCAGGGATTTTTCACCCAGCGGGGCAAGGGCTTCCACGGCCGCTTCGACCAACTGTTCCGCGTAACGCCGCGCTTCGGCCAATCCCATCAGTTTGACATAGGTGGGTTTGTCGTTATCCGCATCCTTGCCCGCCGTTTTGCCGAGCGTGGCGGTGTCGGCTTCGCAGTCGAGCACGTCGTCGATGACTTGGAACGCCAAACCGAGTTTGCGGGCATAGTCGTCGAGCCTTGCCAGTACCTCGTCGTCCACATCGGGGCAGGCGAGTGCGCCCATGGCAACGGCGGCGCGGATAAGCGCACCGGTTTTCAGGCCGTGCATCCGTTCCAATTCCGTTTGGCTCATCGCCTTGCCGACGTTGTTCAAATCGATGGCCTGTCCGCCCGCCATGCCCGAACTGCCGCTTGCTTTGGCCAGCACGGACAGCATTTTGAGCTGCCTTTCAGACGGCAGTGCCGTCGGGCGGCTGAGTATGTCGAATGCCTGCGTCTGTAAGGCATCGCCCACCAGCAGGGCGGTGGCTTCGCCGTACTGCACATGGCAGGTGGGTTTGCCGCGCCGCAGGCTGTCGTTGTCCATGGCGGGCATGTCGTCGTGAACCAGCGAATAGACGTGAACCATTTCGATGGCGGCCATTGCCTGCTCAACGGCGGTTTGCTCGGCCTCACCCAATTCGGACGCCGCCAACACCAGCAGCGGACGCAGGCGTTTGCCGCCGCCGAGCGTAACATAGCGCATGGCCTGGTGCAGTTTGTGCGGCATTTCGTTTTCAGACGGCATCAGGCGTTCGAGCAGCAATTCGGTTTGCGCCTGCGCACGGGTTTGCCACGCTTTCAAATCATTCGCTTGGGTCAAGGTTCAGCTCCTTCATTTCGCCCGCGTCGAGCACTTGCAGTTTCTGTTCGGCTTCGGCCAGTTTGGCTTGGCAGTATTTGACCAGTTCGTTGCCTTCCTGATAGGCGGCCAGTGCGTCTTCCAGCGGCATTTCGCTGCTCTGCATCGCCTGCGTGAGCGTTTCGAGGCGTTTCAATGCGTCTTCAAAGGATTTGGGGGCGGCGGTTTTTTTCATGGTTTGTGCGTTCGGAACGGGATGGGAACAAGGTGCGTATTGTAGCATTTACGGGGCGGAAAGGCCGTCTGAAAAGCAAACCGCTATGCCTCGCCTGCCAAGCGGACAGGCATCCGTCTAAAAAACAGACGGTATCTGCTGCACGGCATGGTAAAACATGCCGACCATGGATTCTGTTCAGACAGCAACAGTAGTATAAAATCCCGGATAAACAATAGCTTGTCTGCATTACGTCTTGCGCGAAAATCACCTGTTATCTCAAAAGTTCATCCGTTATCCGCTGCAAAAACGACACCCGTTCCGTTCTGACTTCGCCGCTTTCTGCCGCGGCTTTTACCGCGCAACCGGGTTCGGCTCGGTGGGTGCAGTTGTGGAAACGGCATTGTCCGGCCAAATGGCAAAGGTCGGGAAAATACCGGAGCAAATCCGCCGCTTCAAGATGGTGCAGGCCGAATTCCTGCAAGCCGGGAGAATCGATGAGCTTGGTTTCGGCATCCAAATCATAGAGTTGTGCATGGGTGGTGGTGTGCTTGCCCGAATCCAGGGCGGTGGAAATGCCGCCGGTGCGGGCGGTATCGCTGCCCAAGAGCGCGTTGGTCAGGGTGGATTTGCCCATACCGCTTTGGCCGAGAAAAATATTGGTATGTCCTTGCAGCAAGGGTTTGAGAACATCGGCATTATCGAGTGCGCAGGTTTCGACAATGCGGCAGCCGAGCGTCTCGTAAAACGAAAATTTTTCGCGCCATACGGCAGTTTCGGGCAAATCGGCCTTGTTCAGCACGATCACGGCTGCGATACCCGCCGCCTCCGCCGCCAGCAGCGCACGTTGCACAAAGGCTTCGCTGGGGCTGGGTACGGCGGCGGTAACGATAAACAGCCTGTCCACATTGGCGGCGATGAGCTTGGTTTTCCAAGCGTCTTGGCGGTAGAGCAGGCTTCGGCGCGGCAGATAATCTTCAATCACGACCTGTTCGCCGTTTATCGGGCTGATGCGCACGATGTCTCCGCAGGCGAAATCCACCCGCTTTTTGCGGGTGGTGGCATCGAAGGTTTTGCCTTCGGGCGTACACACGGTATAGCGGCGGCCGTAACTGGCCGTGATTTGGGCGGTATCGGTCATGATTGCGGGAACAGGCCGTCTGAAAACTTGTTGGGCGGGATTGTAGCAGGAAACGGGGAACGGCTTCTTGTTTTCCAGTCAATACAACAAAGGATATATCGGGATTTATAGTCTCCGACCCGAAAACGGGTTTATTTTTTCTCTTTACAAGAAAGGCCGTCTGAAAATTTCAGACGGCCTTTTCGACGGTAGCTATAAACGAAGGGCAGATATTTTAACTGTCCTCCCAATCTGCCGTTTCAATGCTCGATGTGTTCGGGCAGGAAACCGCCGCTTTGGTGCGCCCACAGTTTTGCGTATAAGCCGTTGTTTTCCAAAAGCTGGGCGTGTGTGCCTTCTTCGACGATGCGGCCTTTGTCGAGCACGATGAGCCTGTCCATAGCGGCGATGGTGGAGAGGCGGTGGGCGATGGCAATCACGGTTTTGCCGTCCATCATTTTGTCGAGGCTTTCCTGAATGGCGGCTTCGACTTCGGAATCGAGCGCACTGGTGGCTTCGTCGAGCAGCAGAATCGGTGCGTCTTTGAGCATCACGCGGGCGATGGCGATGCGCTGGCGTTGGCCGCCGGACAGTTTTACGCCGCGCTCGCCGACGTGGGCATCATAACCGCGCCGCCCTTTGGCATCGGAAAGGTTGGGGATGAAGTCGGCGGCTTCGGCGCGTTCGGCGGCCTGAACCATATCGGCTTCGGTGGCATCGGGGCGGCCGTAAACGATGTTGTCGCGCACGGAGCGGTGCAGCAGACTGGTATCCTGCGTGACCAAACCGATTTGGGCGCGCAGGGATTCTTGGGTTACGTCGTTGACGTTTTGCCCGTCGATGGTAATCGTGCCGCTTTGCGGTTCGTAAAAACGCAGCAGCAGGTTCACGATGGTGGACTTGCCCGCACCGCTGCGGCCGATTAAGCCGACTTTTTCGCCCGCTTTGATTTTCAGGTTGAAGCCGTTGAGCAGGGATTTGCCCGCCTCATAAGAAAAATCGACGTGGCTGAAATGGATTTCGCCGTGATTGACGGCCAACGGCAGGGCGGCGGGTTTGTCGAGAATGGTTTGCGGTTTGGAAAGCGTGGCCATGCCGTCGTTGACCGTGCCGATGTTTTCAAACAGGCGGGCGGACTCCCACATGATGAATTGTGACAAACCGTTGACGCGCAAGGCCATGGCGGTGGCGGTGGCTACCGCACCCACACCCACTTGGCCGGTATGCCACAGCCAAATGCCGAGCGCAGCCGTGGAAACGGTCAGCCCCGTGTTTACCAACGCGCTGGAAGTGTGCAGTAACGTGGCCAGCCGCATTTGGGCGTGTACGGTGACCATAAATTCTTCCATCGACTGTTTGGTATAACGGGCTTCGCGCGCGCCGTGGGAAAACAGTTTGACGGTGGTAATGTTGGAATAGGCATCGGTGATGCGGCCGGTCATCAGGCTTCGCGCGTCAGCCTGACGTTGCGCCGTTTTGCCGAGCTTGGGTATCAGTACGCGCATGACCGTGCCGAACGCAATCAGCCACAATACGAAAGGCAGCAGCAGCCAGAAATCCAGCGCCACCAGTATCACACCCGAGGTAATGAAATACACTACCACATACACCACCATATCGGCGATGGTCATCACCACGTCGCGCACCGCCAGCGCGGTCTGCATCACTTTGGCCGATACGCGGCCGGCGAATTCGTCTTGATAAAACCCCAGGCTCTGCCCCAGCATCAGTCGGTGGAAATTCCAGCGCAGGCGCATGGGGAACACGCCTTGCAGGGTTTGCAGGCGCAAATTCGAGGCGGCAAACTGCCACAACACCGCAAACAGCATCATCGCCAGCATGGCGGCCAGCGCCCAGCCTTTTTCGGCCAGCAGCGTTGCGGGCGTGTA
>NZ_JBHCJY010000051.1:0-31583 GCF_041804105.1 Neisseria sp.
AAAGCAGTTCATTTGAAAGTTGTTTTAAATGAAGATGGACAGTTAGTACGAGCAGAACGGTTTGAAGGCAAAAAGCAAGTGCCTATTCAGGTAACGGAAAAGTCGTCAAAACGCGCTGGTTCAACTATAGCTTCTTACGCCTTACATGACAACTTGCAATATGTTGCTAAAACATCGGGTCAATATCTGACAATAGAATATCTTTCCAAAGTAGCAGAAAAAGATAATGGGAAAAAATGGAAAGCGTTTTTATCGGGTTCTGATGAAGAAAAACAAAAGTTTGCTGATGCAGAAAAAGCCAAATATCAAAGCTGTTTTGAGTTTTATAAGAAACAGCTATCTGATTGGGCTGAGTTTAGTAGTCTGCAAGAACTGAAAATTGTCTTACGATATGTGCAAAAAGGATCGCTTATCGAAGATTTACTAGAAAAAGGAATTTTCTCTTTTGAAAATAATATATTGTTTTCAGGTAAAGATGACCCGTTTGCTTTAACACTTGTGTGGGCTGTAGAAATACCTGGTGACCCGCATTCTGATTTGTGGAGTAAAAGTAATATAAAAAGCCAATGGATTCAATATCAAGAAAGTCAGTCTGAACAAGGTAATAAAAGCAAAGAGTTATGTTACATAACGGGAGAAGAAGATTATCCGGTAGAGGCATACCCGAAAATTGACGGTAATGCGAAAGTGGTTTCTGCCAATGATGATACTGGATTTACTTTTCGGGGACGGTTTTATGGGGATAAAGATAATGGAGCCAAATCTGAATTAGGCAGTCAGGCTGTAACCTTGGGAAGGGATGTGTCTCAAAAAGCATTTAATATATTGAAATGGTTGATAAAGCGTCAAGGGATCAGCAACGGTGATCAGAAAACTGTTGTTTGGGCAATTAGCGGTAAAGAAGTTCCATCGCCGATGAAAGATTCTTTTGGCGTGATTGATTGGGATAACTTAGATACAAGTGCGGTTGAAAATGAAGAAGAAATGCCGTCTGAAACAAACATTTCAGGTAAAGATTGGTCAAGTTCGGTAGGTCAAAAAGCAGCCGAGATTATTAAGAAAAAACTGCATGGATATAGAGTTAATTTGGAAAATCATGAGCAAATTTCTTTGCTTGTGTTAGATAAATCAACAGATGGGCGCATGGCATTAACCTATTACCAAGAGTTTTTACCCGCTGATTATTTCGCCAATCTGGATGCTTGGATAGACGATTTTTCTTGGTATCAACGTTATAAACCGAAAGACGGCAAACCTTGGTTATTTGCAGCTCCATCCATAGAGCGTATTGCAGATACAATTCTTAGTAAATCTGAATTGGAGGATAAGAGCAAGAAAGCAAAAAAACAGCTCTACACCCGTTTGCTGCCTGTGATTGCTGGTGGCAAAAAGGTACCGATTCCTTACGACTTGGTACAAAAAAGTTTTCAGACGGCCTGCAATCCTTATGCAAACCACCGCCCAGAAGATGGGGAAGAAATTCGTAAAGCTAATTGGCAACGCAATATTGGCGTCGCCTGCGCTTTATACAAAGGTTGGTGTGCCCGTCATCACGATTTAGATTTATCAGCAAGGAGAACTTACTCTATGAGTTTAGAAAAAACAAATCAGTCGCGCGACTATTTATATGGGCGCTTACTTGCACAAGCAGAAAGTTTGGAGTGGTATGCCTTATATTTGCAAAATGGCAAAAAAGCACCTACTCGAGCAACCAATGCAGAGCGCTATTTTCAACAATTTGCGCAGCGCCCTTATAGCACATGGCTAAATATTGAAAGTGTCAAACTTGTGCCGTATAAAAATTACTTGACCAATTTGGGAAAAGATTTTTATAAACAAGCTATTGGAGAAATTATGGATCTATTCGAAAACGATGACTTTATGTGCGATGATAAATTAAGCGGTGAATTTCTGCTTGGTTATCATTGCCAAAAAATGGAAATCGACCGCCAAATTGCTGCACGAAGAGCTGCTAAACAAAAGAAAACAGAAACTGCTGAATAACCTAACATTGAAAGGAAAACAACATGAGCTTAACCAAAAAAATTGATTTCGCCTTAATTATCGGTGTACAGAATGCCAATCCCAACGGTGATCCTTTAAATGGGAACCGCCCACGCGCCGATTTTTTTAATATCGGTGAGATAACAGATGTTTGCTTGAAGAGAAAAATTCGTGATCGCTTGCAAGAAAATGGGGAAGTTATTTTCGTACAATCAGATGAAAAGAAAACTGACGGTATGACGAGCTTAAAAAATCGCGCTGAATCAGATGAATTCGGCTTAGGCAAAAAAGCCTTTGAAGTCAAAAAAGGAGCTGACAAAGTTAAACAAAAAGACGAAACCAAAAATTTGGCTTGTCAAAAATGGTTTGACGTAAGAACTTTCGGGCAAGTATTCGCTTTTAGTAGCAAAGATGGAGAGGGAAGCGGGGTATCAATAGCTATTAGAGGTCCTGTAACCATTCAATCGGCATTTAGTGTTGCTCCTGTGAATATCACAAGTAATCAAATTGTTAAAAGTGTAGATAGTGATGATAAAGAGGGCAAAAATGCACGAATGGGCATGAAACACCGCGTGGATAGCGGTATTTACGTGGCCTTCGGTGCCATGTCGCCTCAGCTTGCCGAACGCACCGGCTTTTCAGACGGCGATGCCGAAAAAATCAAAGCCGTACTCACCAAACTGTTTGAAGGCGACGCATCCTCCGCCCGCCCCGAAGGCTCGATGCAGGTGCTGAAACTGATTTGGTGGGAACACAACTGCAAAGCAGGGCAATATTCCTCCGCCAAAGTGCACGGCAGCCTGAAAGTCAATTCAGACGGTAGCTATGAGTTGAATAATCTCGATGGCTTGGTTCCTGCCGAGATTGACGGCTTTTGATGGTGGGAAGTTTGCAAGATTCTATGCAAGACTCACCGCTTGCAGGCGCGGGGGAGCGGGATTTACCCACCGTTTCCCTCTCCGCCCTGCAACACTACGCCTTCTGCCCGCGCCAATGCGCGTTGATTCACAACGAGCAGGCGTGGGCGGAAAACTATCTGACCGCGCAGGGGCGTTCGCTGCATGAGCGGGTGGATTCGGGCGAGCCGGAAACGCGCAAAGGTGTGCGCTTCGAGCGCAGCGTGCATGTGTCGGCGCAGCGGCTGGGCATCAGCGGCATTATCGATATGGTGGAGCATGATTTGGTTTCAGGCAGCCTGAAGCCCGTTGAATACAAACGCGGCAAGCCCAAACCCGAGCCGTTCGACGAAATCCAGCTTTGTGCGCAGGCGCTGTGTTTGGAGGAGATGAGCGGGCAAACCATCAGCGAGGGCGCGCTGTGGTATATGCAAACCCGCCACCGCGTGCCGGTAGCGCTTTCAGACGGCCTTAGAACGCAAACGCTGGCCGTTATCGCCCAAGTGCGCGAACTCTTGGCAAGCGGGCAAACCCCGCCGCCGGTGTATGGCAAACGCTGCAAAGCCTGCTCGCTGGTGGAGGTTTGCCAACCGAAGTTGTTGGAGAAAGATAAGTCGGAGAGGTATGTGGAGGGGTTGTTTGGGGATTAATATAAATCTAAATTTTTATACATTAAGGAAATTGTGCCATGGGTCAAAAGAAAAATTTTTCTCTTCAAGAATTCTACGAGGAGTTGAACTTTAATGAATTAGAAGAATTTCATGCACTATGGAAACAATATCCCCCAAAGTTTGAGATAGGTGATACATGTTTTAACAGATTCTCTTCATTTACCAAATCGCAAGAAGAGCAATATAAGCATGTTTTAGATTTGCTAAGAGATAAATTGTCCGATGGCACTACCTTGTTTTCAGAAATATTATTGGAATATCACAATCATAAAAAAAATTGTGAAATTTCGCATCTTAAAACAATTCATAATGACTGGGATAAAAATAGTTTTTATAGGCTGCAGGTTGAAAGTCTTGAGGGGCAAATTTATTCTAGTTGGAATGAGCTTAAATCATATTATGGTGATTTATACAAATGCCTTAGTACTTCAACAGGGTTGCTTGAAGGGTATAGTGAATATGAGTACATTGAGTCAAGCTTAATTATCTTACTTTTTGCTCTCATAGACGAATACAAAAGCATAAGAAATAAGTTTTCTCTTAATTTAAAAAATAACCCTCTTGTTGATTTCTACAAAGAAAAAGGCATAGATTTAATCAAAGAGGATAAGCAATATGAAAAATATGGATTAATTTCCATTTCATTGGATAATTTTGAATTTTGTTCTAGTCAGCCATTTCAGTTAAGAGACAGGAGAATTGATTCAACTTTTTATTTTAGTAGCCTTATACCGAATAAGACTTCTATGCATAGGAATAATCATCCATCTTTGAAAGATTATCTTTGGAGCTCTTTAGAAAACAAAAAAATAAATCAATTAGCATTGCTTCCAGAATTTAATAGTGTCCCTAGTGATGGATTGTCTTTAATTTTAGAAAATTTTGAAAAAGGTGTTTCATTTAGGATAAATGGTTTAAATAAAGAGAATATTGCAAAACTCTTTCAAGAAAGGGAGTATGGCAATCAATTATGGGCATACATGGATGGAGATACAGATATTACATTTGAAGAATTTGATGAGAGTGCTGCAAAAGATTATTTAGATATTTGTGGTTTCTATGTTACAAATGTTGTCCATTTAAAATATTTTAAAGATGGGGATGATTATTTTATTGAACATTTAGATCATGAGTATGTTTTTTATCTGCCAGATGAATATGAGAAAAGAAAATTAACTCATCTCCAAAAAGGTAATGCCAAAAAACGAATAAAAACATTTAAAGTAGATAACTCAAAAATTCCATTAGATTCTGAAGATGATTTTGAATTTCTTGAGCTCATTTTAAAAGAATGCTTAAAACATACAGACTTAATTGAAGAATTTTTATATTCATAAAAGTGGTAATCGTATAGTGTGCCTTTGGGCACACACGCGTTAGTGGGTCATCTGTTTTTCGTTCTACGCCGTCTGAAAGCCTAATTTTTCAGATGGCCTAAACAACAAGCCGTTCCAAAATAAAAGTGCGGTCAAAATCAAGGGAGTTTTTTAACTATGCGCAAGCTGCAAAACACGCTGTATATCACCACGCAGGGCAGTTATCTGCATAAGGAGCGGGAAACGCTGGTGGTGGAGCAGGAGCGTAAAAAGGTGGCGCAGTTGCCGGTGCATTCTATCGGGCATATTTTCTGTTTCGGCAATGTGCTAGTGTCGCCGTTTTTGATGGGGTTTTGCGGCGAAAACAATGTAAATCTGGCGTTTTTTACCGAAAACGGGCGTTTTTTGGGGCGCTTGCAGGGGCGGCAGAGCGGCAATGTGTTGCTGCGGCGGGCGCAATACCGGCTGTCGGAGCATAATCCGGTGCCGATTGCGCGGCATATTATTGCGGCGAAGATTCAGTCGTGCAAGCGGGTGTTGCAGCGGCGGCTGCGCAATCATGGCGATCAGGAGGAGGTGAAGGCGGCGGTGTCGGCGCTGAATTTTAGTTTGCAGCAGTTGAAGCGGGCGGAAACTTTGGAGTTAATCCGCGGGATTGAGGGCGATGCGGCGGCGCGTTATTTCGGCGTGTTCCGCCATTTGCTGCGCGAAAACAGCGGTTTTGCCTTCGACGGCCGCAACCGCCGACCGCCGCGCGACGGGGTGAATGCGCTGCTGTCGTTTGTGTACAGCATTTTGGGCAAGGACATCAGCGGCGCGCTGCAAGGCGTGGGTTTGGACCCGCAGGTGGGTTTTCTGCACGCCGACCGCCCGGGGCGCGACAGTTTGGCGCAGGATATTCTGGAGGAATTCCGCGCGTGGTGGGCGGACAGGCTGGTGCTGTCGCTGATTAACCGCGGGCAGATTAAGCCGCAGGATTTTGTTGCCGAGGCGGGCGGGGCGGTGAATATCAAGCCGGAGGCGCGCAAGCTGCTGTTTCAAACCTTGCAGGCGAAAAAGCAGGAGAAGATTGTGCATCCGTTTTTGCAGGAAGAGGTGGCCGTCGGCCTGCTGCCGCATATTCAGGCCATGCTGCTGGTGCGGCATCTGCGCGGCGATTTGGCGGAGTATCCGCCGTTTTTGATGCGTTGATTTTTTCAGGCAGCCATATTCAGATGGCCTTGATGTCTGTCTGAAAAATAAGCAAGGGGAAATACTGTGTTGATGCTGATTACTTACGATATTGCCCTGGACGACCCGCAAGGCCAAGCGCGCCTGCGCCGTATCGCCAAACATTGCTTGGACTACGGCGTGCGTGTGCAGTATTCGGTGTTCGAATGCGACATCGCGCCCGACCAATGGGTTGTTTTGAAAGAAAAATTATTGAAAACCTATAACCCTGAAACCGACAGCCTGCGCTTTTACCATCTGGGCAGCAAATGGCGGCGCAAGGTGGAACACCACGGCGCAAAAGCAGCGGTGGACGTGTTTCAAGACACACTGATCGTGTGAATCGCTAACCTGCGGTTCTCATGAAATCCCCGCGGGGTTAGCGACGGGAAATTTTTCTTTAACAATTAGGAATTTGGGAAAACAGGTATAACGGTTATCGGCTGTGTTATACTTGTTCCCTGCCTTTTTCGGGGGCGTTGGCGAAATCGGGCTTTTTAAGGCCGGTGGGACAAGGCTTTCGAGAGAGGCTTCAGCCGCCTACGGGCGGCTGTGTGTTGAAACATCATCAGGCTGGCCTGGACGCTGGCGGCATCGTCAGCCGCCTACGGGCGGCTGTGTGTTGAAACGCATCTTGGTCGGCCGAAGTTGCAGGATTTAGCAGTCAGCCGCCTACGGGCGGCTGTGTGTTGAAACTTTGCCCATCTGCGCGACGGTCGTTTTTGTTTTCTCAGCCGCCTACGGGCGGCTGTGTGTTGAAACCAGTCGTTATCTGCTTTCAGAATGCTGGTCGGTGTCAGCCGCCTACGGGCGGCTGTGTGTTGAAACTCTGCGGCGGTTGTCATAATTCAATCTCCGTTAATCAGCCGCCTACGGGCGGCTGTGTGTTGAAACCCCGACCGATGCGCCATAGGCTGCAACACCATTGGTCAGCCGCCTACGGGCGGCTGTGTGTTGAAACAACAAATCACCGTTACTTAGACCGGAATGAATATTCAGCCGCCTACGGGCGGCTGTGTGTTGAAACACATGGTTGCCTCCGAACATTGCCAACATAGAACTCAGCCGCCTACGGGCGGCTGTGTGTTGAAACCAGATGGTAGATTTGGATAAGTTGGGCGATGGAAATCAGCCGCCTACGGGCGGCTGTGTGTTGAAACTCAATATCATGAAGAGCTTCATTCAAACGTCGATCAGCCGCCTACGGGCGGCTGTGTGTTGAAACAGGTTCAAATAAGTTTTTTTCATGACGAATTTCTCAGCCGCCTACGGGCGGCTGTGTGTTGAAACATCCTGAAATGGATTTTCGGCTTTGGTGTCTCGATCAGCCGCCTACGGGCGGCTGTGTGTTGAAACCCACTTACCCAAATACTCACAGACTTTAATCGGCGTCAGCCGCCTACGGGCGGCTGTGTGTTGAAACTCTTCCTTTGGCATTTCGCCGTTCGAAATGGTCTTCAGCCGCCTACGGGCGGCTGTGTGTTGAAACTGCAACACCTTGCATCGCCATCCAGCCGCCCTGCCGTCAGCCGCCTACGGGCGGCTGTGTGTTGAAACGTCTATGGCTTATGCCGCTGGCACGGAAAGTAACTCAGCCGCCTACGGGCGGCTGTGTGTTGAAACTTCAAATCCCCGGCCATATTGGTTACACCGGAAATCAGCCGCCTACGGGCGGCTGTGTGTTGAAACCTAAAATATTTTTTCGCTCGCCGTTACAAACTTTATCAGCCGCCTACGGGCGGCTGTGTGTTGAAACAGCTCGTGGTTGTTCTTACGACGCTTTCCCGAAATCAGCCGCCTACGGGCGGCTGTGTGTTGAAACCAGCCTGATTTCGCGCGTTGTCTTTGCATTGCTGTCAGCCGCCTACGGGCGGCTGTGTGTTGAAACGTTTCACGAGGCCAAAGACGTGTTGGCCGACGTGTCAGCCGCCTACGGGCGGCTGTGTGTTGAAACCTCTAAATCTATGATGAACGTGTGACTTTATGCGTTAGCTGCTTCGGCAGCTGAATGTCAGGTAACTATTAATTGAAACAAAATAAAAGGCCGTCTGAAAACTTTTCAGACGGCCTGATACAGATTTGCAGGTACAGAACGTTAGTTACTTTTTACGTTGCGGGGGTAAATCTGTGCAAGTCCCCAGTGCGACTTCTGCGGCTAAACCTATGGTTTCTCCTAAGGTGGGATGGGGGTGGATGGTTTTTCCGATATCTGCGGCATCACAACCCATTTCAATGGCCAGACAGATTTCTCCGATCATGTCGCCGCCGTTAGGGCCGACAATGCCGCCACCGATGATTTTTCCGCTTTCGGCATCAAAAATCAATTTGGTGAAACCTTGATCGCAGCCGTTTGCGATGGCACGGCCGGAGGCTGCCCATGGGAAGTTGGCTTTGGTGATTTTGATGCCTTCTGCTTTGGCGGCTGTTTCGGTTACGCCTACCCAGGCGACTTCCGGTGCGGTATAGGCTACTCCGGGAATGACGCGGGCGTCGAAATAGGCTTTGTGTCCGGCACAGTTTTCGGCGGCAACATGGCCTTCGTGCACGGCTTTGTGTGCGAGCATGGGTTGGCCGACGATGTCGCCGATGGCGTAGATGTGCGGTACGTTGGTACGCATCTGTTTGTCGACTTCGATAAAGCCGCGGTCGGTTACGGCAACACCGGCATTTTCTGCGCCGATGAGTTTGCCGTTGGGCGCACGGCCTGCGGCAACCAATACGCAGTCGTAACGTTGCGGTTCTTTGGGGGCGTTTTCGCCTTCAAAGGTTACGTAGATGCCGTCGGTTTTGGCTTCTACGGCGACGGTTTTCGTGTTGGTCATGATACGGTCGAAACGGTGTTCGTTCTGTTTCTGCCATACTTTGACCAAATCGCGGTCGGCCCCCTGCATCAGGCCGTCCATCATTTCGACAACTTCAAGACGGGTGCCGAGCGTGCTGTATACCGTACCCATTTCCAAACCGATGATACCGCCGCCGATAATCAGCATGTTTTTCGGTACTTCTTTAAGCGCCAGTGCACCGGTAGAGTCGATGATTCGTGGATCTTCCGGAATGAAGGGCAGCTTCATCACGCGGCTGCCCGCGGCGATGATGGCGTTTTTGAATTGCAGGGTACGTTTTTCACCGGTTTCGGTTAAAGGCGCATCGTAATTGCCTTCGGCAGTCAGTGCGACTTCGATATGGTGGGCGCCGACAAATTTACCGTTGCCGCGGATGACATCGACTTTGCGTGCTTTGGCCATTCCCGACAAACCGCCGGTCAGTTTGCCGATGACTTTGTCTTTGTAGCCGCGCAGCATATCGATATCGAGTTCCGGCTCGGGATATTTGATGCCGTTTGCGGCCAAATGGCGTACTTCGTCAATTACGGCGGCGTTGTGCAGTAAAGCTTTGGAAGGGATACAGCCGACATTGAGACATACGCCGCCCAGGGTTGCGAAGCGTTCGACAATGGCCACTTTCAGGCCTTCGTCTGCCGCGGCAAATGCGGCAGAATATCCGCCGGGACCGCCGCCGAGTACGACTACATCGTATTCCGCGTCTGCATTGCCGCTGAACTGGGCGGCTTGCGGTGCGGGAGCTACGGTTTTTGGAGCTTCCTGCGCCAGAGCAGCAGCGGGTGCAGTTTCGGTTTTCGGCGCTTCGGCTGCCGCACCTGCGGCTTCAATCAAAGCAATTACGCCGCCTTCGGAGATTTTGTCGCCGACTTTGACTTTCACTTCTTTGACTACGCCGGCTGCATCGGCAGGAACATCCATGGTGGCCTTGTCGGTTTCTAAGGTAATCAGGGTGTCCTCAATAGCAACGGTATCGCCCGCTTTGATTTCGACGGCGATGATGTCCACATTTTCGTGGCCGCCGATATCGGGCACTTTCAATTCGATTAAGCTCATGTTTAATCTTTCTTTTTCATCAGTTTCAGACGGCTTTGGCTGATGAGGCCGTCTGAAAACGTTATCTCGACTTTTTCAGACGGCCTGTTAATCTGTTACAGACAGGTCGTCTGAAAACCGGTTACAGCATCACGCGGCGGAAGTCCTTCAACAGGTTCGCCAGATACACGGTAAATTTCATGCCGGCTGCGCCGTCAATTACGCGGTGGTCGAACGACAGGCTCAGGGGGCACATCAGACGGGGTTCGAAGCCTGAACCGTTCCAAACCGGTTTCATTTGTGATTTGCACACGCCGAGAATGGCGACTTCGGGCGCGTTCACAATCGGCGTAAAGCCTGTACCGCCGATACCGCCGAGGCTGGAAATGGTAAAGCATGCGCCCTGCATTTCCTGCGGCTTGAGTTTGCCTTCACGGGCTTTTTTGCTCAATTCGCCCAACTCGATGCTGATTTCTTTCAGGCCTTTTTTGTCCACGTCTTTAATCACGGGTACGACCAAACCGTTGGGCGTGTCAGCGGCAAAGCCGATGTTGTAGTATTTTTTCAATACCAAGTTGTCGCCGTCGAGCGAAGCATTGAATTCGGGGAAGGCTTTGAGCGCGCTTACGGAGGCTTTGATGATAAATGCCAAGGGCGAGAGTTTGACGCCTTCGCGTTCCCATTCTTTATTGAGCTGTTTGCGGAATTCTTCCAATTCGGTCATATCCGCATCTTCGTTAACGGTAACGTGGGGGATAACCACCCAGTTGCGCGACAGGTTCTGACCGGAAATTTTCTTGATGCGGGAAAGCTCTTTGACCTCGATTTCGCCGAATTTGCTGAAATCGACTTTGGGCCACGGCAGCAGGTCGAGTCCGCCGCCCAAAGAAGCTGCAACAGACGCACCTTTGCCTGCACCGCCTTGCATGGCGGCTTTGACGAACGCTTTGATGTCGTCGCCGATGATACGGCCTTTGTGTCCCGATCCTTTGACCAAGCCCAAATCAACGCCCAATTCGCGGGCGAGTTTGCGGGCGGATGGGCCTGCGTGTGCTTTGGAGAACGATTCTTCGTTGACCGGCGTATTGCCGAATGCGCCGCTGGGAGCGGCAGGAGAGGCGGGTGCCGGAGCAGGCGCCGTTTTGGGTGTTTCAGCCACAGGTGCGGGTGCTGCGGTTTCGGCAGGAGCAGGAGCCGCGGCAGGTGCGCCGGCACTTTCAACGTCGATAATTTTCGAACCTTGCGATACTTTGTCGCCGACTTTGATATATACGGCTTTGACGATGCCCGAAGCGGTACTCGGCACATCCATGGTGGCCTTGTCGGTTTCCAAAGTAATCAAGGTATCGTTTTCGGCTACGGTGTCGCCGACTTTGATTTCTACTGCAATTACGTCCACATTGTCATGGCCGCCGATATCGGGCACTTCTACGGCAACCGTTCCGCCGGAAACGGCGGGAGCAGCTGCCGGAGCAGGTGCTGCGGTGGCGGGAGCGGAAACGGTTTCAGGGACACTGGGAGCTGCTGCGGCATCAGAACCTGTTGCTTCCACGGTTACGATCAGGCTGCCTTCGGAGACTTTGTCGCCTACTTTGATTTTGACTTCTTTAACCACACCCGCAGCCGTGCTGGGGACATCCATGGTGGCTTTGTCTGTTTCCAGCGTAATCAGGGTGTCGTCCACGGCGACGGTGTCGCCTGCTTTGATTTCGACGGCGATTACGTCCACATTGTCGTGGCCGCCGATATCGGGTACTTTGATTTCTACGATACTCATGGAGAGTTTCCTTTGTTGTGTATGCCGTCTGAAAAATCCGCTGTCTGCGGTTTGCTTTTGGCTCAGACGGCCTGTTGCACTTTTGAAAAACGGTTACTAAACGGTTCGCTTTCCGACTGTTTCAAAACCCGTTGTCAGGCCGTCTGAAAACCGGCCGGACAGAGTCGCGTATTTCAAGCAGAGGTTTGCACGGAAAAATACGCTTGCCTCTGGAAATTCGGGAGACGGGCTACAATTTTCTGTGGGGTTTGGTCGGAAGAAACATGCAAAACATGTCTGTTTTGCTTGATAAAGTTTTTTCAGACGGCCTTGCCGGCTTGTTTCGACGGGCCGTCTGAAAACCGTTTTAGCGTTTCCAGCTCGGTTCGGCATCGGCTTTGATACCGTATTTTTCGATAGCGCTCTGCACGGTGTTTTTGTCCACTTTGCCTTGTTGTGCCAATGCGCTCAATGCAGCCACTGCGATGTGGCGGGCATCAACTTCGAAGAAGTCGCGCAGGTTGGCACGCGAATCGCTGCGGCCGAAGCCGTCGGTACCCAAGACATGGTAGTCGTTGGGGACGTAGGCACGGATGCGGTCGGCATAGCTGCGGATGTAGTCGGTGGCAGCGATGACGGGGCCGTCATGACCTTGCAGCTGCTCGGTAACGAAAGGCACTTTTGCGGCCTCCAGCGGATGCAGGCGGTTGAAGCGTTCGGCTTCGATGGCATCGCGGTGCAGCAGGTTGAAGGAAGGTACGGACCAAATATCGGCTTCTACGCCGAAATCGGCTTTCAACATTTCGGCAGCCTGAATCGCGTCGTTCAGAATCACACCCGAGCCCATCAGTTGAACCTTTTTGTCGCCTTTGCCGCCTTCTTTAAACAGATACATGCCTTTGAGAATCTGCTCTTCGATGCCTTTGCGTTGGGGCATGGCAGGGTGGGTATAGTTTTGGTTCATGACGGTCAGGTAGTAGAACACGTCTTCCTGTTCGACATACATGCGGCGAAGGCCGTCTTGGATAATGACGGCGAGTTCGTATTGGAAAGTCGGGTCGTAGGAAATACAGTTCGGAATCAAATCTGCCTGGATGTGGCTGTGGCCGTCTTCATGTTGCAAACCTTCGCCGTTCAGCGTGGTTCGGCCTGCGGTACCGCCGATCAGGAAGCCGCGTGCGTGCATGTCGCCGGCAGCCCAAGCCAAATCGCCGACGCGTTGGAAACCGAACATCGAGTAGTAGATGTAGAACGGAATCATCGCGTATTTGTTGTTGGCGTAGCTGGTGGCCGCCGCAATCCAGTCGGCCATCGCACCGGGTTCGTTGATGCCTTCCTGCAAAATCTGGCCGTCAACCGATTCTTTATAGAACATCAGTTGGTCTTTGTCCTGCGGGGTGTATTGCTGGCCTTTGGGGTTCCAAATGCCGTATTGGCGGAACAGGCCTTCCATACCGAAGGTACGGCTTTCGTCGGGAACAATCGGCACAATGCGTTTGCCCAGCTGTTTGTCTTTGAGCAGGGTGGACAGGATGCGGACAAAAGCCATGGTTGTGGAAAACTCGCGCTCGCCGCTGCTTTGCAGCTGAGCATCGAACGTTTCCAATGCGGGAACCGGCAGCGCGTCGGTGGCAGGTTCGCGTTTGGGCAGATAGCCGCCCAAGGCGTTGCGGCGCTCGCGGATATAGCGGGCTTCTTCACTGTCTTCGGGGAAGCGGAAGTAGGGCAGGTTGCCGCTGTCGATTTGTTCGTCGGTAACGGGGATGTTGAAGCGGTCGCGGAATTTCTTTAAGGATTCCACGTCCATTTTCTTCGCCTGATGCGCCACGTTTTGACCTTCGCCGGATGCACCCATACCGTAGCCTTTGATGGTTTTGGCCAAAATGACGGTCGGACGGCCTTGCGGATTATTTACCGCTTCATGATAGGCCGCATAAACTTTGTGGGGGTCATGGCCGCCGCGGTTGAGTGCCCAGATTTCATCGTCGGACATGCTGGCAACCATGGCTTTCAGCTCGGGCGTATTGAAGAAATGTTCGCGGACATACGCGCCGTCTTTGGATTTGTAGGTTTGGTAGTCGCCGTCAAGACATTCGTTCATGCGCTGTTTCAACGCATTGTTGGTGTCGGCGGCCAAAAGGGTGTCCCAACGGCGTCCCCAAATGACTTTCAATACGTTCCAACCTGCACCGCGGAAGTTGCCTTCCAGCTCCTGAATGATTTTGCCGTTGCCGCGGACAGGGCCGTCGAGACGCTGCAGGTTACAGTTGATGACGAAAATCAGGTTGTCCAAGCCTTCGCGTGCGGCCAGGGAAATCGCGCCTTGGCTTTCCGGTTCGTCCATTTCGCCGTCGCCGCAGAAACACCAAACCTTGCGGCCTTTGGTTTTGGCCAAACCGCGTGATTCCAAATATTTCAGGAAACGCGCCTGATAAATCGCCATCAAGGGGCCGAGACCCATGGAAACGGTAGGAAACTGCCAGAAATCGGGCATCAGGTGCGGATGGGGGTAAGAAGACAGGCCTTTGCCGTCGACTTCTTGGCGGAAATTGTCAAGCTGCTCGTCGTTCAGACGGCCTTCGACATAAGCGCGGGAATAAATGCCCGGGGAAACGTGTCCCTGAACGAAAATCATATCGCCTTCTTCGCCGTCGCCTTTGGCTTTCCAGAAATGGTTGAAACCTACGTCGTAAAGCGTGGCGGAAGATTGGAAGGATGCAATATGGCCGCCCAGTTCCAAATCCTTTTTACCGGCGCGCAAAACCATTGCCGCGGCATTCCAGCGGATGGCCGAACGGATGCGGTGTTCGATTTCCTGATTGCCGGGGGATTTCTGTTCCTTGCCTACGGGAATCGTGTTCAAGTAGGCAGTAGTGGCGTCAAACGGCATGTGGACACCGCGGCGGCGGGTATATTTCACCAATTGTTCCAGCAGGAAATGGGCGCGTTCCGTGCCTTCGGTTTCCAAAACCGAGCTCAGGGCATCAAGCCATTCCTGGGTTTCAATGGGATCGACATCGTTCAGTTGGGTGGACATATTCATCTATCCTTCGGTTGGGTGTTATGGATAAGGCGTATTTTGAGACAACAGGCCTTTTGTTTCTTTTTCGTTTTCGAACGTCAGTATAAAAACGAAAATATTCCGCAAAGCAAAATCAGGCAGTTCCGTTAGTTTTCAATAGGTTGAAAAAGAACCGAAACCAACAGGAAGCAAAGCTGCCCAGAGATGTTTTGTTCAGCGTGGAATCGTATCAGTAAAAAGCATGGCTGGCAAATAAGAGTTTTTGTCGGATGGCGGCCGTTCGGGGCAGTGTTTGTCTGAAAATCAAGGGGTCGTCATTTGTGTGTTCGGGAAGGTTGGGAAAAGGTCTTCGTGTTCGGTGAAAAATGAAAACAAACGAACTGAAAAGAAAGTTGTTTGCAGGCAGTCTGAAAATTTTTCAGACTGCCTGCAAACGGTTTACTTCGCTTCTGCAAGTCCTTACAATAAACTGAAATACTGTTTCTCAACAGGTTTTTCCGAAATAATCCACCTGTAAGGATATGTGCCATGACCGCCAGCCAACTCATCGAAAAACTCACGTCCATCGTCGGCGAAAAATACATCATTACCGATCCGGCCAAAACCGAACCCTACCGCCAAGGCTACCGTTTCGGCGAAGGCAAAGCCTTGGCCGTGGTGCGGCCGGGTACGCTGCTGGAACAGTGGGAAATCCTGAAGGCCTGTGTGGAAGCCGATGTGATTGTACTGACTCAGGCAGCGAATACCGGCCTGACCGGCGGTTCCACGCCCGACGGCAACGATTACGACCGCGACATCGTGATTGTCAACGTGATGCGGATGGACATCGTGCGTCCGATTAACGACAACGAACAGGTTGTCTGCCTGCCCGGTGCCACGCTCAACCAGCTCGAACTTTTGCTGAAACCGTTGGGGCGCGAACCGCATTCGGTTATCGGCTCGTCGTGTATCGGCGCATCGGTGTTGGGCGGCGTGTGCAACAACTCAGGCGGTGCGTTGGTACAGCGCGGGCCGGCCTATACCGAAATGGCCCTGTTCGCGCAGATAAATTCAGACGGCCGCTTGGAATTGGTCAACCACTTGGGCATCGATCTCGGCGATACGCCCGAAGAAATCCTGATCAATCTGCAAGGCCACCATTACCGCCAGAAAGACATCACGCGCGAAGCGGGCAAAGGGCACGACCATGCCTACTGTAACCATGTGCGCCAAGTGGATGAGCCGACCGCCGCCCGTTTCAATGCCGATCCTGCCCGACATTACGAAGCATCGGGCTGTGCCGGAAAACTGATGGTGTTTGCCGTGCGTCTCGACACTTTTCCGATGGAAAAGCATACCGCCGTGTTCTACATCGGCACCAACGACATCAACGAGCTGACCGACATCCGCCGTGCTGCGCTGGCCGAATTCGAGTCCCTGCCGGTTTCCGGCGAATACATCCACCGCGACGCATTCGACATGGCGGCGGTTTACGGCAAAGATACCTTTATGATCATTAAAAAGTTCGGCACACACCGTTTGCCGCAGCTTTTTGATTTCAAGGCGAAAATCGACCGATTTGGCAAAAACCTGCCCATGCTGCCCAAACATTTTTCCGACAAAGCGATACAGTGGGCGAGCAAATTCCTGCCCGAACACCTGCCCCAATCCCTGCGCAACTATCGTGACAAATACGAACACCACCTGATTTTGAAAATGGGCGGCAAAGGCGTTGAAGAAGCGCGCGCGTTCCTGCAAAAATACTTTTCAGAAAAAACCGGCGCATATTTCGAATGCAGCGCAGAAGAAACGCAAGCGGCCATGCTACACCGTTTTGCCGTGGCATCCGCAGCCGTGCGCTACCGCGCCGTGCACGATAAAGAAGTCGAAGACATTGTCGCGCTCGACATCGCCCTGCGCCGCAACGACAAAGACTGGTTTGAAAAACTGCCGTCTGAAATCGACAGCAAAATCAGTCACAAGCTTTACTACGGCCATTTTATGTGCCACGTGTTCCACCAAGACTACATCGTGAAAAAAGGCCACGACTGCATGGCCTTGGAACACGAGATGCTGCATCTGCTGGACGAACGCGGCGCGCAATATCCGGCCGAACACAACGTCGGCCACCTTTACGAAGCCAAGCCCGAACTGAAACAGTTCTACCGCAAGCTCGACCCGACCAACAGCTTCAACCCGGGCATCGGCAAAACCAGTAAGAAGAAAAATTGGGCGGAGTAATCCGGCAATACCCGAAACGACAAAAGGCCGTCTGAAAACTTTTCAGACGGCCTTGTTCGGCAAAACTGCTGTTACAGGCTGTTGGTAAACGTGCGGGTAATCACATCACGCTGCTGTTCGGGCGTGAGCGAATTGAAACGTACGGCATAGCCGGAAACGCGGATGGTCAGTTGGGGGTATTTGTCGGGATTGGCTACCGCATCTTCCAGCGTTTCGCGGGTCAAGACGTTGACATTCAGGTGTTGGCCGCCTTCCACTTTCGGGCGTACATGGGCATCAACCGGAATTTCTTTGTAGGAAATTTCGCCCAAAGCCGCTAAAGTGGCGGTGTCGTCTTCTTTGTAGCCTGCACCTTCTTTGACGGCCAGGCAGCGTACTTCGCCGGTAGCGTCGTCGAAGAGCCAGAACGAGTTAAGCAGGGCGGCGTTGGCCGATTCGGTAATTTGGATGCCTTTGATCATTTTCAGAATCCTTTCAAATTGATGGTTGGAACAGGGCAGTAAAAATTTCCATAACGGTATTTTATACCCCTTTGGACGGCCGCAGCCGGAATCGGTTTGATTTAAATCAAGTTACGAAAAGCTACATTTTCTTTTTGCAGCAATTATTTAGACGGAAAAGGAGTTCCGTATGCCCGAATTGCCGGAAGTCGAAACCACTTTGCGCGGCATTGCGCCCCACATCACGGGACAAACCGTGAGAAACGTTACGGTGCGCGACGGCCGTCTGCGCTGGCCTGTTCCCGAATCTTTGGCCGAAACGTTGTGCGGACAGGAAGTGCAGTCATGCCGCAGGCGGGCGAAATACCTGCTGGTCGAGTTTAAGACGGGCATCCTGCTCATCCATCTCGGTATGTCGGGCAGCCTGAGGATTTTTACCGGACAAAATACGGACGCGGAACCTGCGGGAAAGCATGACCATGTTGATTTTCTGTTTTCAGACGGCATCCTGATGCGTTATTACGACCCGCGCAAATTCGGGGCGGTGCTGTGGTTTGCCGGTGCGCCCGAACATCATCCGTTACTGCAAAAACTGGGTGTGGAGCCGTTGGAAGACGGATTCGACGCAGCCTATCTTCACGGCCGTCTGAAAACGCAGAAACGCGCCGTCAAAACCGCCTTGATGGACAATGCCGTCGTGGTCGGCGTCGGCAATATTTACGCCAACGAAAGCCTGTTTGCAGCCGGTATTCTGCCAAACCGTCCGGCTGCGTCGCTCAGTAAAAAAGAATGCGCGGAACTCGTTGCCGAAATCAAAACCGTATTGATGCGCGCCATTGAAAAAGGCGGCAGCACATTGCGCGATTTTGTCGACAGTACGGGAAAAAGCGGCTATTTCCAGCAGGAATACAATGTGTACGGACGTCAGGGCGAACCGTGCAGGCGTTGCGGTTGCCCGATTGAAAAAAGCACATTGGGACAACGCGGAACGTTTTATTGCAGGCGGTGCCAAAAATAAGCCGTATCGCGGCAGGGGAGCGTTGGGTATCTTTTATATTTGACAGGTACTTGTAAATCTCAAAGCCGGATTCCCGCAAGAGAGGGAATGACGAAAAACCAATATCCATGAAAACAATCCTCCACGCTGCCAAAACGGAACGGGAAAATCTGTTCCCTGCTTTTTTCAGACGGCCTATAATGCCGCTTCCGATATTTTTACCGACAAACCGCCGATTTATGTCCGCACCCAAAGCCCCATTCCTTACCCGTCTGCGCCGTCTTGCACGGCTGGCGCGCTGGCTGTTTCAAACCGGCCGCAATTTGAGCAGCATCGACCGCGACAATCCCGTTCAGCGCAACCGCATCCTGGTGCAGCTCGGCGCAGGCGCATTGCAGGCGCTGGATATCGAACTGAAAGTGGAAGGGCGTAGAACCGGTTCGGAAAAAGGGCTGCTGGTGGTCGGCAATCATGTATCGTGGCTGGATATTTTCGCTATGAGTACGGTATTTCCGAGCAGCTTCATCGCCAAACAGGAAATCGGCAGTTGGCCGGTATTGGGCAGGATGGGCAAAAACGCGGGTACGGTGTTTATCAACCGCAATTCCCGCCGCGATGTCGAACCGATTAATCTGGCCGTCGGCGAAGCCTTGAAGTCGGGCAAAAACGTGAGTTTTTTCCCTGAGGCGAAAACGTCGCCGGGTTTGGACATACTGCCGTTTAAAGCAGCGCTGTTCCAGTCGGCCATCGATACCGATTCGCCGGTGCAGGCGGTGGCGTTGCGCTATTATGATGCGCTCGGACGGCGCAGCGTTGTGCCGTCGTATGCAGACGTAAGTTTGCCGGTATCGCTGTGGCGGATTGTTTCGATGGAAAAGCTGACCATCCGCATCGATTGCGCCGAACCGTTCAGGCCGTCTGAATTTCCCGACAAAGACCGTTTCGGTATCAAAGACATTGCCGAAACTTATATTAAGGGCGTTGTAACGGAGGATGCCGTCTGAAAACCTGTTACGCTGAGGTAAATTTTTCATTTGCGCTCTTGAGATTTTTTCAGACGGCCTTACATCGTTTAGACAGAATACAGGTTATATAGTTTTATGTAATTCCCTGTATTTGGATTATAAATCGTGAACCTTGTCCGAGACGGGGTAGAATCACGAGTTCAAATTTTCTTAACCCGTTAATGCAAATAAAGGAGTTCCCAATGGCTTTAACCGACCGTACCGGCCAACAAGTACCCAGCGTAGTATTCCACACCCGCCAAGGCGATTCTTGGGTGGACGTTTCCACCGACGACCTGTTCAAAGGCAAAAAAGTAGTCGTATTCTCCCTGCCGGGCGCATTTACCCCCACCTGTTCTTCCACCCATCTGCCGCGCTACAACGAGCTGGCCAAAGAATTCTTTGCCCGCGGCATTGACACCATTGCCTGCGTTTCCGTTAACGATACTTTCGTGATGAACGCATGGTTAGCCGATCAGGAAGCCGAAAACATCGTGGTTGTACCCGACGGCAACGGTGACTTTACCCGCGGTATGGACATGCTGGTCAGCAAAGAAGGCTTGGGCTTCGGCGACCGTTCATGGCGTTATTCCATGCTGGTTAACGACGGCAAAATCGAAAAAATGTTCATCGAGCCGGAAAAAGAAGGCGACCCCTTCGAAGTTTCCGATGCCGACACCATGCTGAAATTCATCGACCCGTCTTGGGTTGCCCAAGAATCCGTGGCTATTATCACCAAACCCGGCTGCCAATTCTGTGCCAAAGCCAAAGCACTGTTGGCCGAAAAAGGCTACGCTTACGAAGAAATCGTATTGGGTCGCGATGCCTCCATCACTTCCGTACGCGCCATCACCGGTAAAGCCACCGCTCCGCAAGTATTTATCGGCGGCAAATACATCGGCGGCAGCGAAGAGTTGGAAAAATATTTTGCTTAACTGTTAGGCAATTGCCGGAACGGGAGGCCGTCTGAAAAACGGTTGCCCGTTCGGTTTCAAAACCGAAAGGGTTATTCAGATAGCGCAGCGTTTGCCCTGCAAACGGCGTTACCTGAATAACTCTTTCATTGCAAAAAGCTTTTGAAATTGATTGTTTTAATCGGGCTGTTTGGGAAATACGGTTGAGGCCGTCTGAAAAACCTGTATTTCGCCTCGGAAACTGAAATGCCTTCAAAACAGGAAATACGGGTTTCCGGCCTTCGGAAACAGTCTCCTTATGCCCGAACAGGCGGCTGTATTTTCAGACGGCCTGTCCCGCAGTGTGAAAGAAATGATCTTAACTGGCCGTCTGAAAACGGCTCAAAACAAGGATGAACAATATGAAACAGATTCAAGCCGATGTGGTTGTAATCGGCGGCGGCACCGCCGGTATGGGCGCATTCCGCAACGCCCGTTTGCACACCGATAATGTTTACCTGATTGAAAGCCATGTTTTCGGCACCACCTGCGCCCGCGTCGGCTGTATGCCGTCCAAGCTGCTGATTGCCGCCGCAGAGGCGCGTCATCATGCGCTGCATACCGACCCTTTCGGCGTGCATCTGGATAAAGCCAGCGTAACCGTAAACGGCGAAGAAGTGATGAACCGCGTGAAATCCGAACGCGACCGTTTTGTCGGTTTCGTGGTGGAAGACGTGGAAGCATGGCCGTCTGAAAAGCGCATCATGGGCGCGGCCAAATTCATCGACGAGCATACCGTGCAAATCGACGACCATACCCAAATCAAAGCCGACCGCATCGTGATTGCCACCGGTTCGCGCCCCGTCGTGCTGCCGCAGTGGGAAGCCTTGGGCGACAAACTCATCATCAACGACGACGTGTTTTCTTGGGACACGCTGCCGGAGAGCGTGGCCGTGTTCGGTCCGGGCGTTATCGGTTTGGAACTCGGCCAGGCTTTGAGCCGACTGGGTGTCAAAGTCGAAATTTTCGGCTTGGGCGGTATGCTCGGCGGCATTTCCGATCCCGTGGTATTGGAAGAAGCCAAAAAAGTGTTCGGCGAAGAATTAACGCTGCATCTGGATGCGAAAACCGAAGCCGTTTTGAATTCAGACGGCCGCGTGGAAGTGAAATGGACGCAGGACGGCGAAAGCGGCGTATTTACCGCCGATTATCTGCTGGCTGCCGTCGGCCGCCGTCCGAATGCGGACAACATCGGTTTGGAAAACCTGAACATCGAACTCGATACGCGCGGCGTGCCGAAAGCCCATCCGCGCACGATGCAGACCAGCATTCCGCACATTTTCATCGCGGGCGACGCGTCCAACCAACTGCCGCTGCTGCACGAAGCCAGCGACCAGGGAAAAATCGCCGGCGACAATGCGGGCACTTATCCCGTCATCAACAAAGGCCTGCGCCGCAGCCCCATCGGCGTGGTGTTCACCAGCCCGCAAATCGCCAGCATCGGCCTGAAATATGCCCAAGTTGCCGAGCGATATAAAAATCCCGAATGTTTCGTTACCGGCGAAGTATCGTTCCGCAACCAGGGCCGCAGCCGCGTGATGCTGGTCAACAAAGGCCATATGCGCGTTTACGCGGAGCAGGGAACGGGGCTGTTTTTAGGTGCGGAAGCTGTTGGCCCCGCTGCCGAACACATCGCCCATCTGCTTGCCTGGGCACACCAGCAGAAAATGACCGTGCCGCAGATGCTGGACATGCCGTTCTATCATCCCGTGATTGAAGAAGGTTTGCGTACCGCGCTGCGTGATGCGAATGCCAAGCTGAAACTGGGCGAAGTGCATACCGAATGTGCAGACTGCGCGGGACAGTAACGGAATCGTTACAACTGTGCGTGTCATGATAAAGGCCGTCTGAAAATGATTTTTCAGACGGCTTTTTTGCAGGCGGGAATGTGGTCTGCGGCAAGGAAAACCTTGTGCATCCTACGTTTGCAAATATTAATGATGGATTCCCGCCTACGCGGGAATGACGGTTGTTAACAGCTACTCGGCTTTATCCGTGCGCAGCTCGTGTATGATGGTTTCGAGCTGTTTCAAACGTGCGGCATATTTTTCATGCGTGCAGGACGCAAGCGCCAAACCTGATCCTGCTCCCTGTGATTGCCTATATGGCGCACTTTCAAACGCGCAATCTTTTTTTATCCATTGCAGCCACAGTTTCTGCGACTGAGTGAATGCCTTGTGCGCGTCATACATATACAGTTTGACCAAATCCGCGTAAGCGCGGTTCATCTTGGTTTGTATCTGCCGCGTCTGCTTTTCGTGGCATTCGATGTCGGTATAAACATTGCCGGTCTGGCAGGCGAGTGCGGGCAGGGGCAGCAAGAAAGCGGATATGATGAGAACTGTTTGCCACATGATTTTATCTCTTGCTGTTCAGATTTCAGTTTCCCGCGTTGCAGATTCCCGTTTGCGGGAAACAAGTTGTGTTCCGGCGAAAACCGAAGCCGAATCTGGTGTTATCCGCAGCCTTATTCTTTCATCAGGCTCATGTCTTTGGTTTCATGGATGCTGACCAGCGCAATCAGGGAAAGCACACCGTTGAAAGCCAAATACAGCCCCACACCGAAAAGCCCGAATTTGGCGTTCAACTCGATGGCAACGATGGTGGCGATGGATGCACCGACGATGGCGGCGAAGTTGTATGCCAAAGATGCGCCGGAATAGCGCACTTCGGTAGGGAAGAGCTCGGGCAGCAGGGCGGCCATCGGTCCGAAAGTCATGCCCATCAGCGCCATACCGACCAAAATGAAAACGAGAACGCCAGTGGTGGTTGCGTGCAGCAGGAACTGCGGCATGGCCGCGCCGAATACCATAATGGCCAAAGTAACGGCAATCAGCCATTTGCGGCGGCCGATTTTGTCGGCGAAAATGCCCGAAATGCTGGTAAAAATACCGAACACCACCGCACCGATCATCAGAAAGCCGGTAAAGGTGTTGGCCGGAATGCCCAAGCCCAGCGGATGGCCTTCGGGAGACAGCGTGGCGGGGGTTTTGGAGTAAACCTGAACGAAGGCGGTCATCACATAAAACAGCACGTAAGTGGCCGCCATGATAAACGTACCCTGTAGAATCGGTTTGAAATGTTTCACCAAAACCACTTTCACGGGTGCTTCGACTTTCAGCCCCTTGTCTTCCACTTCTTTGAACACATGGCTTTCATGCAGCGTCAAGCGCATCCACAGACCGACAATCACCAGCAGCAATGAGCTGATGAACGGAATGCGCCAAGCCCATTCCACCAGCGCGTCTGCACCGAAGACCGCGCTGACGGCGAAAAACGAGCCGTTGGCAAGAAACAGGCCGATGGGTGCGCCCAGTTGCGGAAAAGTGCCGAACCATGCGCGTTTGCCGTCGGGAGCGTTTTCGGTGGCGACCAATGCCGCGCCGCCCCATTCGCCGCCCAACCCCAAACCCTGACCGATGCGGCAGATGCACAGCAGCAGCGGCGCCCAAATGCCGATGGCGGAGTAAGTCGGCAGCAGGCCGATGGCAACGGTGGACAAGCCCATGGTCAGCAGCGATGCGACCAATGTTTTCTTGCGGCCGATTTTGTCGCCGAAATGGCCGAACAGCGCGGAGCCGAGCGGTCGTGCGAAAAACGCCAGCGCAAGGGTGGAGAGCGAAAGGATAACGGCGACGGTGGGGTTGCTCTTATCGAAAAACTGGGTGTTGAACACCAAAACCGCAGCGGCGGCATAGATATAGTAGTCGTAAAATTCGATGGCCGTCCCCACCATCGAAGCGATGGCGACTTTATAGGGATTATTGCGCAAACGGTGGTCGCTCATTTTTGAAAGCTCCTGATTTTTATCGGATTAAATCGGTTTTCAACGGATACCGCTGCACGGCGGCAGCGGAAAATTGTTGACAATACTATAGCGGATTTACAATCCTGCGTCTATTGTAAAGGTCGCGGGCGTTTTCAGACGGCCCATACGTTCGGTATCATGCCGAAGGCCGTCTGAAAAACCGCATATCATCCCATCTCCGTTAAAGGAATGCCAACCGTGAACGACACCGCCAAATACTGTGCCGCCCTTGCCGAATCCAGGCAGCGTGCCGCCGCCGCTTATCAGGCCAAACGCCGGCCCGCACGGTTTTTCGAAATCCATACCGCCGCCGTGCAAACCGTGCTGACCGAGCTGTGGCACGATATTTTCGGTGCGCAAAGCCGCCTGTGCCTGCTGACGACGGGCGGTTTCGGACGAGGGGAGTTGTACCCGTTTTCCGATTTGGATTTGGCCTTGGCATCGCCCGATGCGCTGTCGGCAGACGAGCAGGAGCAGGCCGAGCGGTTCGTACAGGCTTTGTGGGACATGCAGCTTGCGCCAGCGGTAAAAATCGGAACGCAGCAGGAATTGTGCGCCAGCGCGCACGATGACATCACGGGCGATACGGCTTTTCTGGAAGCGCGGTTCTTGTGCGGCAGCCGAAGTCTGGCGGAAAATCTGCTGGAACACATCACGCGGCAGCGCGATACCGCGGCGTTTGCCGAAGCCAAACTGCTGGAAATGCGGCGGCGGCACACCAAATCGCAGGGTTCGGGCGCGCTGCTGGAGCCGAACATCAAAACCTGTCCGGGCGGCCTGCGCGACATCCATACGGTATTGTGGCTGGCCAAGGCGCACGGTTTGGACACACGCATAGATGCCTTGCGGGAGCAGGGGGTCATTACCCGCGCCGAAGCGGGCATGTTTACCCGCTGCTACCGAAAACTCGCCGCCATCCGCATCGAGCTGCATCTGGCGGCCGGGCGTGCGGAAGACAGGCTTCTGTTCGATTTGCAGGCAAACGTTGCCGAACGCATGAATCCGTCGCTTGCGGATGCATCAGGCCGTCTGAAAAGCGAAACGCTGATGCAGGAATTTTACCGCGCCACCAAAACGGTCAAACAGCTTGCCGGCATCCTGATTCCGATTTTGGAAGAACGGATTGCACCGCGCCTGAATCCCGTTGTCCGCGAAATCGATGAAGACTACCGGATTTCGGGTAACCGTCTGACCGTCCGCGACCCTTCGGTGTTTCTGCATTGTCCGCAGCACATTTTCAGGGCCGTGTCGCTGTTGCAGACCGAAAACGGCGCGGAAGGGATGAGTCCCGAAACCCTGCGCGGCTGGTGGGCGGCAGTCCGCCGCACCGGCAGCGGCTTTTATGCCGACGAAGCCAACCGCCGCGGTTTTCTCGGTTTTTTCCGGCACGGCAACGGCCTGACCCGCACCCTGCGCTTTCTCAACCTTTACGGCGTGCTCGGCCGCTATCTGCCTGCATGGGAAAAAATCAGCGGCCTGCTCCAGCACGACCTGTTCCACATCTATCCCGTCGACGAACACATCCTGACCGTCGTCCACAACATGCGCAGGCTGGCCACCGGTTCGCGCGACCGCGAGCTGCCGCTGGCCACTTCGCTGATGCAGGCATCCGACGAACCGCACATCCTGTATCTGGCCGCGTTTTTCCACGATATCGCCAAAGGGCGGGGCGGCGACCATGCCGTCGAAGGCATCGCAGATGCCGAACGTTTTGCCGCCGACCACGGTTTGACGCCGTCTGAAAGCAGCCTGCTTGCATGGCTGGTTGAAGACCACCTGCTGATGTCGTCCGTCGCCCAAAAAGAAGACATCCACGACCCTGACGTCATCAATCATTTCTGCGCGCGCGTGCAGACTCAGGAACGCCTAACTGCACTCTACCTGCTTACGGTTGCCGACATCCGCGGCACCAACCCGAAACTTTGGAACAGTTGGCGCGCCAGCCTGCTCGAAAACCTGTTCCACACCGCCGCCCGCCGCCTTGCCGGCGAAACCGGCAGCCGCAGCGCCATCGTCAACCGCCGCCAGCAGCAGGCCGCAGAACAGCTTACCCGTGCATTCGTTTCCGAAAAACAGCAGCGCAAGCTCTGGCACGCGCTCGGTTCCGCTTATTTCGTGCGCCACGACCTGCGCGAAATCCTCTGGCACACTGCCAATCTCGCCCACGACACCGAAACGCCTCAGGTACGCAGCCGCATCCTGCCCGAAAGCGACACCTTCCAAGTGATGGTGTTCATGCCCAACGGCGAAAGGCTGTTTGCCCGCCTGTGCCGCATTTTCAGCCGACACGGTTTCGACATTCTGGCCGCACGCGCCTTCATTACCGAACACAACTTTATTCTCGACACCTTTATCGTCCAGGTTCCCGCCGAACACCACCCGGCCGACTACCCCAACATCCAAAGCGCGCTCGAAGCCGAGCTGACCAGCTTCATCCACGGCTGCGCCGCGCCCGACGCACCCAACCCGTCGAGCCGCCTGAGCCGCCGCAGCCGCCACATGCCCATCACCCCGAGCGTCAAACTCAGCAGCGAAGAAGACTACCCCGGCTGGCACACCCTCGAAATCACCGCCGTCAACCGCGCCTATCTGCTGGCCGACATCGCCGAAATCCTGTTCGCCCACAAAGTGAGCCTGCGCTACGCCAAAATCGCCACACTCGACGAACGTGCCGAAGACAGCTTCGTCGTGTACAGCACCGGATTGGACAATCCCAAAAACCAAATCGCGCTTAAACAGGCACTGCTGACACAATTGGCCGTTTAACAAGGCAAAGGCCGTCTGAACATTCCGGCCGGACGGCGACGGGGTTTTTCAGACGGCCCTTCAATCCGTTTGCAGCCGTTCAAGCCATGCGTCGTGTTTTGCACGGTGCTGATTGTCCACGACATACCGATTTGGAAAAACCGTCATTCCCGTACGGATGGGGAGTCCGCGTTTAAAATTTCCCTCAACCATACAGGCCGTCTGAATGTCATTCCCGCGCAGGCGGGAATCCACGGTAAATATCCGCAACCGCATGAATCAAAAGGTTTCCGTAACCCAGTCTGGATTCCCGCCTGCACGGGAATGACGGCTTTATGAGCCGTTTACCGGTTTTCCCGTATTCAAAAGGCCGTCTGAAATATTTTTTTCAGACGGCCTTCAATCCGTGTTACGAATAATCGAACAAATCGGGTTGTCCCGTTTCCCCCGTTACGCGAACGTCGGTTTCGCCGTCGGCAAAGGTAATGTGCAGCTTTTGTCCCTGCTTCAGTTTGGCGGTGCTGCTGATGACCTGTCCGCGCGAATTTTTGACCACCGAAAAACCGCGTTCCAAGATGTGCTGCGGCGATACGGCTTCGAGCAGGGCGGTCTGTTTTTCAAGAAGGCTGCGGCTGTTGTGCTTCACGGTTTTGCGGCTCTGCATCAAGGCCGTCTGAAAATACTGCACGTCGCGGCGGGCGGCGGAAATGTCGGGACGGCCGTGTGCCAGCATCTGCGTCTGCCGTGCCAGCCGCTGGGCGTTGAAACGGCAGGTATTTTGTGCTGCAAAGCGCAGCGACTGCGTCAAAGCGTTGATTTGGCTGCGCTGTTCGTTCAGTTTCTGCTGCGGATGGCGGATTTGGCGGGCAAGCCAGTCGAGTTTCTGCGCGGCATCGTAATAACGCTGCCGCAACACGTCTTTCAGACGGCCTTGTGCCTGAGCGAGTTTTGATACGGCTTCCAAACGGTTGGGGCTGGCCAGTTCCGCAGCACCTGTCGGCGTGGGCGCACGCACGTCGGCGGCGAAATCGGTCAGCGTGAAATCGGTTTCGTGGCCGATGCCGCTTACCACCGGAATGCTGCACGCGGCCACCGCACGCACCACGGCTTCTTCGTTGAACGCCCACAAATCTTCGATGCTGCCGCCGCCCCGGCAAACAATCAGAACATCCGCTTCGCCGCGTTCCGATGCCGTCTGAACCGCTTGGGCAATCTGCATTTCGCTGCCTGCACCCTGAACAGCGGTCGGATAAACGAAGACGGGAATTTCGGGCGCACGCCGTTTCAGCGTGGTCACCACATCGCGCAACGCCGCCGCCGCCAAGCTGGTTACGATGCCGATGGCGCGCGGGCGTTCGGGGAGCGGTTTTTTGCGTTCGGGGCTGAACACGCCTTCCGCCTGCAATTGCGCTTTGAGCCGTTCGTAGGCTTCGTAGAGCCGCCCCAAACCCATCAGGCGCACTTCGTCCACCGTAATCTGGAATTCGCCGCGCGCTTCGTAAATCCCGATTCTGCCGCGCACTTCGATATGGTCGCCTTCTTTTAAGGGTTGCGCCAAACGCTGCGCCGAACCTTTGAACATCGCGCAGCGCACCTGCGCGCGGCTGTCTTTGAGCGAAAAGTAGTAATGCCCGCTGGCGGCGCGGGTCAGGTTCGACACTTCGCCCGCTACCCAAAAGCCCGATAGATGGTCGTCGAGCAGGGTTTTGGCGAGCGAGTTGAGTTCGGAAACGGAAAGCGATTCGGCGCGGAACAGTTCGGTCATGGTTGTGCAGTATTGAAAGGCAGCGGATTGGGGATTATAAACGAAAAGGCCGTCTGAAACTTTCAAACGGCTTCATCCATCACGGGCGGTTTACGGCTTGCTAGAATGAATCCGCTGCTTTACTATCCGGCAGCAATTTCCGGAGGAATTGTTTTGAAATAACGGTCGTTCAGCTTCATTATCTGATTTGTCATACCTTATCCGAATATAGCCTGTTCATTTTTCTTGCACAGTTTTTCTGTGCGGTAAATATCGGAATATTAAATATAATGCTGCAAGAAATACTGAAAAAATTCTTTTTTGTTTTTGTATTGCCCGCAGTCATGATCACGATGGCAATCTATTTTTTTATCGGCTACGGCGTTGATTTTTATCTTTACGATCATGTCGAACATGTTATTTATATGGTTTCTCTAATAACAGGTTTGATTGTGTCCGCAACCGTATGTTGGGAAAAGTGGCAAATGACTGATTTGCCGATATTGCCAGGTAAACTTGTACATATAATTTATGATTTTGTAATTTGGTTTGCTTTTGTTGCGGTATGTACCGCTTCGGTTTTATACAGTGCTGCTTGCATCGGAATTTGGTGGACAGACGGTTCACAAGAGGTCTATCGTGCCGAAGTGCAGGATAAAGAATCGTCTGGTGGTCACAGAGGGGGAAGGAACTATTTGATTGTATTGTCAAACGAGCATCATCAGGAAAGCTTGGCTGTATTCACGGATACGTTTGACTACTATGAAAAAGGCGACATTATTACCATTCGGCGTAAAGTTTCTGATTGGGGTTATGCAGTGGAAGAGCCTGCGATGGAAAATGGAAGTAATGTAACAAACTGATAGGCCGTCTGAAAAACATAAATCCCCCATATACAGAATTTTCTTTAATTTTTAAAAACTGTTTCCCGCTTTGTAGCATGAGAACCGATGCTATCCGAAATGCCCAATCAGGATGCCGAGTTGGTTGTACTGTTGGAACAAAGCGTTATCCCGTATATTGAGGCCGTTTGAATGCCCAAGCTCCACCAAATCATCGAACGCCACTGGCAGCATCCCAACCCGTTGCTGGCCGTGTTGTTATGGCCGCTGTCGAGACTGTTTCAGACGGCTTATTTACTGCGCCGCCGTCTCTACCGAACAGGCCGTCTGAACAGCGAAAAACTGCCCGTACCGGTGGTGGTGGTGGGCAATATCCACGCGGGCGGGGTGGGCAAAACGCCTGTTGTGGCCGCGTTGGTGTCGTGCTTGCAGCGGCGCGGGCTGAACGTCGGCATCATCAGCCGCGGCTACGGGCGCGAAACTTCGGCAGTTTATGTGTTGGACAGCCGCAGCACGGCGGAGCAGGCGGGCGACGAGCCGCTGCTGCTCCACCGCCAAACCGCTGCGCCCGTGGCCGTGGGCAGCCGCCGCGCCGAAGCGGGTAGGGCGCTGCTGGCGGCTTATCCGAATCTTGATGTGATTGTGGCCGACGATGGTTTGCAGCATTACGCTTTGCAGCGCGATGTGGAAATCGCCGTTTTTCCGTTTGCCGACTGCGCCCGGAGAAACCTTGATTTGCTCCCCAACGGCGGCCTGCGCGAACCTTTGGCGCGCTTGGATTCCGTGGATGCGGTGGTGGTCAGCGGTTTTCCCGCAAGGCCGTCTGAAAACGGTTCGGAGCGGGAAGAAAACCCGTTTTCCGGCAAATCTGCAAACGGCAATCCGCCGCCGCTGTTCCGAAGCCGTATCGAAACCGCCCCGATTTACCGTTTCAACAATCCGCAGGAAATCTGGGATGCCGGCCGTCTGAAAACGGGGAAAACCGCCGCCGTGGCGGGCATTGCCAAGCCCGAACGCTTTTTCGACACCTTGCGCGGTATGGGCATCCGTGTGGACGCAACCGTTTCCCTGCCCGACCACGCCGCCGTTTCCGCCGCGGATTTTCCCGCCGCCGATGCGGTATTTATTACCGAAAAAGACGCGGTGAAACTCAAGCCGTCAGCGGCAACCGGAAATGTGTGGGTCTTGCCCGTTTGTGCGATAATCGAACCCGATTTGGCCGGATTTGTCGCAGGCCGTCTGAAAATGGATAACCCAACCCGCATAGGAGGAACAGTATGAAAAAATCGTTGATTGCCATCACGGCTGCACTGCTTTTGGCTGCCGGATGCACCTCGACTGCGCCAAAAGGACAAGCGCAACATTCCGCTGCGCCGAGCAGGGCTTCGTTGGAAGAACTGTTCAATGTGTCGGATTTCGACAGAGTGATGGATTCGTCGTTCCGGCAGATTCCTGCGATGATGCAGCCGCAGATTCAGAGTACGCTGGAAGGTGTACCTGTCGCCAAACGTGCTGCGGTGCAAGGTGTGGTTGAAAAATATATAAATCTGATGGTTCAGGAAACCAATACGCCCGAACTTCGCAGCGAAATCCGCCGCAGTGCCATCGAAAGTTCGGCCAAAGTCTATACGCAGGGCGAAGTGGATGCGCTGATAAAGTTCTACAAAACATCCGAAGGCCGTTCGGTCATGGCAAAAATGCCGCAGCTCATGCAAGCGACGATGACACCGATGATGCAGGTGGTGCAGCCGAAAATACAGGCGTTCCAGCAAAAATACGCCGCGCAGATGGGGCGTGAAATCGGTCAGGCCATCTGCGGCAGAAACACTTGCCCTATGCCCCGTAAAACCAAAAAAATAGAAAGCCCGATTATGGAAAAAAAATTCTTAGACATCCTGGTCTGTCCCGTTACCAAAGGCAGACTCGAATACCGTCAGGACAAACAGGAATTGTGGAGCCGTCAGGCCAAGCTCGCCTATCCGATTAAAGACGGCATTCCCTATATGCTCGAAACCGAAGCGCGCGAGCTGACCGAAGAAGAGCTGAAGGCATGAGCGGCTTTATCGTCATCATTCCCGCGC
>NZ_JBHCJY010000052.1:0-4788 GCF_041804105.1 Neisseria sp.
ACCAATATAGGGGTTGCCGGACGGTATCCATGCCATCCTGTTGGCCAAACCCAGCTCATCCTCAAACCCTTCCGGCTTGGGCAGAAAAGCCGGAAACCTGCCTTCGGGAAAAAGGGTACCGGTACGGTGAAATTCGGATTTCGTCATTTTCAAATAATAAGCCCTGCTTTCGCCCGCCACCCCATCTTTGATGATATGCAGGCCGATTGGGGAATGTAAATCCTTCAGGAGTGCCCTATCGTTGGGGTCAACCATTCTGACCGGTATTCCCCAAATTTTCTCAAGCTCCTCAACATCCATCGCATACAGGCAGTCATCCAAAACCGCCGTTTCGTACATCTGCTTGAGCAGATCGTCGCGGCTCTCCGCTTTGTGCAGTTTGCTGCGGCAGCGCTGCTGCTTAGCCTGCTCCGAACCGCCTTTGTTTTCCTGTTCCATCTTTTCTGTTCCTTTCTCGGGATTGCTGTCGGTTTTGCCTGCATTGTGCGGCATGCAGGCCGTTAGAATCATCAGGCCTGCGGCTGAAAATAATGCTGTCTTAATACGGGACATGTTTGCTCCTTATCTGTATGTCTGTACGGTTTTGTATTATCGGAAAATTCTGATATTCCTTTCAGACGGCCTCAGGATGTTCTGATAATACAATACTTGGATACTCCTTTCTCTGTCGTTAACCTTAAAATTTGTCAAAGCGGCCGTTTGCGTGTTGGTGTATGGGGAGTTTTTCTGAAAGAAGATGTCCCCTTTATAATAGAACGCGCCTTGTTTACTTTTACCAAAATTCCCTCCTCTGGCCGCAAACTGGTTCACCTGCTGTACCAGCAGGTCGTTGGCCTTGATTCTGTCCAGTTCCGCTTTGGCAAAGCCCACAGCAGCCAGCTCTCTTTCGGATTGCGGATTCAATACCTGATTAACCATTTGATATTCCTTTCTTATTGCCAGCCTTAAAATTAGTCAAAGCGGCCGTTTGCGTGTTCATGAAATTCCATATGCCCGATTGCACCCAACTCCCAATGCCAAGCTTCCATAATCCTGCCGTTTAGCCGCCAGAAATACTGCCAGTTGTACCGTATCGGGCCGTTCTCCGGGCCGATATAGGGGTTGCCGGACAGTATCCATGCCATCCTGTTGGCCAAACCCAGCTCATCCTCAAACCCTTCCGGCTTGGGCAGAAAAGCCGGAAACCTGCCTTCGGGAAAAAGCGTGCCGGTGCGTTCAAATTCGGATTTCGTCATTTTCAAATAATAAATTTTTCTACCATCTAGAAGCTCGGTTTTGGTAACATGAAGACCGATCGGGGAGCGCAGATCCTGCAGGAGTGCCTTGTCATTGGGATCAGGGATGCCTACCGGTATCCCCCAAATCCGTTCAAGCTCCTCAACATCCATCGCATACAGGCAGTCATCCAAAACCGCCGTTTCGTACATCTGCCTGAGCAGATCGTCGCGGCTCTCCGCTTTGTGCAGTTTGCTGCGGCAGCGCTGCTGCTTAGCCTGCTCCGAACCGCCTTTTTTTTCCTGTTCCATCTTTTCTTTTCCTTTTTCGGGATTACTGTCGGTTTTGCCTGCATTGTGCGGCATGCAGGCCGTTAAAATCATCAGGCCTGCGGCTGAAAATAATGCTGCTTTAATACGGGACATGCTGACTCCTTATCTATAAGTCTGTACGCTAGTCGGAAGATGCCTCAACCACTTTCAGACGGCCTTTCAGTTTAGTGGGATACCGCTTTTTTTGGCAACCTGTTTCCGCCTGTGGAAGGCTTTGTCTGTCTGCAAAGGTTTTTATACGGGCATTTATTTTTCAAGACCCATTAAATCTTAAGCTCTTCTATCCCTACTTTTGGTTTCACTCTCTCGGCAAACACCTTATCCCGATAATACCGAATCTTCGATACTTTGGCAGGGTAAGCCATACCTTCGTAAATAATGATTTCTTCGTCTTGGCTCATGGCTTTCAGTTCCTGAGGCAGCATCAAGGCGCGACGCTCTTCACTGGATGATACGCTGCGCTCACGTCCTCTGCTGATGTTTTGGCGGCGTACGGTGGTATAGCCCAGCATTTCGGAATATTCGTTGGCATCCTGCTGTTCTCTCGGTGTGTAAATGATTTGCAGGGCGTGGTTGGTAACGATGGTGCGGGCGGATTCCTTACCGTAAACCGCGTCCAGTTGGGCGACCGACTGGATAATCGGGAAGAGGCGAAGGTTGTAACCGGCCATATAGCTGACGGCGTTGGCGATGATTTCGACTTTGCCGATGCTGGTAAATTCATCCATCAACAGCAGACATTGGTGTTTGAGTGCCGGATTGTCTTGCGGAAGTTGCTTGGTGTTTTGGTTGATCAGTTGCGAGAAGAACAGATTGACGATAACGCGCGATTCGGCCAGTTTATTCGGCAGGATGCCGATATAGATGGTCATTTTCTTTTTGCGTACATCGGTCAATAGGAAATCGTCGGCAGCGGTGGCATTGTCTATAAATGGGTTGGCAAACATATTAAGCGGTTCTTGAAATGTTCCCATGATAGATCCGAAAGTCTCTTTTTCCTGCGACAGCAATCCAGAAAAGGCTGTTCTGCACGTACTACTCAGGTATTCGTTGCTGGCTAAGCCTTGCAGATAGTTTTTTAAATTGTCGCCTTCACCCAAAGACATACGGTAAACCTGACCTAACGTACACGGTGCTGTATGCTCATTGCCGTTACTGTCTGAAGTATTGTCTTCTGCAAAAACAGAAGACGATGCCTCTGCGCTGTGTGTTTCAAACAAATATAACGAAAACGCCAAAAATGCATTTCTCGCCTGAGATACCCAAAACTTATCCCTACTGTCACCATCGGGATAGAGCATTGCTGCAATCGCCATCAAATCGGAAACACGCTGGTTTTTATCCGATGAAACATAGGTAAACGGATTCCAGCGGTGGGTGCGTCCGTCTTCGGCAAACGGATTGAAGAGATAGACTTCCTGCCCCAGTTGCTCCTTGCGGTAGCCACTGGTCAGGTTGAAGTTTTCCTGTTTGATGTCGAGTACCACCACCGAGCCTTGGTAGTGCAGCAGGTTGGGAATGACAATGCCGACACCCTTGCCCGAACGTGTCGGGGCAGCCAATAGTGCAAACTGCTGACCATTGTAGTGCAGCAGTTTACCGTTGTATTTGCCCACCACCACGGAAGTATCCGACTTTTTGAAAAAGCCTGCTTTGGTTAAATCGGCTATTCCCGAAAAGCGCGCATCGCCGTGCAGCTTTTTAGCAGGGCGTTTCCACAACGGAATCAGGCAGAACAGGGCGAAAACCAAAGGCAGAACGAAACCGATAATACCCGAAGTCTTAATCTGCAAAGAATACGCTGCAACCTGTGGGATATGCAGAGTGTTGAAGTATTGGAAATAGGTTGTCAAACCCAGCGGAGTTTTGTGCAGCCCGAACCATGTAAGCAGGATAAAGCCCGAAAGGTAGCTGCCCGTGATTAAGGCGGCAATCAATAAGAAAAAGGTAAAAATCAGTTTGGTGTGCAGAGTCATTTAAATTCTTAGGTAAATCAAGTTAAATCATAATTTTACAATATGATATAGGAGTAGGAAATGCCTGTCTGAAATTTTCAGACAGGCATTGTTTCTGCTTACAACTATCAACCTTCATAAGCCTCCATCGGCGGACAAGAACAAACCAAATTCCTGTCCCCGAACACATCGTCCACCCTGTTCACGCTCGGCCAGAATTTGTTTTCGCGCACATACGGCAGCGGGAACACGGCTTCTTCGCGGGTGTAGGGGTGCGCCCATTCGCCGTCGGTCAGGTTGAAGGCGGTGTGCGGGGCGTTGACCAGCGGGTTGTCGTCTTTCGGCCATTCGCCGTTTTGAACCTTTTGCACTTCGGCGCGGATGGATTTGAGCGCGGCGATAAAGCGGTCGAGTTCGGCTTTGCTTTCGCTCTCGGTCGGCTCGATCATCAGCGTGCCGGGCACGGGGAACGACACGGTGGGGGCGTGGAAGCCGTAGTCCATCAGGCGTTTGGCGATGTCGGTTTCGGTAATGCCGCTCTCGGCTTTCAGGGGGCGCAGATCAACGATGCACTCGTGCGCCACGCGGCCGTTTTTGCCGGTGTAGAGAATCGGGTAATCCTCGCCCAGTTTTTTCGCCACATAGTTGGCGTTCAACAGCGCCCATTGAGTGGCCTGCTCCATACCCTGTTTGCCCATCAGGGTGATGTACATCCAGGTAATCGGCAGAATGCTGGCCGAGCCGTAGGGTGCGGCGGAAACGGCGCTCATGCCTTCGGTTGCGCCTTCGACGGGCGTTACCGCGTGGCTGGGCGCAAACGGGGCGAGGTGGGCTTTCAGGCCGATGGGGCCCATGCCGGGGCCGCCGCCGCCGTGCGGGATGCAGAAGGTTTTGTGCAGGTTCATGTGCAGCACATCGGCGCCCACTTCGGCGGGCTGCATGATGCCGATTTGGGCGTTCATGTTGGCGCCGTCCATATAAACCTGGCCGCCGTGATCGTGAATGATTTGGCAAATTTCGCGGATGCCTTCTTCATACACGCCGTGGGTGGAGGGATAGGTAATCATCAGCGCGCCCAAGCGGTCTTGGTGCTCGGCGGCTTTGGCTTTGAGGTCTTCGATATCGACGTTGCCTTTTTCGTCGGTTTTCACCACCACCACTTTCATACCCAGCATCTGCGCGGTGGCGGGGTTGGTGCCGTGGGCGGATTGGGGAATCAGGCACACGTTGCGGTTTCCGCCGCCGTTGGCTTCGTGGTAGCGGCGGATGGCCAGCAGGCCGGTGTA
>NZ_JBHCJY010000053.1:0-67248 GCF_041804105.1 Neisseria sp.
GATTTGGTCGTAACCTTTGGCCTGACCGCCGAATTTTTCGGCAAGAATGGTGGTCAGCGCTGCTGTCAGTGTGGTTTTACCATGGTCAACGTGACCGATGGTGCCAACGTTTACGTGCGGTTTGCTCCGCTCGAATTTTTCTTTTGCCATGGCAATTTCCTATCCTAAAAACTTTGGGTTTCGGGTAAACAATAGATGGTGCCCATGGGCAGAATTGAACTGCCGACCTCTCCCTTACCAAGGGAGTGCTCTACCCCTGAGCTACATGGGCCTGTAATGGAGCGGGTGAAGGGAATCGAACCCTCACCGTAAGCTTGGAAGGCTTCTGCTCTACCATTGAGCTACACCCGCTGACTTACTTCAATCTGCTCCAAGTAAGATTGGATTTTGGTGGTGGGAGAAGGATTCGAACCTTCGAAGCTTTCGCAACAGATTTACAGTCTGCCCCCTTTGACCGCTCGGGAATCCCACCTGAGTGAAGCCGTGATACTATCCAACCTTACTAAACGCGTCAAGCTATATTTTTAAAAATCCCTGCCACACCAACCAACGAAATGATTTATATGGGGTTTATTTTGCTTCTACGATACGGTAATACTTAGTCATCAACTCGTCGTGGGTTTCGGGGTTTTCTTCGTCAATCAGGATACAGTCGACCGGGCAGACCTGTTGACATTGGGGTTCGTCGTAATGTCCGACGCACTGCGTACACAGATTCGGGTTGATTTCGTAGATTTCTTCGCCTTGCGAGATGGCGTCGTTGGGACATTCCGGCTCGCAGACATCGCAGTTAATGCACTCATCTGTAATAAAGAGCGACATTTTTTATTTTCCTCTTAATTTGGATTTTCAAAACCGATGGCGGCGGATTATAGCACAGGCATCGTTCTTTTCAGACAGATATACTGGGATGTTTTTACCGTAGAAATGATTATCAAACCATATATGATTCAGACACTTGGCACATACAGCCGCAATTCGAAACCGCTCAATCCGGCTTTGCCGCTGCGGTGGCTTTGCAGCCAATCGGGGAAATCCGGCAGACGGCCTGCTTCTATATAGACTGCTGCATTGTCTTTCAGACGGCCTTTGAGCAATGCGAACAACACCTGCCAGTTTTGCCACGCAAACGGCGGATCGAGAAATACGGTATCGAATGTTTCATGAGTGTGTTTCAAATACGACAGGCCGTCTGAAAACACCGTTTCCACCTGCGACAATCCGAGCAGCTTGATGTTTTGCTGCAAAACCTGCACCGTTTGGCGATTGTTTTCCACCATAACCACCCGCGCGGCGTTGCGCGATGCGGCCTCCAGTCCCAATGCGCCGCTGCCCGAGAACAAATCCAACACTACTTTTCCGGTCAAATCCTGACCGAGCCAGTTAAACAGCTTTTCACGCACCATATCCGGGGTCGGGCGCAGGCCTTCGGCGGCGGAAAAGTTCAGCTTCCGCCCCCTGCAACTGCCGCCGATGATGCGGACTTGGTTTTGGTGTTTGCCGTGCTTCGACATAATGTTGCCGCTCCTGTTTGATTTTAAAGGCCGTCTGAAAACTTTTCAGACGGCCTGCTTCCTATGCTTACCGGAACTAAAAGAATTTCCGAATCAAAAACGGTAACTGTATTGCAGTCCGACGATGTTTGCATAATTATTGAAATCCGCGCGCGCGCCGCCTTTGCTGTCCACATTTGTGCCGTCTGAAGGCGCGGCCTTAAAGGCCGTATCGTTGATGTGGATGTGGCTGTAAGCGGCATCGAAAACGTGTTTCTTGCGGTATAGGTATTTCGCGCCTGCGGAAAACCAGATGCGGTTGCCGTCGGGCAATGTATTCAGACGGCTTTCGGCACTGCGCACGGGGCTTTGGTCAAACGCGATGCCGGCACGCAGTTGCAGCGGTTCGCTGTATTGGTAGGAACCGCCGAACGCCACTCTGTATGTATCGCGCCAGTCGGGCAGGATGACGGTACGGTCGGACAGGCGCGGTGTACCGTCGCCGTTGAGAGCGATATGTTTTGCGTTTTCAAACGTCAGGTCGGCACGGTTGAAACGGCTGTGGCGCGTCCAAGTTACATCGCCGAACAGATTGAGTTTGTCGCTGGCCCTGAACATGCCGTGTACCGACAAAGATTCGGGGGTAACGATTTCCACGGAAGCCTTTTCACCCGGCACATACCCCCTGCCGCCTTGGGCAACGGGACGGCCAATCAGACTGTCGAACACCGGTTTCACATACTCGCCGTCGGCTTTCCAATCGGCCGTGCCTTCAAGATTGTGTTTCACTTTGGAACGGTAGTTCACGCCGATGCGGGTGCGGTCGTTCACATCCCAAAGCCAAGCCAGGTGGTAGCCGAACCCCCAGTCTTTGCCTTTGACCGAAGCATGGCCGTCTGCTTTGCCTGTAGCATCGACGGCAACGGGCCGTCCGGCCGCGCGCGAAGCCTGTGCGCTTGCCAGCGCGCTTACCGTTCCGCCGACATCCCAATCAGCAAACTTGCGCATTTCGGCACTTGAATGCTGGGCAACCGCACCCACGCCGAACGAATGCCGTTCGTTCACTTTGAACGACACCACGGGTTCGACCGCAACCGATGTCAGCCCGAGCTGGTTCAGATGGTGGCGCAACACCGATTTTTCGCTGTATTCGGTGGACGATGCAAAAGGCACATACACGCCCACGCCGACAGCCACGCCGTCGTTGACTTTATATGCGCCGTAAAGATGCGGCGCAAGCGTGACATCATCGGTGATTTTACCGCCGGTTTCGCCTTCGACCGCTGCGCCCGTGCGCTTGTGCTGCGCCTCGGCATTGCTGTATTTGATGTGCGGGGCAACCAGATTGGCCGCCGCCGTGATTTCGCTGCCGCCGAGTTTCGACAGGCCCGCGGGATTGGTAAACAGGGTGGACGCGTCCGCCGCTTCTGCTCCTGCGGAGTTGGCGGTGCTCTGCGCGGTAACGGACTGCGTACCGAAATGGTAGCCCGAAGCCGATGCCGTCTGAACGTAAAATGCGGCGGCGATGAATGCCGTGTGCCGGATGCTGAAAATGGATTTCATGGTTGTAATCGGTTTCCCAAAACAATGCTGATCGGAAAAATGCCCTGCCTGGATGCATCGGCACGAGCAGGCCGTCTGAAACGGCGGAATACAGTCTTGCTGCCCGCCGTATTCCGCCGTTTTAAAGTAGGTGCTCGATTCTATCGAAAACAGACGGGTTTTCAAATGCTTTTTTTTACACAAGGTCTGCGGTTTCCCCGATACGGACACGCCGATACCGACAATGGCAATACCGACAATGGCAATACGTTCGCGAATGAAAGCCCGCACGTTCCGGCCATTTTGCATCGAAATTTTCCAACGGCATGCTAATATGCTGTCTTGAAAAAGTTTTTTCCTTTCCGGTATGGCGTGCGGCATCGAATCCGTGCGATAATCACAGCCGTTTGAATTCCAGTCCTAAGTCTGCCGCCATGACACCTGCCGTTTTTACAAACCGCACCATCTGCCGTGCTGCCTCATGCAGCGGACTTGCTGTTTTCCGTTTTCTTTAAGCCCGTGTTTACACGGGCTTTTTTATTGTTGAAAGGAAACCCGATGGCCAACCTGCTTTACCGACAACACATCATTTCCATCTCGGATTTGACTACCCCCCAACTCGAACTGCTGCTTCAGACGGCCTTAAAGCTCAAAAAAGAGCCGCGCAGCGACCTGCTCGAAGGCAAACTCATCGGTTCGTGCTTTTTCGAGCCGTCCACGCGCACACGGCTGTCGTTTGAAACCGCCGTACAACGTCTCGGCGGCAAAGTTATCGGTTTTGCCGACGGCGGCAACACCAGCGCCAAAAAAGGTGAAACGCTGGCCGATTCCGCCCGCATCATTTCCGGCTATACCGACGCGATCATCCAACGCCACCCGCGCGACGGTTCGGCACGCGTAACCGCAGAATTTTCATCCGTTCCCGTCATCAACGGCGGCGACGGCACCAACCAGCACCCGAGCCAGACCCTGCTCGATTTGGTAACGATTTACGAAACGCAAGGCACGCTTAACGGTTTGAAAATCGCCATGGCCGGCGATTTGAAATACGGCCGCACCGTCCACTCGCTCGCCCAGGCACTCAAACGCTGGGGCTGCGAATTCGCATTCGTCTCACCGCCCAGTCTCGCCATGCCCGACTACATTACCGAAGAACTCGACGAAGCCGGCTGCCCGTACCAAATCCTCAACAGTCTCGAAGAAGCCGCCCAATGGGCCGACATCCTCTACATGACCCGAGTCCAGCGCGAACGGTTCGACGAACAGGAATTCGCCAAAATCCAAGGCAAATTCAACCTCGACGCGTCCATGCTCGCCCATGCCAAACCCAACCTGCGCATCCTGCACCCGCTGCCGCGCGTCGACGAAATCCATCCGAATGTCGACGAAACGCCCTACGCCTACTATTTCGAACAGGCTGTCAACGGCGTGTACGCACGCATGGCGATTCTGTCGCTGGTGTTGAACGAAGAAGTGTGATGCCGTCTGAAAAAAGATTGAATTGAAAGGAATCCAAACATGGACATGGAAAACAAAAAACTGAGCGTCGAAGCCATCGAAAACGGCACGGTTATCGACCACATTCCCGCCGGACTCGGTCTGACCATCCTGCGCCAGTTCAAACTGCTGCACTACGGCAGCGCCGTTACCGTCGGCTTCAACCTGCCCAGCAAAACGCAGGGCAGCAAAGACATCATCAAAATCAAAGGCGTATCGTTCAGCGAACACGATGCCAACCGCTTGGCGCTGTTCGCCCCGCAAGCCGTGGTCAACCGCATCGAGCAGTTCAAAGTCGTCAAAAAAATGCACCTGTCGCTGCCCGACACCATCAGCGAAGTGTTCCGCTGTCCCAACCCCAACTGCGCCAGCCACAGCGAGCCGGTCAAAAGCCGCTTCTATGTACGCAGCCACCAGCAGCAAACACGGCTGAAATGCCACTACTGCGAAAAAACCTTTACCCGCGATTCGGTGGCCGACGCATAGTCCCGCCTCCGCCAGAAATGCCGCAACGGCGGGACAACGGGAATCCGTTCTTTCCGTTATATTACCGTTCGGCACATACCGCAAAGGCCGTCTGAAAAGCTGTGTTATGCTTTTCAGACGGCCTTTAAACATCGGGCAAACAAGATGTTAGCTACATCAGGGGCGAACACGCTTTCGGAAAATCGAAAGACGAGCGGATGATGTGCGGATGGATTCGGCTCCGTTGGCAAGCGTGATTCCCGCGCAGGCGGGAATCCATGCCGAACAGACTGATTCATGCCGTTGCAAATCTCCACAACAGCCTCCCGCCTGCACGGGAATGACGGCACCCCCACCGTGCGCTTGAACCACACCCCGACTGCCGATACCGCCGTACCCAAAATCCGCCGCCCTGCATCCATATTCGCCACGAAGCAACCGGCAAGACCCGTTAGCGCCTGCATCACAGTATGCGCTTACACTGCCGCACGGCATCCGTTTTCAGACGGCATCCGCAGCCGCAAATGCACACCCGACGCTTTGACCGCAAAGCCCTTCCCAACCCGCAACCGAACACGCCTACCGCCATGAACCCGTCCACCGTATCCCGCCGTTTCGCCCCCGCACTCTACATCCTGTTTTTCCTTACCGGCTTTTTGGCCGCCCGCCTCTGGTTCAACCCCCAAAACCATCTGGCCGAACTGCCCACCACCCTCGCCGCCGTTGCCGCACTCGCCGTCGCCTACCTTTCCTACCTGGTCGCCATGTACGGCATCCGCCTGCGCGCGGAAGAACACCGCCGCACCCAAACCGCCCAACGCGAAAGCATCCACCCCATCCTGCATGCCGCCGTTACTGTACCCGCAGACCGCCCCTACCTGCTCACGCTCGACATACACAACAGCGGCAAAGGCCGTGCCGCCGACATCCGCTTCCGCGCCGCACCCGTGGCCGACAAACCCGCAGCCCGCGCCCTGATTGACAACCTGCAAGCCCTGCCCGTGTTCGACACCGGCCTCGACACACTCGGCACAGGCGAACACAGCCTCATCGTTTTCGCCGACACCGCCGACATCTTCCAGCTCCTGTCCGAACACGGCCTGAACGGAGCCGTCCGCCTGACCGCCGAATACAGAAACATATTCGGCGAACCTTGCAAATCCGAAAGCATTTTGGACTTGGGTGCCGTAAAAATTCTCGCAGAACAAGGCGCATTCGCCGCCCGATGATTTCAGACGGCCTTATCCCGGCCTAACCGTCCATACCGTCCATTTCCACAAAAGCAGCTTGCCGGTTTCAACTCAACGGAACGGATCTGCCGTTTGGTTTTCAGGCAGGTTTTCAGACGGCTGCCGTTGGTTCAGGCAGACTTTTCAGACGGCCTGAACGTTTTATCCCCCAGTCCCCACAAGGGAGGGAGCAGGTTGCCGACGTGTTTAAAATCAGAGGAATAAATCTACCGTTTTGTTTTCAAACCAGCGCCGTTTTCCACATTTTGTAAGGTGGGTGCAAACCCACCGTTTATATTTTCAGACGGCCTGAAATTTTCAGGCAGACATTTGCTTATAGCTGATGCCGTCTGAAAAGTTTAGCGTTCCAACAACCCGTACCTTCTCCCGCAAGAGAAGAGCCGTTCAAGTTTAGATAAACGTTTCAGACGGCCTGAACATTTTACCCGCCCACCAACCCTTTCCCCCTTCCCATCCGCCACACACCATTCAGGCCGTCTGAAATACCTTTTCAGACGGCCTGAAGCCCCACTTGAAAAATGCGAACGGCTTCTGTTGTAATCTTGTGTAATTTTCACATTTTTCCACCGTTTTTCTTCTGAACTGCCCGCACAGTCGGTTATAATCCCGCCACCAAACGAAACCGAAGCAGCCGCAGGAAAACACCCGTTTCCCATAAAAAACAACCACCTGCACCAAGCCGCACCGACCGTCCACCTTTTCCGGAGGAAACACCATGCCCAACGGACAACCCTACGAAATCATCATCCACGGCACCACCAGCAAAGGCAAAGTCTTCCGCCCGAGCGACTGGTCGGAACGTCTCTGCGGCATCCTGTCCTCCTTCGACAAAGACCACCGCCTTTCCTACCACCAATGGGTTCATCCCGTTCTCATCGACAACGTCCGCAGCGTCGCCATCGACGCCAAACTCGAACAGATCAACCCGCCGATGTTCCGCTTCCTGATGGACTTCGCCGCCGACAACGACCTGCGCGTCATCAACCAAGCCGAACCCGCTGCGGAACCAAACGAAACCGCCGAACCCCAACCCCTTTCAGACGGCCCCGCCGCACACACAGCCGATACGCCGTCTGAAACCCCCGCAACGGCCGCAGACACCGCCGTCCTGCGCGAAATCCACCCCGAAGAAACCGCCACCGCCTTTGCCGCCCTCAGCACCCTGCGCCCGCTCCTGACCGACGTACAGCGTTTCGTCGAACAGGTCAACAACGTACAGCGTCCCGCCGGCTACCGGTTGATCGGCATCTTCGAAGAAGGCAAACACAACGCCGTGGCCGTCTGCGGCTTCCGCGAAACCTGCAACCTCGCCAGCGGCCGCCACATCTTCGTCGATGACATCGTAACCGTCCCCCAAAGCCGCAACAAAGGCTACGCCACACGGCTCCTGAACGAAGTGCGCCAAACCGCAGCCGACGCAGGCATCAAACAGCTCCACCTCAACGTACACGCCCGCCAAGACCGCACCGACGCCCACCGCCTGTTTTTCTGCAACGGCTTCGAAGTCAGCGCCCTGCACCTGCGCTGCCCGTCGGTATCCTGATAACGGCCCGCTACAATCCGTTACGCACTGTTCCGCAACATACCGTCCGCAATACACGCAGCCGCATCCATTCCGAAAACCGCTTCCCGAGAAAGGAAACCCATGAAAACCCTACTGACCTCATCCCTGCTCATCCTGCTCTCCGCCTGCTCTTCCGTTTCCGACAGCGGCAGCAGCCAAATGTACGGCGAAATCAAAACCGGCATCGAAACCAGCCGCACCACCGTGAAATAAAACCCGGGCATTCCAAAGCGGATTCAAACAAAAGGCCGTCTGAAAAAATTTTCAGACGGCCTTTTATATTTTATTTGCCCACTGTATCAACCAATTGGCGCAACAATTCGATTTCCCGTTCTTTCTGCGCTAGCATTTCACGGCAATGCTTCAATTCCTGTTTCAGCAATTCCAGCCTGCCGTTCATGTCTCCGGAAGCATAAAGGGCAATGTCGCCACCACTATCGCCTTCATTAATCTGCAACACCAAACCGCTGTTATTTGACTTTAACAAATCCCACATATCCACCTTAAAAATCGCCGCCAACTGTTCCAAACGCGGAATATTCAACTGCGTTTCGCCTCGCTCAATCTTGGCATACCCGCCTGCCGACATTTCCAGCTTCTCCGCCATGTCCTCCTGCGACCACTTGTGCAGTTCGCGCATCAAGCGGATTTTTTCGTGGGTTTCCATAATTGAACTTTCTGTATAGATGGTTAAATTTTAAGGATAGATTTTAAACTTTTGGACACTGGCTAGGCAAGCGCATGACAAATAAAATGGTCTATTTAACGTCTTAAAATCAAAGGGATATTTTCATGTCTAAAAAACTGCTTTCCTTTTTAGGAATCTGCCTGTCCATTACCTTAAGTCTGTTCGTATTTTCAATGATTTATGAAAATACGCTGCCCAAAATTGTCGAGGAAATCAATAACAGCGCAATCGGTGCAATTTTAACCGCGATTGTTACCGTTTTCCTGCTGCAAGGCCAGACCGCGCAGGAAGAACAACGGGACAAAAGTTTAAAAGTATTTGAAAAGAAACAAGAAGTCTATCATGAATTTCTGGATAAACTGAAAGAAATCGTACAAGACGGCAAAATCACTATTTCGCGTATGGAAAACGGCAACGACGGCACAGACGAATTAAAGGATTTACTGTTCCAGCTCTCTTATATCCAAATGCACAGCAATGATGAAAACACCAAAGCGATATTTGAGAGTGTTACCAACTTAATCCGCAAGATGAATCATTTTACCGTGCGCCTGAAAACTGCTCATGGCGACCGAAACGAACTCATCGCCCGATTTTATGCCGATTTTTCGGAAGAACTGTTTGCGATTGTAGCGATTTTGAAAAGCGATTTGTACAGCACCGACAGCAAGGCTATTAGCAAAGAATTGGTGCAGTCATTGCTGCACCAATGCGATTTGTATGTAGAAGGCCAAAAACTGGACAAATATCAAATGCAGACCATGTTTTGGCATGAACTGCAAAAACGTTTGCGCGAAAAACTGCCTGAAATGGCAATCGAGCAGCAGGATTTCACCAATGACGTACGCGAATATTATGCCCGCACACGCAACCGCCACCGCTATTTCGGTATTCAGTTTCCGATTTATCACACGCAACAGGGCGAACAGGTCGATTTTAAAGTGGAAATCGAAAACGATCTCTGCATCGGTTTCAAACGTAATCCGAATGCGGCTTATCCGTCTGAAAACAAACTGGTTGCCATCAGCCAAGCGCAGTATTTTCAAGGTGCTAACCAACATTGGTTCGGCTGGAAAAATCCTTCGCGATACCGCTTGAACTTTTGGAACTTGAACGATACGGCCGAATTAAGCGGCGACTTTGTCCATTTTAACCACCCGCAAAGCATGCAGCAGATGGTGGACGAAATGGCCGATGAAATCGCGAGTGCAGTTCAATTATTTGTGCAACAGGCAAAAGAACAGTCCCTTTAACAAAAAACAGGGTTAATAACATGAACAAGATTATTTTACCGCGCGATTATGTGTGCGACGGCAGCGAGTTAAAACCCAAATCAGGCGCACGCTTGGATAACACTTGGATTTTCAACGGTAGAGAATTAAAGCCGAAAACAGGGGCGCGTTTGGACAATACCTGGGTTTTTGACGGCAGGGAATTGAAACCCAAAACGGGGGCAAGATTGAGCAATACATGGGTAATGGACGGCGACAAAATCAAACCGAAAACCGGAGCGAGATTAAACAATACTTACGATATGAACGGCAAGACGATTTTGGCTGCATTCGGCCAATTGGTTTTACATTTATGGTAAAGGGAACATCATGTCAGATTTAAACTTAGGCAACAGCCTGTTTCAAGGCTATAACGATCAAAACGGTTTGATGATTTGCGGCTACGAGTGGGGCTGGAGCAAAGCCGATGAAGCGGCTTATGAGGCAGGAGAGCTTCATCAGCCCGAAACCGAAACTGAGCATACTTTCGCCAACAGAGCCCGTCATTACGGCGAACAGGCGAAAAAGTGGCGTTACGACAATGCGGTTAAAAAATGGTTCGAGCTGTGGGGGCACCCCTTAGATGAAAACGATTTGGGCGGTGCATTTGAAAAATCCATCGTACTGACCAATTGGGCAGCCACTCAGGGCAACCAAATCGACAACAAAAACAAATTTATCCAGCCCGAACACATCGAGAATTTTCTCTACCATATCGAAAAACTGCGCCCGAAAGTGATTCTCTTCATGGGCAGCAGACTGATGGATTACCTGAATCACCGCGACGTATTGCCGCGCTTTAAACAAATTGTCGGCGAGCAAACCGCACCGTTAAAGGTTGAACAGAAAGCATCTGACGGAACGCGCTTCAAAGTCCGTTTCCAATCCTTTGAACACTGTGAAGTAGTCTGCCTGCCCCACCCCAGTGCCAGCCGCGGCTTATCAGATAAATATATTGCGCTGTTCGAGCCGGAAATGAACCGGATTTTGTCGGACTTCAAAACCGAGCGCGGATTTAGATAAACTGTAAGGCAAAGGCCGTCTGAAAAATTTTCAGACGGCCTTTGCCTTTGCTGTCTCACACACCCAAAACCGTATGTCCGTACGCGATCACTTTCTCATCGGCACTCATCAGCGTAATACCTTCGGTTTGAGATTGTGCAATCAGAATGCGGTCAAACGGGTCTTTGTGAATATCCGGCAGGGTTTCGGTCAGCGCGGCATGGCGGCTGTCGATGGGCAACTCTTGGTAACCGTTGTCGAGCAACAGGCGACGGAACAGGCTGGCACTGACTTGAAATTCGGGCTTGCCCAACGCGGTTTTGATGGCGATTTCCCAAATGCTGCCCGCGCTGAAATATAACTCGTTGTCTTCGTTTTCTATGATGGCGCGCGCATCTGCGCTCAGTTTGGGGCTGTCGCCAGCCGCCCACAGCAGCAGATGGGTATCGAGCAGATATTTCATGAACCCTCCCCCGCAAACAGGGCTTGGATTTTATCGTCAGCCAAGGTATCAAAATCATCGGGAACCACCAAAGCCGGTAAGAAGCCGATACGCTTGGGCGCTTTCGGAGGGTTATGGTAAGGAACGACCTGTGCAACAGGCTTACCTGCCTTGGCAATCACAAACCGCTCGCCCTGTGCCACCGCTTCGGTAAGCCTGGACAAATGGGTTTTGGCTTCATGGATATTGACGATTTGCATGATTACCCTTTCTATTCAAAAGGTTTTGAAACAGGATTAAGTTAAACTAAGTTTAATGGACTAAGTAACAAATGGCAATAAAAGGCCGTCTGAAAAATTTTTCAGACGGCCTCAGACCTCTGTCTGATATTGTACAGCTTGCGTACGGTTACACCGCCTTTAGGCAGCTAACCGTACCTACTCTTCAACCTTACTTCCTTTCGGCGCAGGCGGTTCGATTTGCTCTTTCCAGCCGCATTCTTTCTGCGGGCAGACTTTTTCCACGCCCCAGCGTTTGGTGGTTTTGATGGTTAACACCGGCCATTGGCATTTGGGGCAGGTTTCGGCCACGGGCGGGTTCCAGGTGGCGTAGTTGCAGTCGGGGTAGGTGCTGCAACTGTAAAACAGTTTGCCGTAGCGCGATTTGCGCTCCACCAGATGGCCTTTTTTACATTGCGGGCATTCGACGCCGGTGTCTTTGGGTTTTTCCAAAGGCTCGATGTGTTTGCATTTGGGGTAGTTGGCGCAGCCGATGAATTTGCTGCCGGTGCGGCTGTATTTGTACACCAGTCCGCCGCCGCATTTGGGGCATTCGCGGCCTTCGAGTTCGGCTTGTTCGGCGGCGTCTTTGGCGGCGCGTTCGGCGGCCTGTTCGGCGGTTTCACCGATGTTGCGGGTGTAGCCGCATTCGGGGTAGCCGGCGCAGGCGACGAAGCGGCCGTTGCGTCCGAACTTGATTTGCAGCTTGTGGTTACCGCATTGCGGGCAGGTTTCGTCAAGTTCTTCGGTGGTGAATTTGGCGCGTTCGATACCTTCTTTTTCTTCGACCTGCTTGCTGAAGCCTTTCCAGAAGCCGTCCATCACCGGTATCCATTTGCGTTTGCCGGTGGCGATTTCGTCGAGCTGGTCTTCGAGTTTGGCGGTGAAGTGGTAATCGACGTATTGGGCGAAGTGTTCGGTCAGGAATTTGTTGACGATGTCGCCGGTGTCGGTGGGGGTGAAGCGTCTTTGCTCAAGGGTAACGTATTCGCGGTCTTTGAGCGTGGAAATGATGCTGGCGTAGGTCGACGGGCGGCCGATGCCGAATTCTTCGAGCGCTTTCACGAGCGTGGCTTCGTTGAAGCGCGGCGGCGGGGTGGTGAAATGCTGTTCGCCGTAAAGGTTGTCGACGGGCAGTTTTTCGCCTTCGGCCATTTCGGGCAGTTTTTTGTTGTCTTCGCCTTCTTCGTTGTCGTCAACGCCTTCTTCGTACACGCTCAAAAAGCCTGCGAAAGTCTGCACTTGGCCGGTTACGCGGAACACGCCTTCGCCCACTGCAATATCGACAGTGGTTTGGTCGAATTTGGCCGGCGACATCTGGCAGGCGACGGTGCGCTGCCAAATCATCTGGTAGAGCTTGAACTGGTCGGCGGTCAGGAACGGCTTCACGCTTTCGGGCGTGCGGTACACGGAAGTCGGACGGATGGCTTCGTGCGCTTCCTGCGCGTTTTTCGATTTGGTTTTGTACTGTTTGGCCGCAGACGGCAGATAGTCTTTGCCAATTTTGTTTTCGATGTAGTGGCGGATTTCGGTAAGCGCTTCGTCGGACAGGGTTACGCTGTCGGTACGCATATAGGTAATCAGGCCGATGGCGCCCTGGCCGACGTCGATGCCCTCGTAAAGCTGCTGTGCGGTGCGCATGGTGCGGTCGGTGGTCATGCCCAGTTTGCGCACGGCATCCTGCTGCATAGTCGATGTGGTAAACGGCGCGGCGGGATTGCGACTGCGCTTTTTCTTTTCCACGGCAGACACTTGCGCGTCTTTGCCCTGCAAAGCGGCCAGCACTTCGGCCTGCGATGTTTCGGAGGGCAGGGAAAATTGTTCGAGTTTTTCGCCTTTGTATTGCACCAGTTTGGCGGTGAATTTACTGCGGCCTTTGTGGCTGTCGAGGTGCAGCGTCCAGTATTCCTGCGCTTCAAAGGCTCGGATTTCGTTTTCTCGCTCGCAAATCAGGCGCAGGGCGGGGCTTTGCACGCGCCCCGCGCTCAAACCGCGGCGGATTTTTTTCCACAGCAGCGGCGACAGGTTGAAGCCGACCAAATAGTCCAGCGCACGGCGCGCCTGTTGCGCGTCCACCAAATCGATTTCGATTTCGCGCGGATGGGCGATGGCATCGAGCACCGCGTTTTTGGTGATTTCATGGAACACCACGCGCTGCGGCTTGAGGTTTTTCAGGCCGCGCTTGGTTTTCAGGATTTCGTTCAAATGCCACGAAATCGCCTCGCCTTCCCTATCCGGGTCGGTTGCCAGATAAAGGTTTTCGGCCTCTTTCGCCGCCGACACAATCGCATCGACGTGTTTGCTGTTGCGGGCGACAAGCTGGTATTTCATGGCGAAATCGTTTTCGGGATCGACCGCACCATTTTTCGGCACCAAATCGCGCACATGGCCGTAGGAAGCCAGAATTTCATAATCGCTGCCGAGGTATTTTTTCAGCGTTTTGGCTTTGGACGGAGATTCCACAATTAACAGGTTTTTTGCCATGAATTTTCTCTTCTTTATCTGTGATCTGTATTTTTAAATCCGGATTCGGGTTCAGACGGCCTTAGGGAACAGGCCGTCTGAAAAACGGTTTACCGCCCGATGCCGCCGGCTCTGCACACAGTCCGAACCGCACAACGGGCGCAACGTGCGCCCACGCAGTTTCAGACGGCCTCAGTGCATAACCGCTTCGCCGTGCAGCGCGGCCATCAAATCGTCGCCGATCAGCACGGGCAGCTCGGATTTGTGCGCCCACAACACCAGCAGCGTGAGCACTTTTGCGGTATCGACGCTGATTTCCTCGGGCGGGATGTGCATCAGCGCATGAATCACCACTTCGCGCTGTGCCGACGTAACCGCATTGGCGGTTTCGAGATAGTGCATCAGGCCGAGCACTTCGGCGGGCAGCGCTTCGGCTTCGTCGCGGCTGTACACGCGGATGGCGTGCGCACTGTAAGGCTCGGCTGAAAATTCGGAGCTGTTGAACAAAATCTCCATCATCATCAGCGTGTTGCCGATTTCGCTGCTGTCAAAACCCGCATCTTCGAGAATGCGCCCTAAATCGTCGGGCGGCGGGCAGGTATCGAAATCTTGGAAATGTTCGATTAAAAAGGCGATGACTTCGGTCATGCGGTTTCCTTAAAAACGGACAAGGCCGTCTGAAAAATGGGAACGGGCGGCTGGCCCGTGTCTGATCGGGTATGCCGGCCAACGGTGTTTTCAGACGGCATCGGAACAAGGTCTGTTTCAGGTTTGCGGCGGCGGATATCCGCAAACCCATGTTTAATTATGGTATGCCGTCTGAAAACGGAACAATCTTAATCTTCGGCACAATGCAGGCGTTTCTGCAACGGCAGGCAGTTTGCCCTGCACGCTATCGAACACGCTGGTAACGCCCGCCCGGAAGAACGGCAACCATACCGTCCAATTCCAACTCCATCAGTTGCGCATACACATCGTAGGCGGCCATACCGAGCCGTTCGGACAATGTGTCGGGGTGGACGGGATCGTAACCCATGGCATCCAATAATATCGGATTGCCGCCGTTTTGCGTTTTTTCAAGGGTTGGCACGGGCGGCTGTGCTTCCGGTGCTTCTGACTGTACCACCCGTTCCTGCGGCTGATACGGCGGCTTGGATACCGCAGCTTCAAAACCGTTCCGATGCGCAGGCGGCGGCTCTGCCGGTTTCCCGTGCTCCGGCGCGGTCTGCTGCGTTACTTTATTTATAGAATAAGGCCACAACGGGTTACTTTGCAACAGTTGCGGGCATTCTTGCACAATATCGTCCAGACATTCCACCAGTTTCGCGCCTTCTTTGATGAGCTTGTGGCAGCCTTTGGCGTGCGGATTGTGGATAGAACCGGGCACGGCCATCACTTCGCGCCCCATCTCCGCCGCCAAACGTGCGGTAATCAGTGAGCCGGATTCGGGCGCGGCTTCTACCACCAGCGTACAGTGCGCCAGCGCAGCGATAATGCGGTTGCGGCGCGGAAAATGGCCGGCAAGCGGCCGGGTACCGAGCGGGAATTCGCTGATGATCAGCCCTTTTTCGGCAATTTGATAGGCAAGCTGTTTGTTGGACTGCGGATAAATGCGGTCGATGCCCGTTCCCCACACGGCAACGGTATGGCCGTCTGAAAGCAGCGCACCCTGATGGGCGGCGGTATCGATGCCTGCGGCCATACCCGAAACCACGACAATGCCTTTTTCAACCATCGCGCAGCCGAATTCCTGCGCGGTCTGCATGGCCTGCGGCGTGGCGTGGCGGCTGCCGACGATGGCGGCTGCGGGCTTTGCCAAAAGACGGGGATTGCCGCGCAGAAACAGCACGGGCGGCGGCGTGATGCCTTCGGTCAGCATCACGGGATAATCTTCGTCGCCCAACAGCATCAGGCGGCAGTTGTCCTGCATCGCCCATTTCAGCGCGGCTTCTGCGGCCTGCTGAGCCTGCGCGCGCTTTTCGCCGCCCCGCCATGCCGATGCGGCCTGTTTGTGGTGGACAAACGGCAAAATGTCGTCTGCCTGTGCGGACAATGCGGCGGATGCACTGCCGAAACGTTGCAGCAGCATTAAAAAGCTCTCCGCACCGATATGGGGCGTGAATGCCAGTTGCAGCCACGCATAGCGTTCGGTTTCGTTCATGTGTTTTCCCGTTTTGTGTGTTCAGACGGCCTGATGCCCGTGCGGCTTCAGGCCGGTCGGTTTGTTGTGATTATTCAGACTGATTGCGCTCGTAGGCTGCCGCAAACTCTTGCTCGGCAGGGGGATACAGATTGTACCAACCGTATTGATACACCGATTCACGCGAACTGTTTAAGTCCTGCGAAACAGGAATGCCGTCTCCCGGCAAACCTGTTGTTTCGTTGACAACCAGCACATTCAGCGGCGGCAGGCCGTTTTCAACACAATAAAAAGCGATATGTCCCAATATGCCGCTCATCACATTCGGCACCGGTTTGCCGTACATCAGTTCGGATAAGGTTTTATAACTGTGAATCTGCCTGTTCATCGCGGCGGCAATCAGAATCTGCCATGCCTGAACGGCTCGTCTCGGGTTTGTTGAACTGGGATTAAAGTGTTGAAGCATTTCGGTTTCCTTAATGTAATGTTGCAAAGTCATTCCAAAGGCCGTCTGAAATCCGAACCGTCGGTTTTCAGACGGCCTGTCAGCCATTCGGCGAATGGATACGGGACGGCAAACCGCAGGCGGCACAAACGGCAGAGCGGATTGGCACCATCACGAAAGTTTTACAATAACGACCGTGATAATGCACAATTCCGAAATATTTTACAGGTTTATCAAACCGCTGCAACCGCATACCAAAGGCCGTCTGAAAAACTTTCAGACGGCCTGTTTGCCCATATCGGCCAGACGTTAAAACAAACCTTACTCTTCGCCTTTATCCGCACCGTTTCGGCGGGTAACGCTGATGCCGAGCTGTTTGAGTTTGCGGTAAAGGTGGGTGCGCTCCAAACCTACTTTAAGCGCAACGCGACTCATGTTTTGGTTTTCCTGCGCGATGTGGTATTCGAAATAACGGCGTTCGAGTTCTTCGCGCAATTCGCGCAGCGGCATATTGAAATTGAAGCCGCCGATGATTTCCGAACCGCCGCCCGAACCGCCCTGCCCGAAGGCTGCACCCGCGTCCTGTTCGCTCACTTCGCCGCCGTCGGCTTCGAGCATCAGGTTTTTGACGATGCCGCGCAGTTGGTCGTAGTTGCCCGGCCAGTCGTATTGGCGCAGGATGTTGAGTGCGCCGACGCTGAACGTTGCGGGCGGGATTTTTTGGGTGTCGCTCAATTCGCCCTGCACTTGGTTGACCAGAAAGGCAATGTCGTCGGGCTGGCTGCGCAGCGGCGGAATGTCGACGGTAACCGCTTTGGCAAGAGCAGGCAGTTTGCTGTCTGCGCCGGTAAATTCTTCCGGATCGTCGCTGCATGCGCAAACGATGCGGATGTTCTGACGTTCGGCCTTACCGAACAGGAAAGCAATGCCTTGCAGGATGTTTTTGCTGTATTCGGATACGTCGCCCAAATACAGTACGCCGCCGACGGATTTTTGCAGCAGTTCCATCGGAATATCGACGATGTGTTCGGTTTTTGCAGGCTCTACCCAAGGCGTGTTGGGCTTTTGGAAATAACGGGCAACGATTTTGAAAGCGGAACCGGGTTCGCCGGTCAGCAGGATGGGCGTATTGGCTTTGGTGGCCGCGGCAGCGGTCAGCGCGTGGCTCAAATCCTGAACCACGGGGCTGTTGCCCAAACGGTCGAAATTCAGCCCCGAAGCCGCCTGCATTTCGCTGTGTTTGAGCGCGCGGTCAACGGCGGCAAGGAGTTTTTGCAGGGCGATGGGTTTTTCGAGAAAGTCTATGGCGCCGATTTTGGTGGCTTCGACGGCGGTTTCCACGCTGGCATGGCCGCTCATCATCACCACGGGCATGTTGAGCTGGCCGTTTTTCGCCCATTCTTTCAATAATGTAATGCCGTCGCAGTCGGGCATCCAGATGTCGAGCAGCACCATCGCGGGGCGCACCTGATGGCGCAGGCGGCGGGCTTCTTCGGCGTTTTCGGCCAAAGCGACGGTGTAGCCTTCGTCTTGAAGGATTTCGGAGAGTAGGTCGCGGATGCCTACTTCGTCGTCAACAATCAATATATCACTGCTTCGCATAGCTTTCTTCTTTTACCAATAAGGGTAAGGAAATCCGGACACAGGCCCCGCCGCCGTCCTGATTGCTCAGGCTGATGCGGCCGCCGTGTTCTTCGATGATTTTCTTTACGACCGGCAGGCCGAGTCCGGTGCCGGTGGGTTTGTCGGTTACATAAGGGTCGAACGCCTGATGCAGCATTTCTTTGCTGAAACTTTTGCCGTTGTTGCAGACGGCCAAAACGCTTTCAACGCCGTCTGAAGAGAGGTAGGTTTCAATCCGGACCTGCGGTTCGGCATCGCTTTCGGCCGCTTCGGCCGCATTTTTGAAAATGTTGTGCAACACCTGCCTCATGGCGGTGGTATCGGCGTTGATCAACAGCGGTATATTACTGAATTTGGCAGTAAATGTACACGCGCTGCCTTCGTAGAGCAGCAAAACTTCTTCGGTAATGGCATTCAGATCAAGTTTTTCCAAAGTCAGCGACGGGGCGCGGGCGTAATTGCGGAAGGCTTCGACCATTTCCTTGAGCGCGGCCACCTGCTTGACGATGGTATTGGTGGAACGGGTCAGGATTTGCGCGTCCTGCTCCCCGAGTTTGTCATGCAATTTCCATGCCAATCTTTCGGCGGCAAGCTGGATGGGGGTGAGCGGATTGCGGATTTCGTGCGCCAAACGCTTGGCCACTTCGCCCCATGCGGCTTCTTTTTGGGCGCGCACCAGCGTGGTGATGTCGTCAAACACCATCACGATGCCGTGGTCGTTGTCTTCGGGTAAAACGGTGGCTTTGGCCAGCAGGATGCGGGCTTCGTCGGGCGAGGCGTAAGGAAGCTGCACCGGTTTGGGCGAAGCCGCGCTTTCGGTAATGGCGGCGAAGGTTTCGGCCAAAATGTTCTGCCGCGGCGACTGGCCGCGCCAATCATGCCAATCGCTGCCCTGCAAACCGGCCAGTTCCACACCCAAAATGCGTTCGGCGGCTTTGTTGTAGGTTTTCAGACGGCCTGTATCGTCGGTGGTGACCACGCCGGTGGTCAGGCTGCCCAATACGGTTTCGAGATAATGCCTGGCGGCTTCCTGTTGCAGACGGTTTTGTTCGCTGGCTTCTTGGGCAATCGCAAGCTGTTCGGTCATGTGGTTGAACAGATGCGTGAGCCGTCCGAATTCGTCGTTACGGAACACGGGGCGCTTCTGGGTAAAGTCGCCCTGTGCCACGGCGCGTGCGCCTTCCGCCAGCGACAATACCGGTTCGACAAAGCGGCGCGAGAAATACAGCGCCATCACGAGTGCAAGGAAAATCGCCAAAAGCGCCGCCACCAGCAGTGTAATCAGGAAGAAATTCTGCAAACCCTGCTTGGCATAAGACAGTTCGGCATATTTGGCGCGGGCGGATTCGATCAGCGTGGCATCTTGCGCCACATTGTCGGGAATCGGCTGGCGGAAAAACAGCGCGTAATTCTGTTTTTTGTATTCGCCCAAAGCCAGCCAGCCTTGCGCATACAGTTTGCCGTTGATGTTTTCGATGCTGCGCGCCGAACCGGAAGACTCCAGCAACGCGGTTTCTTCAGCGTTGAGTGAAGGCATGCCGAGTTTTTGCGGGTTGATGTTTTTGTCCACCCGTTTTTTGTCGAGGTTGAACAATGCAAGCTGCACGAAATCGGGGGCATTCGGGGCATTCTCAAGCGCCTGGCCCAAATCGCTGTTGAGCGAAGAGGCGGTAATCAGATCGATCTGTATCGGCGTGGCATGGCTGACGGTATTGTCCACCGCCAGATTCAGCGCGGATTTGCTCAAATTCAAGCCGCGTTCGAGCGCCTCGTGGGTATCGTTACCGAACCACGAATTAATCGTGCCGCCGATAAACTGGGCGGAAATGCCGAACAGAAACAACCCCGGCAACACCGCCACCAACGTAAACATCGCCGCCAGCCGCCGCGCAATCTGCGAACCGAACAGGCCGCGCTTGCTGTCGCGCAGCAGCATCCACACATAGCGCACCAACACCGTCGCCAAAACCGTCAGCAACAGCACGGTCAGGGCGATAATCCACCAAAAATAAGCTCCCAGCAGGTTGCTGTTGTCGGTGGCGACGGTTAAGGCATAAAGCAGTATGACCGCCAGAAAAGCGGCGGTAAGAAGAAAGCGCCGCATGGCTTATTCCTGCGTGATTGAAAGGGATTTCCAACCGGAGTCGAGGCTCCAGTTTTTAGAAGTCAAAGCGTTGATTTGGAAAGGTTTGGGCAGTTGCGACGTACTCAACTGCAAGCGGATTTCGGCACGGGTTTCAGACGGCTTCACGCCTTCGAGCGTGCCGCTGTCGAGTACGCGCCAGTTGGCAATCGCGCCCACGCCGCGCAACGCGGTCTCAAGGCCGGCGTATTCGGTGGAAAACGTGCCGATGGAAAGGCGGTAACGGCTGGTCAGCGGATGGTAGGAAAGTTTGTAGCGCACGCTGTTTTCGCCGCCCACCAGTTCGTTGAGCTTGAAGCGGTACGATGCCACGGTCGGCGCGGAGAGCCGGTAGCTCAAGGTGAAATTCAGCGGCACGCCCTGCTTGAGCGCCTGTTTGAGCTGATCGGGCAGTTCGGTTTTGAAACGGCTGCTTACGGCGAGTTGACCCGATGCCGTCAGTTTCGCTTCGGCACGGGTAGCACTGATGCCTTCGGCCGCCGTCTGAAAAGACACAAGCAGCAGAAGCGGCAACAGCAGCAGTGTTTTACTGCTTTTGAATAAGCGCGTAATAAAAGCCATCTTGGTGTTTATTGGGAAGAAGCACATGGGATTCGGTACACACCGCATCCGCATGGCGGTTTAAAAATTTTTCCAACTGCTGCCCGTTTTCTTCCGCAAATATCGAGCAGGTTGCCAGCAGCATAGTGCCGTTTTTTGTCAGAGTCTGCCAAAGCCTGTCAAGAAGTAACTCTTGTTGGCGGGCGGTTTTCGCAGCATCGGCCGGACGGCGCAGCCATTTGATGTCGGGATTGCGCTTGGCCACGCCCGAAGCCGTACACGGCACGTCGGCCAACACCGCATCAAACGGTTTGCCGTCCCACCACGCATCCAAATCGGCCGCATCCGCGCATTTCAAATCGGCGCGGTTTTCAAAACCCAAGCGGCGCACGTTGTCTTCCACCCGTTTCAGACGGCCTGCATCGATGTCCAACGCGGTTACGGTACAGTCTGCCCATTCCAGCAGATGCCCCGTTTTGCCGCCGGGTGCGGCACAGGCATCAAGTACGCGCCAACCGTTTTGCGGGTTCAGCAGATGCGCAGCTTTCTGCGCACCGAAGTCCTGCACCGACACCAGGCCGTCTGAAAAACCGGGCAGCCTGCCCACCGGCACGGCTTCGGCCAAAGTAATCGCATAATCGTCCAACACGCGGGCTTCGATACCCGCTTCGGCCAATTTCGCCGCATAACCTTCGGCATCACCGAGACGGCGGTTAACCCGCAACGTCAGCGGCGGATGCTGCTGCAAACTCGCGGCAATGTTGTTCCAATGCTTCGGATAATGGTTTTTCAGGTATTCAATCCACCACTGCGGCAGGTTGAATTTCGCCGTATCGTTGAATTTGCAGGATTTTTCCAACCCTTCGCGCTCACGCACGAAACGGCGCAGGATGGCGTTGGCAAACGAGCGGTACTGCCCGCGCCCGATTTTCGCAATGCTTTCCACCGCTTCGTTGACTACCGCATGCGGCGCATTGCGGCTGTAATGGAGCTGGTACATCGCCGCAATCAGCAGGCTTTCGAGCTGCGGATTGTCGATGGGCTTTTTCAGCATCTTGCCGAGCATATATTTCAAACTGCCCAGATAACGCTGGCTGCCGTAGGCAATGTCCTGCAACGCACCCGCTTCCTGCGCGCTCAACTCGGGATGCGCCGCACGGATACCCGCCAGCACGTCCTGCAGGTTGCGGCCTTCCGCCACTTGGGCGATGCTTTGCGCAGCGAGTTTTTGGGCAAGTGCCATACTCATGTCAACGGGCTTTCTTGAAATAAATGTTTTTGTTGGCGGCCGCATTAAGTCAGCGCGTCATTTTCTGCATCGGCGCCGCCTTTTCCAAGCGGCACAATCCACGGTTTTCTCCTTGAAACCAGATTCCCGCCTTCTAAAGAAATAACGGAAATCCAACCGACACAGGAAAAAACACGGCCTGATTTCAGACGGCCTGCGCGTTTCTTCAAAGCAGTTTATCAGGCCGTCTGAAAACTGCCGTCATGCCTGCACATGAACCCTGGTTTCGGAACATCGGAATCCTGCGGTATTGATAGAAATCAGGCATTCGGACATCCCTCATCCATCGAATCCGCCTTTCCGCAAGCGGCATCAGGGCTACCGGATTTCCCCCAAAGCCGCACGCTGTCGGCCGTTTTCATCAAAATTCGCGTCATCGAGCCAGCACACGAAACGCTGCCTGATCTGCGGCCACTCCGAATCCAGCATCGAAAACCAAGCCGTATCGCGGTTACGGCCTTTGTAAACCATGGCCTGACGGAACGTGCCTTCGTATTGGAAACCCAACCTCAATGCAGCTTTGCGGGAAGGTTCGTTCAGCGCGTCGCACTTCCATTCATAACGGCGGTATCGCAGCGTTTCAAACACATATTCCGCCAGCAGAAACTGTGCTTCCGTAGCGATTCGCGTGCGCTTCAACCTGTCGGAATACACCACCCAGCCGACTTCCGCCGTGCGGTTGGCGGTATCGATGCGCTGCAACGCAACCGAACCGACCGCCCTGCCGCTTTCATGATCGACAATGGCGAAATAATACGGGTCAACCGATGCCTCATTGCGGCCCAGCATCTGCGCCAGTTCGGCTTGGTCTGCCACAGGATTCAGCGACAGATACGTCCAATTCTGCAACGGGCCGGCGTACACCTCATACAAATCGCCGCCGTGCTTGGCCGCCGAAAGTTTTTCCAAACGGCAAAACCGCCCCTGCAACAGCGTTGCCTCCGGTTTTTCGCCCGCCTGATAATCAGACAGCACATCGCCGACGGGCTGGTTGAATTCGTTGTAACGCATGAGGTTTCCTTAAAGGCGCTTTCAGACGGCCTGACGGGTACGGCTAAGGCCGACAGCCAAAGGCCGTCTGAATCAATCTGTGGAATGATGAATACCCGACAAACGGTTGGGCGTTTATCCGCACCATCATTATCCGATTCGGCATACCCGAACCAGCAGCCTTTCACCATTCCGCATCAGGAAGATTGGCGGCAGGGACAGTTTTTTCAATCGCATTCGGCACCGCAAACCAACCGGACATTCAAAACGGCAAACCGCACCCATTCGTCCGCTTCGGAACAGACGCCGTCTGAAAACCGGTTTCAGGCGGCCTGTTGCGGTTTTGCGGTCATCCATACTTTCCAAAAGCACGGACCGAACCCAGATTGCGGCGGACAAACCCGCCCTACAAAACCGTTCCCGTTTCAACCGTCCGCCCGGCCGCGAACGCGGCGATGTCCATCCGCTTGCTGCCGGCGGGCTGCAATTCCGTGATTTTCAGCGCATTTTCCCCGCAGGCAACAATCAGGCCGTCTGAACCGCAGTACAGCACTTCGCCTGCCTTGCCGCCTCGGTTAACCGTTTCGGCGCGCCAGATTTTCAGCGGTTTGCCGTCCCATTCCGCCCATGCGGTGGGTACGGGATTGAAGGCGCGGATTTTGCGTTCAATCACATCCGCAGGCTCCCGCCAATCGATGCGCGCTTCGTCTTTGCTCAATTTTTGTGCATAGGTTACACCATCTTCGGGCTGCGGCGTGCTTTTCAGACGGCCTTCCTGCTTCAGGCGTTGCAAATCGGCAACAATCGCAGCCGCACCCAATTCCATCAACATATCATGCACTTGGGCGGCGGTATCGTCGGGCTTGACGGCATAACGGTGTTCGCTGACCACATTGCCCGTGTCCAAACCGGCATCCATCTGCATGATGCACACGCCCGTTTCGGCATCGCCCGCTTCAATGGCGCGCTGAATCGGCGCGGCACCGCGCCAGCGCGGCAGCAGCGAAGCATGGATGTTCAAACACCCGTGGCGCGGCGTATCGAGCACTTCCTGCGGCAGAATCAGGCCGTAAGCGGCCACCACCATCACATCGGCCTGCACGTCTTTCAGCATTTGCAGCGCGTCGGCGTTGTTGCGCAGTTTTTCAGGCTGCTCCACCTGCAAACCGAGCGACAGCGCCGCCTGCTTCACGGGCGACGGCTGAAGCTGCATTCCGCGCCCTTTCGGGCGGTCGGGCTGGGTCAGCACCAACGGGATGTCGAACCCTGCGGCGGCAACGGCTTTCAGGGCGGCGGCGGCAAAATCGGGCGTTCCTGCAAAAATGACTTTCATGGCTGTTCTCGCTGTGGAATGGAGTTTCAGACGGCCTTAGCGGCACACGGCCGTCTGAAACAATGGGAATCGTCATATCGGACGGGGACAAGGCCGTTGCGGACTGCGGCATACTGCCCGCCCTGCCGGTTCGGACAACTGCCGTTTTGGAGGATATTCGGCATTCGGGCGGCAACTTGCCGGCAGAACCGCCGTTTTCATGGATATTTCCGTTTACGGAAAACAAAAATGTATCGCTTCCGCGACAATATCGCGCCGTTAAAAAACAGCGGTTTTTTCAGACGGCAGCGCATCTGTTGCGCAAAAGCGACTAAATCCGCCCAGCCTTATCAAACCGAACCGGCGTTTTTTTCAGACGGCCTTCACACGGTAGCAAGGCCGTCTGAAAAGCCTTACAAATCATGCTTCATCCGTTTTTTCAGCTTGGTTTTGATGCGGTTCTGCTTCAGTTGGGACAAATATTCGACAAACACTTTGCCCATCAGGTGATCCAGCTCGTGCTGGATGCAGATCGCCAGCAAACCGTCGGCTTCAAGCGTGAATTTTTCGCCGTTTTCGTCCAATGCTTCCACGGTAACGCGTTCGGCACGGGTTACCGTATCATAAATCCCGGGCACCGACAGACAGCCTTCTTCGTAGGTGGTTTCGCCGTCTTTATGCGTAATCACGGGATTGATGAACACGCGCGGCTCGCTGCGGTCTTCGGTCAAATCCATCACCACCACGCGCTCGTGCACATCCACTTGCGTGGCCGCAAGGCCGATGCCGCGCGCTTCGTACATGGTTTCAAACATATCCGCAACAAGCGTTTTGATGCGCTCATCCACCGCTTCCACCGGTTTGGCCACGGTATGCAGGCGTTCGTCGGGATATTTCAAAATATTTAATAAGGCCATAATTAGTTCCAACAATAATAGTATGTGCGTTTAGTGCTATGATGACGGCAACATTCAGTGATAAAATGTCTTTTTCTGAATTTTAGTGTATCAAGGGCAGCGAAGCCCATTGTTATTATCAATTAAAGCAAACCGAAACGTTTCAAGGGAAACCGTCATGCAAAAACGTATTATAACCCTGCTTTGCGCCGCCGGTCTGGCCATTTCCGCGCAAGTACAGGCCGCCGAACTGAAAATCCGCCCCAATGCGCCGCAGCGCTACGTCGTCAAACCGGGCGACACCCTGTGGAGCATCTCCAACAAATACCTTTACAGCCCGTGGCAGTGGAACCGTCTGTGGGGCGCAAACCGCAGCGACGTGCGCAATCCGCACACCATCTATCCGGGCCAGGTACTCGAACTGCGCCGCGTCAACGGCCGCGCCCGTTTAGGCTTCGAGCGCAGCAGCGACGGCAGCAACATTCCCGTCATCAAACTGCGTCCGCGCGTGCGCGAAACATCCGCGGGCTACGGCATCCAAACCGTCAACGTCAATTTCTACCGCATGTTTATGCAGCATCCGCAGGTCATCCCGCAGATGCAGACGCAAAACGCCCCCCGTCTGATTGAAGGCCCCGACAACCGCCTGATTTACACCAAAGGCAACCGCGTGTACGCCTACGGCGTTACCGAACCGGGCCGCTATCTCGTTTACCGTGCCGTTAAAGACATTACCGACCCCGACACCAAAAAATATCTCGGTCAGGAAGTCGTGTTCAGCGGTATCGTCAGCACCCTGCCCTACACCAACAGCGCGCTGGACGGACGCAGCGAAAAAGATGCGGAATACCTGAAAGACGGCGAATACTACACCCGTCTCCACCCGCTCGTGAAAGTGCCGACCCAAACCGCGCAGCCGATGATTGTGGAAGAAGCGGTATCCGAAATCCGCAAAGGCGACTTCCTGCTGAAAATGACCGATGAAGGCGACAGCTTCCACATGATGCCGCACGCACCCGCGCAGCACGTCAGCGCCAAAGTCGTTTCCATCTTCGAAGGCGTGAGCGAAGCCGGCCAGTTCCAAACCATCACGCTCAACAAAGGCGAAGCCGACGGCCTCAAAAAAGGCACGGTATTGAGCCTCTACAAACGCAGCCGCCAGGTTAAAGTGGACATGGAAAAAAATCCCAAAACCGGCAACCGCAGCGTGGTGAAATATGTGTCCACCCCTGCCGAAGAAGCGGGCTTGGCGATGGTGTACCGTACCAGCCAAAATCTGGCATCCGCCATCATTCTCGAAAGCCTGACCAACATCAACATCGGCGACACCGCTTCCGAGCCGGGCCAGGATTTGGACAATATGGCCGACGACAAGCCGCACGCTCCGAACGTTCCGCAGGAGTCGCACAGTGCCGAATTCGACACCAACAACATCACGAGCAACATCCGTCGGGATTGATGGATGCTGTGAAAGCATAAAAGCAAAAGGCCGTCTGAAAATATTTTCAGACGGCCTTTTGCTTTTATTTGATTGACTGCCCGTTCGGCCAATTGGATTGGCGTATTTGAAGATTGTTTTGCCGGTGTGCCCAACATATCCAAACGCAGCCCAACAGTTCAGGTTTCAGACGGCCACATTAAAAATTTCTCCACGGCTTCAGGCTGTCTGAAAAATCCCTAAAAAACAAGGCTGTGTTCAGGCGTTCGGATATTCCGTCGAGGCTGTTATTTTTCGTCATTCGCGCGCAGGCGGGAATCCAAGCTTGGAATCGGTATTTGTATTTTCAACAAGCACTTGTGAATATCAAGATGGTTTCCCGCCTGCGGGAATGACGGCGCAATCTCGTATCAACACAATATCACACAACCTACTTTTATTTTGATTACCCACCGTTCAATCAATTGGATTCAGACGGCCTTTCTGAATGCGGCGGCCAAACTCCGGACTAATGTTCCAACACGTCCGGCAGCCGAAAAACTTCCCGTATTTTCAATGCACAAATTCTGTCGGAACGCCACTTCACCGCATCTCCGGCTTAATATCCCACAACGCAAAACCTTCCACCTTATTGCGCGGTCTTGCGCCTTCCCAAACCAACACGCTGCCTTGCGGAACCGGCGTGCCTTTGGGCGTGTGGACAAGACGGTAACGGCAGTTGCCTTCGGGCACGAGCGGAATGCTGCCGTACTGTTTCCAGAAAATACGCATACGGATGTCGGCGGAAGAAACGGCCACACAGGCCCGGCCGTCTGAAAGCTGCCGTTGCAAAGCCGGCGGCAAGGCGGCTTCCATTTGGCGGACAACGGGGGCATGGCTCTTGGCAGCATCGAGCCACGGCAGAAACAGGGTCATCAGCAGCGCCCAGGCAAGCGTAACGCCCGCCGCCCAGTTGGTAACGGCCTGCCTGCCGCGGATGTGTTTGCGGGTAATCGCCCACAACCACAGCGGCGTAAACGACAAGGCCACCAGCATCGGCATCAGGTCGATTTCGGGGATGTAATACGGGCTGAAATAGCGCGACCGTTCGGCCAGCTTTTCCGGCCAGCCGAAATTCATGGCGAAAAAGCCCGTCCAAAGAAACACGGCAAACAGGCCGAAAGCCGCAATGCCGAACCAATTGATAAACGCCGCCGCACCGCGCCGCAAACCGTCGAGCTGCGCCGCACCCGCCAGCGCGAGCGGCGGCATCAGCCAGATTAAATGATCTTGGAAACGGTGCGGCGACAACGACAGCAACACCGCCGCCACAACCAGCCAAGCCAATGCCAACACGCCCCAGCGGGTATCGGCAATGCGGCTGCGACAGGCCGTCCATACCGCCAGCGGCCATGCAGGCAAGGCAAACCACAACAGGTTTTTCAGATAATACGGCAGGCTGAAGGCCATCTGAACGGTATCGAAACCGCCGAATGCGCCCAACGCATAAGCACTGCGCCACACGGCAAACGCTTCGGGTTCGGCATAACGCAACACCAGCGGATACACGGGAATCAGCGGCAGCGCCAACACCAGCGCGCCCACCAGCGTGACGTAATAACGGCGGAAACGCCACTGCCTGCTGAACAGCAGCGCCAAAGCCAGCAGCATCATGGCCGCCGTCAGCACCAACCCGCCCGACAGGGAAAGCAGCACCCAGCCGCCGCCCAACAGCAGCGGCGCGGCAACGGCACGGTGCTGCGACAGCGCAAAACCGCCCAACACCATCGACAGCGCGGCAAACACCACCGACATCCCGCTCATCAGGTGCGCCATCGGCAGCATGCCCACCGAACCGAGCAGTATCAGCACCACACTCCTGCCGTGATGCCTGCCCAAAAAGCGGTAACCCGCCATGCCGCAACAGGCCAGGCCCAGCGCGGTAAACGCCACGCTGGCGAAACGCGCCGCCGGATAAGTATCCGCCGCCCACGGCGAAAGCAGCCGCTCAAACAGCGCCGCCGTCCACACATACACGGGCGACGCATCGAAAAAAGGCCGCCCGAACACCTGCGGCAGCCATCCGCCGCCGCCCAACCCTTCCACCGCAGTAAAAATCTGCGGTTCGGCAGGATTCCACAAATCGTGCGAAAACACGCCCGGCCACAGCCAGGCAAACGCCAAAAGCAGCAGCAGCCAAGGTTTTTCGCGGGTGGGCACGGAACGGGATTCGGGGGGCGTATAAGTGAGCATGGTTTCGGGAAACGGGCGTTGGAAACAGGTACGGCAGACAGCCGAAAGATGCAACAGTGTATCACAGGTATGCCGGCGTTTCAGACGGCCTCAGGCTGCAAACGGCGCATCAACGGGGCTTCCAACGGCATTCGGGTTCGGCAGATTCGGCAGCGGGAAGATTTGCCGCCGATGCCGCCAACGGATTTTTCCCCGTCCGAAACCGATGCCGCCCAGCCCTGCCGACCCTTCATCCCGAAGGCTGCGTTTGGACAGCATTAACGCTTATTTTCGTTATGCCGGTGCAGGAGGGAAACTGGCTGCAATGTTCACAAATATTTGTTTCACAACAAGATACCGGATTTCAAACATAGATTCCCGCCTGCACGGAAATGGCGGAAATCGGGAAAATCCGTCGCACCGGTGTGTGATTAACGCCGTACCCGAAAAGATTTTCCCAAACGTGCGGCAAGGCCGTCTGAAAACACAGTTAGCATCCGAACATCGAAACCCGTCTTACCGCACCGTATTTTCAGACGGCCTGCGTGTTCGGCCATCGGGAAACACCGTCCAATCCGAAATTCTGCCGTTTTTTTACCGCCGCAACATAACGGCGGGAAAATGACGGATAATCCCGAACAGACTTGCCGCGCGCGGAACAGGCCGTCTGAATGTCCCGACCCGGATACCAACGGGCTGTGTTTCAAATTCCCGCCGACTGATTCGGCCGCCGTCAAATTGCCCGTTACCGGCGTACTTCCGAGACGCAGCCTGCCGGCACCGACCGCCGCCGCGCCGCCCGACAAAAACCATACGGTAAAACAGCCCGGCCACACACCCGCACGGCGGCTTACGAACCGCGCAGCCGCACCGCACACACCCGAAGGAAACCTTGTGTCCCGAAACAAAAACAGCATCCTGTTCCCCCTTTTTCTCGCGCTGGCCGCCGCTGCCGTTATGGTATGGTCGGCCATCGCTCCCGCCAGCCGCGCCGTATGGTGGGCGGAAATCCTGCCCGTGATGGCGGTGTTTGCGGGCTTGGTATTGACCGCGCCGAAATTCCGTTTCAGCAACACCGCCTACCTGCTGATGAGCCTGTGGATTCTGATGCACACCGTCGGCGCGCACTACACGTTCGCCGATGTCCCGTTTGATTGGGCCAACCGCCTGCTCTCGCCGCTGTTGGGCGAAGGCCGCAACCATTTCGACCGCGTCGGCCACTTCATCATCGGCTTTTACGCCTTTCCGATGGCCGAATGGCTGCTGCGCCGCCGTCTCTGCGGCCTGCCGCTGGCGCTGTTTTTCTCGCTGTTTTTCATCATGAGCGTGGCGGCGGCCTATGAAATCATCGAATGGCAGTATGCCGTCATCGAAGGCGGCAACGCGGGCACGGAATTTCTCGGCTCGCAGGGCGATATTTGGGACGCGCAGAAAGACATGCTGGCCGACACTTTGGGCGCGGCGGCATCGCTGCTGCTGTACCTGTTCGTCCGCCCCGATTTGAAACGGCAATAGGTTTTCAGACGGCCTGACGCCGTCTGAAACGCAACATCCGCCCGTTTCCGCTGTCTATAAAAAACAGGCTGTATTTTGTGTTCATGCTTTCGGTTTGCCCGTGCCCCCCCCCCCGAACGGGTAAGGCAGAACATCCCGCCATGATTCCGATACCGCCGAAACAGAACAAATCCGAAGAACCCGTTTGCAGCTTTTTTCAGACGGCCTTCCGCAACAGGCCCTCTGAAAACGTTACACCCGAGGACACCCCCATGCAGGAACAACAAAAAACCTTCACCGCCGCCGACGGCACGGCCCTGTTCTACCGCCACCGCCCCGCCGGGGGCGCGGACAAAGCCGTCATATTCCTCCACGACGCGCTCGAACATTCCGGCCGCATGATGGCCGCCGCCGACAAAATCGGCTTCGGCGGATTCTCCCTGTTCGCATTCGACGCACGCGGCCACGGCAACAGCCCGGGCGAACGCGGCGACATCCCGAAAGCCGCCGCCGCCGTTGCCGACACCGACGACTTCATCCGCCACATCGGTACGGAATACGGCATCCCGCCCGAAAACATCTGTATTGCCGCGCAAGGCACGGGCGCGGTTTGGGCGGCGGCATGGCTGCACGATTACGCACCGCCCGTGCGCTGCGCCGTACTGCTCGCGCCCGCATTCAGGCTGAAGGCCGACTTCCTGCCCGTACGCACCGCCCTGAAAGCCGTGCAGCGTTTCAAAGGCAACTTCTTCATCACCGCCGACCTCGATCCCGAACGCCTGACCCACAGCCGCGAAGGGCAAACCGCCTACCGCCAAGACCCGCTGGTTGCGCGCAAAATATCCGCACGCCACCTGCTTGCCCTGCACGATGCCGCCCGCCGAGTTTTGTCGGACGCACAGGCCGTTACCGTGCCCGTGCAGCTTCTACTCGCCGGCAGCGACCGTTTTGCCGATGCCGCCGCACAGCACGATTTTTACAGCTTTCTGGGCAGCCGCATCAAAGAGCGCCATGTCTTCGAAGGGCTGTACCACGACCTGGCTAACGAAACCGACAACGGGCCGGTGTTCCACGAAATCCGACGCTTTGTCCGCGAGCGTTTCAACGAGCCGCTGCAAACGGTCGACTGCACGCAAAACCATCTCTCGGGCGACAGCCGCCGCGAAGCCGACCTGATGGCCGCACCGCTGCCGCCGTACAGCCTGCGCGGCGCATTCTGGGCAGGCTGCCGCGCCGCGCTCAAACTCGGCGCCCAATGGAGCACCGGTCTGAAAACCGGCATGGAACACGGCTTCGACTCCGCCGCCGCGTTCGATTATGTGTACCGCAACGAACCGCAGGGCGAAAATGCCGTCGGCCGGTTTATCGACAAATACTACCTCGACGCGGTCGACTGGCACAGCCTGCGCCAGCGCCGCGCCGACACCGCCGTCGCCGTTCAGACGGCCTTCGCCCGCCTGCAGGCCGCAGGTATGCCCGTCCACATACTCGATGCGGCCGCCGGACAGGGTACGGTCATACTCGACGCGCTTTCCGGCAGCATCCGTCCCGATTCCGTGCGCCTGCTCGACGGCAGCGCAGGCAATGTCGCCGCAGGACGGATGCTGATTGAAGAACGCGGCCTGCAAAACATCGCCCGCTTTGAAGAAGCCGACGCATTCCATCCCGATGCCTACCGCTCGCTCAGCCCGCGCCCGACGCTCGCCGTGGTCAGCGGCCTGTACGAACGCTGCTCCGACAACGGTTTGGTCAGCCTCTCGCTGCAAGGGCTGGATGCGGCCGTTGCACAGGGCGGCTTCCTGATTTACACCAACCGTCCGTGGCACCCCTGCCCCGAAGCCGCCGTGCGCGCACTGTCGCTCCCTGCCGTACGCCGCCGCAGCCAGCAGGAAATCGACCAGCTCGTCGCCCAAGCCGGTTTCAAAAAAATCCGCCAATGGACCGACGACGACGGAATGTCCACCGTCAGCCTTGCCGTCAAAGTTTCAGACGGCCTGGCCACCGTCCCCCTGCCCAGCCCCGAACAGGTAGCTCGCAACAGCGGCCGCCGGATGTGGTTTTAACCGCCGCCTGCCGCTGCCGTGAAAACTTGCCAAACGGTTCCGTTCAGGCAGACAGGCCGTCTGAAAAATATTTTCAGACGGCCTGTGTCCATGTACAGCCCCGTATGCAGGCTGCGGGTTTACATCCGCCGCCCGCACCGTTATCCTGCCGTTTTCCCGATTCTGAAACCCGCGCCATGAACACCGACACCACCCGCCGCGCCGTGTATGCCGGCAGCTTCGACCCACCCACCAACGGCCACCTTTGGATGATCCGCGAAGCGCAGGCCGTGTTCGACGAACTCATCGTCGCCATCGGCATCAATCCCGACAAACGCAGCAGCTACAGCATCAGCGAACGCTGCGACATGCTCAAGGCCGTTACCCGCGATTTCCCCAACGTCAAAATCACCGTGTTTGAAAACCGCTTTCTCGTGCAATACGCCCGCGACATCGGCGCACGCTTCATCATCCGCGGCATCCGCACCGCCGCCGACTACGAATACGAGCGCGCGATGCGCTACATCAACAGCGATCTGGCATCCGAAATCACCACCGTTTTCCTGATGCCCCCGCGCGAAATCGCCGAAGTTTCGTCCACCATGGTCAAAGGCTTAATCGGCCCCGAAGGTTGGCGCGACATGATACGTCGCTACCTGCCCGACGCGGTGTACGAAAAAATCCTGAAGGATTACGAAAACAGCGGCATTTAAACCGACTGGAAAAACTGATTGGAAGCCGCATCCGTGCGGAAACCGCAACATCCCCGCATCCCGGTACGGCTTGCCCTATATTCGGCAGGATATGGCGGCATCCCTGCATCAATGGCTGTGTTTGGATATTGGTGTTGATACTTGGTTTTTCGTCATTCCCACGCAGACGGGAATCCGGCTTTGGTATGCACAAGTGCCGGTTAAAAAAATACCGGATTCCAAATATAGATTCCCGCCTGCGAGGGAATGAAAGAAATCCAACCTCAGCCAGGCAAATCAACGCACGATTACAACTCTTCTTAAAACACAGGCCGTCTGAAAATTTTCAGACGGCCTGTTAAGTTATCCGCACGTTCTGCGGTTACTGGCGGATTTCGATATGCGAACCTGCCTGCAACTGCTGCATCAGGCTGTTGCCGGCCTGCTGGGCTTTCTGCTGGGCAATGTACTGGCGCACCGCATTGCGTTGGCGCTCTTCGGGCGTGCCTGCTTCGCGAACGTCCACCAGCTTAATCAGATGCCAGCCGAACTGGGTACGCACGGGCGGGCTGATTTGGCCGGGCTTGAGTTTTTTCACGGCATCTTCGAATTCGGGCACCATCGTACCGTCGCCGAACCAGCCCAAATCGCCGCCCTGCTGGGCGCTGCCGTCCTGCGAGTACTGGCGGGCGAGTGCAGCGAAGTCCGCACCTTTTTTACGCGCCTGCGACTGAAGTTTGCGGATGCTGCTCTCTGCCGCGGCAAAACTGGAAACGCCGCCGGTTTTGGCATCTTTTTCTTCGGCCTTAATCAGGATGTGTTGGGCGCGGTATTGGCGCACGGGTTCTCCTTGGGGCAGAGCCACGCCCTGTTGTTTGGCGCGGGCAATCAGGCCGTCCACCTCCGCATCGCTGACGCGGGCATTCTGCATCACGGCCTGCTGGCGGACTTTTTCCACGATGATGGCATTTGCGGCATTACGGCGCTGCGCTTTGCTTGCGCCCTTGCCGACCGCCGCATCGATTTCGGCTTCGGTCGCACCGATGTTGCGGCGTTTGCCGGCCTGAAGCATCAGCGAACGGGTAACCAGCTGGCTGAGCACCTGTTTGCGCAAATCTGCTTCGCCGATGCCTTTGGCGTTTTTACGGGCGGCGGCAACGGCTTGGTTGAGCTGACGCTGGGTAATGACTTCGTTGTCGACGACGGCTGCGATGCTGTCGGCAGGTTTGATGTCGGCGGCCTGTGCGGTATGCAGGGCGGCTGCCGCGGCAGCGGCGAGAATCAGGGTTTTGTAATTCACGGTTTGACTACCTCGTTGGTTTTGCTGTAGCCCGGAATGGCCAAGCGTAGTTTTTCAAAGGGATTGTTACCGATATTGCTCAAGTCTTTGAGCTGGAGGTTGAAGAATACGGCGTTTTTGCTGCTGTTGAGTCCGGTAACGTAATGCTGGCCGACAACGCTGGCGCTCCAGCAGCCGCAGCCGCTCTTGTATTCCAGCCCGCCTAGGATTTCGAGCGGTTTTTTGGCCTGCAAATCGTAATTGTAACGGGCGACGGCGTAGAGGTTTTTGCGCAGCGGCCATTGCGCGCCGAGGTCAATCTGGCTCAAACGGTCGTAGTGGTAGCTGCCGTTGTCCTGCAGGTAGGTTTTTTCGTTGCGGCCGTATTTGTAGCGCGCGCTCAATGTCTTGCCCGGTTCAGGGTTGTACACGATGCCTGCCGAATAGCTTTCGGCACGGCTTTGGTTTTGGTTGTAATGGATGTCGGCATCGGCATACACGCTGCCGCTGACTTTGCCGCGCGCAAACGCCACCCAGTCGGAACGGTTGCGTTCATATTCGCCTACGCTGCCGTCGAGCAACACGCTGTCTTTTTTAATGTAGAACTTCTGGCCGACACCCGCACGCACGAGTTCGCTGCCGTTTTCGGGGTCGAGCAGACGGGTTTGGACGGCGGCGGAAATACTGTTCGACGAATTGATGCGGTCGTTGCCCGAATACAGGTTTTCACGGAAAAGCTGTTCGTAAGAGAAACTGTTTTCCGAAGAATCGAAATTGGGCAGGTCGTTTTGCGCTTTGGTGGGGATATAGTTGTAGAACAGGCGCGGCTCAAGAGTTTGGCGGTATTCGCTGCCGAACAGCGAGGCATCGCGCTCGAAGGTCATGCCGGTATCGATGCTGGCCATCGGCAGCACACGGCTGACGCTGCGGCTCGGCAGACCGCCGAAACCGTCGAGGTCGTAATGGGTGGTGTGCAGGCCGACACGGGGACGGAAATAGCCCCATTGGTTGTGAAAATTCCAAGTGGCATTGGGATACAGCACCAAACGGTTGCCCGACTGCTTTTCATCGTGTTCGAAACGGGTAAACTGACCGTTGACTTCAATGTCGGCATCACCGATGCTTTTTTCCCAACGGCCCGACAAACGCGGCATCAGCGCATAGGGTTCGTCTTTATAGCCGACGGAATTGGCAAGCGTTTGGTATTTCTGCGCGGTCAGATTGCCGTTAAACGCACCGCCCCACAGCTTGTCGCTGTAATTGAGCCATGCTTGGCGGTTGAGGTTGACATTGCCTGCGATGTCGTCGCGGCCGTAGAAATCGCGGTAATAGTCGTCATCGGAAACACGGTTGAAATCGATGCCGCCGCTGATTTTGTCGGTAATTTGATGGGAATGTTCGAATTTGACCTGATTGCGGTTGTTGTGGACGCTTTTCTTATCGTCCGGCATCCAGCGGCCTTCGACCTTACCCGCATATTTCGGCTGCAAATAACGGAATTCGCCGCCGATGTGCGCACCGCGTCCGCTGATAACGCCGGGCGTAACGGTGGCATCGTAATTGGGCGCAAGGTTCAGATAATAAGGCGTGGCCAACTCAAGGCCGTCTGAACCGGTGCCGACGGTGGGCACGAGAAAGCCGCTTTTGCGGTTGCCGTTGAGCGGAAAATCGGCCCACGGCGTATAGAGCACCGGCACACCGCCGAACACCAGCGACGCACCTTTGGCCACGCCGATGCCTTTGTTCTGATCGGCTTCGATGCTGCGGGCTTTGATATACCAGCTCGCATCACCGGGCGAACAGGTATTGAATTTGGTGTTAATCAGCTTATAGCGGCCTTTGCCCTGCATCTCGGCGGTTTCGCTCACGCTTTGCAGACGGCGTCCGTCCCGTTCCGCCTCCACCCGCGCATTATGGGTAACGCCCGTGCTGTCGACGAGATTGTACTCGATGGTGTCGCCGGCCACGGTCGAACCGTTTTGGTGCAGCACAAACTTATCGCCCGCCGTAATCTTCTCGGCAGGCTGGTCGTATTTCACCCATTGTGCATTGAGCACTTCGTCGTTGCGCTCGACGATCACGTCGCCTTCCGCGCCCACGCCCACATTGGTCTGCCCGGCCACCGAATCGGCGGTCAGACGCGTATAGTCGGCAGGCAGCGCCTCCCCGCCGCTGCGGCGGATTTCCGGCACGGACACTGCGGCAGCGTGTTCCTTCAGTTTTTCGGGCGAACAGCTCAGACAAGTGCTTCCCAGCGACAGCACGTCCGACGGCGCGGCCTTGGGTATCGCCACATAATCCGCCGCCGACGCCTCCGACTTTTCAGACGGCCCCTGTTCGGCAGGCGCAGCCTGAGCGGCCGTCGCGGCACAGCCCATCGCCAACGCAGCCGCCAGCGGTTTTAATGAAAATAAACGAGCCAAAGTTGTCCCTTAAATCGGATTTGCCAGTTAGAATACCGTTTATTTTAACCTGATAAACTCAAAAACCGCAAAACGCCATGCAACGACAAAACGAACTGAACAACTGGTTACGCACCGTTTACCCAGAAGAAAATTTCGAACTTTCCTTCGCCGCTGCCGACGCAGACTTCCGCCGTTACTTCCGCGCCACCTTTTCAGACGGCCGCACCGTCGTCTGCATGGACGCCCCGCCCGACAAAATGAGCGTCGCGCCTTATCTTAAAGTACAAAAACTTTTTCACACGGTTAACGTACCGCAGGTGCTCCACGTTGACGAAAAACAGGGTTTCATGGCACTCAACGACCTCGGCAGCACCACCTATCTCGCCGCCATGCAGCAGGAAACCGGCGAAGCCGCCCACAAAGCCCTGCTGCTCGAAGCCATCGACGAACTCGTTACGCTGCAAAAATCAGGCAAAGCAGGCGACCTGCCCGAATACGACCGCGAGACCATGCTGCGCGAAATCAACCTCTTCCCCGAATGGTTCGCCGCCAAAGAACTCGGCAAACCGTTCAACTTCAAACAAAAACAACTCTGGCAGCAAGTAACCGACACCCTGCTCCCGCCCCTGCTCGCCCAACCGCAGGTATACGTCCACCGCGACTACATCGTCCGCAACCTGATGCTCCAACAAGGCCGCCCCGGCGTACTCGACTTCCAAGACGCACTCTACGGCCCGATTTCCTACGATTTGGTCTCGCTCCTGCGCGACGCATTTATAGAGTGGGAAGAAGAATTCGTATTGGACTTGGTCGTCCGCTACTGGGAAAAAGCCCGCGCAGCCGGCCTGCCCGTACCCGAACAGTTCGACGAATTCTACCGCTGGTTCGAATGGATGGGCGTACAACGCCATCTGAAAGTCGCCGGCATTTTCGCCCGCCTCTACTACCGCGACGGCAAAGACAAATACCGCCCCGAAATCCCCCGCTTCCTAAACTACCTCCGCCGCACCTCCCGCCGCTACGTCGATTTGGCACCGCTCTACACGCTGCTGGTGGAGTTGGTGGGAGACGACGAATTGGAAACAGGGTTTACGTTTTAAAGGCCGAAGTGGTTTTCAGACGGCCTTCAAGATTTATCCGAATTTAAGGCCGTCTGAAAAAAGTTGAGCAGTTCCCGAGCATTGATTAGCAGAATTCACTATTCATAATTGATGGGTCGTGTATTGAGGAGTAACCGGCAAGATTGATTTCTCCAACTTCCGTTATTCCCGCGCAGGCGGGAATCCATGTTTGAAATCCGGTATTTTTTTGACAATCACCAAGCCAAACTCCCGCCTGCGCAGGAATAACGAAAAATAAAGTATCAACATAATGTCCTAACATAGCCTAAATACCTTAGTACAGGAATCACAATAAAGGCCGTCTGAAAACTTTTTCAGACGGCCTTTGTCTCTTCCGCAGCCCTTCAAAACAGCTTTTTCACTTCCGCTTCAATATCGTCCGCGCGCATAAACGTTTCGCCGATCAGAAACGTATGCACGCCGTGGTTTTGCATGAAATCGACATCGGCTTTACTGCGGATGCCGCTTTCGGCAACGACGGTTTTTCCCGTCAGTTGCGGCAGCAGATCGAGGGTTTGGTTCAGGGAAACTTCAAAAGTGCGCAGGTTGCGGTTGTTGACGCCGACGAGCGGGGTGGTGAGGTTACGGCATTTTTCGAGTTCGGACGCGTCGTGCAGTTCGAGCAAAACGGTCATGCCCAAGGCGTGGGCGGTTTGTTCGAAACGTTTGAGCTGTTCCGCTTCGAGTGCGGCGGCGATGAGCAGGACGGCGTCGGCGCCCCATGCGCGGGCCTGGTAAACCTGATAGTCGTCGATGATGAAGTCTTTGCGCAAAACGGGCAGGGAAACGGCGGCTCTGGCCTGTTTCAGGTATTCGGGCGAACCTTGGAAATACGGTTCGTCGGTCAGCACCGACAAACACGCGGCACCTGCGCGTTCATACGCGCGCGCGATTTCGGCGGGGTTGAAATCGGCGCGGATCAAGCCTTTGCTGGGGCTGGCTTTTTTGACTTCGGCAATCACGGCGGGCAGTTGCTGCGCGTGTTTGGCGTGTACGGCTTGGAGAAAACCGCGCGCCGGGGCGGCTTCGGCTGCGAGCCGCTGCATGGTTTCGGGGGAAATCTGTGCTTTTTGTGCAGCCACTTCTTCGGCTTTGGTGGCCAGGATTTTGTTGAGAATGTCGGTCATGGCGGGCTTTCGGAACGGGGGTTTCAGACGGCCTCTGAGCTTGCGGCAAACCTGCGGGACGTATTCCGTCTGCGGTTGCGGCATTTCAGACGGCCTGAGCAGTTGAAACGTATCTTATCATCAATCGGTGGATACAGGCCGTCTGAAACGTTTCAGACGGCCTGTCGGGGCAGGCAAAACGGTTGCGCATTCCTGATAAATAAAGGAATCTTCCCGACTGTTCCCTGAAGCCGCCGCCACGCCGTACATTGCACGCTGTACCGGCACCGCCGAATTACGGCCGTGTTCAGGCGCACGAACTTGCCGCCGCATCAAAACGGCGCATCCGCACCTTCCCGCCCTGCGGAAGAACACATTGGCACAGCCGCGCAACGATGGAGTACAATGCGTTGCCTTTGGCAACCGAAGGCCGTCTGAAAACCTTTCAGACGGCCTTGTTCCGAAAACCAAACAGAAAAAACAGATTATGAATTTATTAGGCGCATTGGCGAAACTCGGCAGCCTGACCATGGTGTCGCGCGTACTCGGTTTCGTGCGCGATTCGATTATTGCCCGCATTTTCGGCGCGGGCGACGCCACGGATGCGTTTTTCGTGGCCTTCAAGCTGCCCAACCTGCTGCGGCGGATTTTTGCCGAAGGTGCGTTTTCTCAGGCGTTCGTGCCGATTCTGGCCGAATATAAAACCAATAAAACGCCCGAAGCCACACAAGCGTTCGCACAGCATGTGGCCGGTATGCTCACGTTTGCGCTGACCGTCGTTACCGCATTGGGCATTTTGGCCGCGCCGTGGATTATCCACCTGACCGCGCCCGGTTTTGCGGCAAAACCCGACAAATTCGCGCTGTCGGTTGACCTGCTGCGGATTACTTTTCCCTATATCCTGTTGATTTCCCTGTCTTCTTTTGTCGGCTCGATTCTCAACACCTACCATAAATTCGCCATTCCCGCGTTTACGCCCACGCTGCTGAACATCGCCTTTATCGTGTTTTCGCTGTGGTTTGTCCCCTATTTCGACCCGCCTATCATGGCGCTGGCATGGGCGGTATTCGTCGGCGGCATATTGCAGCTCGCATTCCAACTGCCCTGGCTGGCGAAACAGGGTTTTCTGAAAATGCCCAAACTCAATTTCCGCGATGCCGCAGTCAACCGCGTATTGAAACAGATGGCACCTGCGATTTTAGGCGTGAGCGTGGCGCAGATTTCCCTAGTCATCAACACGGTTTTCGCCTCGTTTCTGCAAACCGGCAGCGTGACATGGATGTATTACGCCGACCGCCTGATGGAGCTGCCCGCCGGCGTACTCGGCGTTGCGCTCGGCACCATCCTGCTGCCCACATTGACGAAACACGCGTCCGGCGGCAATCCCGAAGAATTTTCCGCCCTGCTCGACTGGGGACTGCGCCTGACCATGCTGCTCGCGCTGCCCGCCGCCGTCGGTTTGGCCGTATTGTCGCTGCCGCTTCTGGCCACGCTGTTCATGTCGGCAAAATTCACCATGCACGACGTGCTCATGACCCAGCAGGCGCTGATTGCCTATTCCGTCAGCCTGATCGGCATGATTATGGTCAAAATCCTCGCCCCCGGTTTTTACTCCCACCAAGATGTGAAAACACCGATGAAAGTCGCCGTCTTCACCCTGATCTGCACGCAACTGCTCAACCTCGCCTTCATCGGCCCGCTCAAACACGCCGGCCTCGCCCTCGCCATCGGCCTGGGAGCCTGCCTCAACGCCGCGCTGCTCTACACCCTGCTGCGCAAACAAGGCCTTTACCGCCCCGGCAAAGGCTGGCGCGTATTCCTGCTCAAACTCACGGTTGCCCTGACCGTCATGGGCGGCGGCCTGTGGGCGGCACTGAACTTCCTGCCCTTTGCATGGCAAAACGTTTCCGGCTGGTACAAAGCCGCCGAACTCGGCGCACTGATTACACTGGGCATCGTCCTCTACTTTACCGCCTTGGCCGCCCTCGGCTTCCGCCCGCGCGATTTCAAACGGATGGAGCGGTAATGCCGAACATATCAAGGCCGTCTGAAAAACAGTTTTCAGACGGCCTTACCTGTTTCCTGATAAAATCACGTCCATTATCAAACCGCTTGAAACCATGAATATTTTTTACGAAGAATCCGGCCAGTTCAAAGTGGCCTCGGTCGTTCAGAAAAACGACGCCACTTATCAGGCCGATACGCAGCACGGGAAACGCACGAAGGTGAAGGCGAACAATGTATTCGTTGAATTTACCGAACCGATGGACGTTTTTTTGAACCGTGCCCAAGCCGTTGCGGAAGAAATCGACACCGATTTGCTGTGGGAGGTATGCGGGGAAGACGAATTCACCGCCGAGGCCATCGCCGAAGAGTATTTCGGCCAGGCCCCTACCCAAACGGAGCTGGCGGCCACTTTTATCGCACTCTACGCCGCGCCGATGTATTTCCACAAAAAAGCCAAAGGCGTGTTCAAGGCCGCGCCGGAAGAAACGCTCAGGCAGGCATTGGCCGCCATCGAACGCAAAAAGCAGCAGGATGCGCAGATTGAAGCATGGTCGCAGGCTCTTCAGCGCGGGGAGATGCCGTCTGAAATCGCTGCCGACCTGAAATCCATCCTGCACGCGCCCGACAAACAGTCGCTCACATTCAAGGCTTTTGCCAAAGCCGCCGATGCGTTGAAAATGCAGCCTTATGATTTGGCGAAGAAAACCGGCGGCGTGAAAAATTTGCCGCAATACCTGCGCGACGGTTTCGAGATGAAGCATTATCCGCAGGGTACGGGCTTTCCCGATATTCCCGTGCCGCTGCTGCCCGAGCTGCCCCGCGCCGACGTTTCGGCGTTTTCGATTGACGACGATGCCACCACCGAAGTGGACGATGCTTTGAGCGTAACCGATTTGGGCGGCGGCGCGAAACGCGTCGGCATCCACATTGCCGCGCCCGCGTTGGCGGCGGAAAACGGCAGCGCAATCGAACAAACCATCTTCGGCCGTCAAAGCACGGCCTATTTCCCCGACGGCAAAATCACCATGTTGCCGGACAATTGGATTGCCGCGTTCAGTCTGGACGCAGGCGGCTTCCGTCCTGCCGTGAGCATCTATTTCGATGTTGATGCGGATTTCAACGTCGGCAAACCCGTGAGCAGGGTGGAAGCCGTCAACATCGCCGAAAACCTGCGCATCCAGGCCATCGAGCCGCATTTCAACACCGAAACGGGGCTGGATGCGGAAGGCGAAGCCATGTTCGCCCACCATCAGGATTTAATCTGGCTGCACCGTTTTGCCGTTGCCCTGCAAAAAGCGCGCGGCAAATACGAAGAAAACCGCCCCCCGCAATACGATTACGGCATCGAAGTGGATTCAGACGGCCAAGTGTCGGTATCCCGTCGCGAACGCGGTTCGCCCATCGATACGCTCGTGAGCGAAATGATGATTCTCGCCAACAGCACGTGGGCGGAAATGCTCCATGAAAACGGGCTGCCCGGCCTGTTCCGCGTACAGCCCGCGCTGGGCAAAGTGCGCATGAGCACCAAATCCGAACCGCATGCCGGCATGGGCGTGGCGCACTACGGCTGGTTTACTTCCCCGCTGCGCCGCGCGTCGGACTACATCAACCAAAAGCAGCTTCTGAGCCTGATTTCAGACGGCCTGCCCCGTTATGAAAAAAACGATGCCGACCTGTTTGCCGCCCTGCGCGATTTCGACACCGCCTACACCGCCTACGCCGATTTCCAACGCCAAATGGAAACCTACTGGAGTCTGGTGTACATCAAACAGCAGGGGTTGAAAGAGCTGGCCGCCACGCTCTTGAAAGAAGATTTGGTACGCATCGACGGCCTGCCGCTCGTTACCCGAGCCACCGGCATTCCGTTCGACACCCTGCCGAAAACGCGGATTCTGCTGAATGTGGCGGAAATCGATACGGAAAAACAGTTTGCCGCGCTGCATTATGCCAAAACAGCCATGCCGCAAAGCTGATGCCGTCTGAAAACAGCGGGGCCGTCTGAAAAATTGTTTCAGACGGCCCTGTTTTTCAGACGGCCTTCAATCCGACTTATGCCGCAACTTCCCGCCGCACAAGTTCATCACGCAGGTTGGCAAAGGCTTCGCGCAGGGCGGCAAGTTCGGCTCGGAAGGTTTTTTGGTTGGCTTCGTCGTCGTTGCCGTTGTGCTTGCCGGACAGTTTCTCATAAGCGGCCAGTTCGATGTCGATGTAGACTCCGCCGCCGACGGTAACGCGGATGTGTCCCATGCGGCTGACGGAAGCATCGAAAACGGCATCCTTCCAAAGGATGCGGTGCAGCTTTTTGCGGAACAGGCCGCCGCAGTAGCTGTAAACGGCTTTGTTGGTCAGCAGGTAACGCCCGCCCTCGGCTTCATTGTCGGCCATAATCGGAAATTCGTCGGACTGACGTTGCAGTTTCATTTTCGCCATAAAACGCTCGGCCGCCGCATAAAGCGGGTCGGGCTGAGGTTGCGGCAACTGACCGTGCGGCACAAGCAGGCCGCCTCCGTCGGGGGCAACCAAATGGTCGGCACGGTAGCGGTTGAGCGTGCGCAGAAACGCAGAATAGTAAATATCGAGCGCGGTTTGGACGGTATCGGCATGAAAACCGTTCCGTTCGCTGTTTTGACGGCAGGCATCGAGCATATCGTGCATATTCTGCCACAACTGCCCGTGCGCTCCGACATCGGCATATCGGGCGGCAACGGTAACGATGCGGGCCGTCTGAACACCGATGTCCCGCGCCCAAATGCCGCTTTCGCGCAAAACGTGATACGGCGAAGTCAGCAGGGTATAGAGCGCATTGACCTGCTCCTGCACGGCCTGCGCCTTAAAACCGCCGCTGCCGGTGTGTTCAAACGCCGCACCGATGATGCAGCTTGCCAGATATTCGTCCCACCCCTTAAACAAACGCTGCACCGTTGCACCGTATTGCGCCACAAGTTCGGCATAACGGGCTTCGTCGAGCAGTCCGGCGGCCAGCCCGCTGCCGAGTATCTGGAAAATACGGGCGTAATCGTAACCGCAGATGCCCGATTGCGGACACAGCGCGTAAAAATCCGCGGCATCTCGGCAAAGCGCGGCGTAATGCGTCAGAAAATCGGGTTGGGACAACATGTCGGCCGCACGGCTGTAAAATTGCGCCGCATCCCATTCGAAAGTTTGGGCAGTATCCAAACCGAAATAATCAAACGCCTCTTTCAGACGGCCTTCCTCAACACCCTCAACCAGCAAATTACGGGCAGCATCCTCAAATGCACCACCGTGTTCCGAATACAGGCCATGCAGGATATACAGCAACACCCCCGCCGATTCGCGCCTGCGGTCGAAATCACGCAGCACACCGGTCAGACTTTCCGCATCTTCAATGCCGTACCCGCCGTATAACCCTTCACGCAGCGTACCGGTATGGTCGGGATGATAAGTTTGAACGGCACTGAAAAAACGGTGCGCCGCCACCTTTTCCGCCAACAGCACGCAGTCGGCATCCGATGCTCTGAACAAGGCCTGATAAGCGTTTTCGGGCACAAAGCTCAAATCCATTGTCTTCTTTCGTTCCGTGTTTTTACGTATTGAATCAGGATATTTTGAGCGGTTTGCCGCCAAGACAGGGAAATTTTTTGACAGGCCGTCTGAAAAAGGAACGAACGGCAAAGTCTGAAAATAAAAAACGCCCGCAAAATAACGGGCGTTTTTTATTGTATCTTGTATTTTCAATAAACAAATAGCAATCATCAAGCAAAAAAATAACCGCGAAGTGCGGTTGGTTGCGGGGGCAGGATTCGAACCTACGACCTTCGGGTTATGAGCCCGACGAGCTACCATGCTGCTCCACCCCGCGTCAGAGAACGTAACTATACGTTTTTCGGTAGCGGCTGTCAAGCGGTTTTCGGCAGATTGTTTGGCTGCGGGCGGGGCAGAGTCATGCCTGATATTGTGATGCCGTTATAAAGGCCGTCTGAAAAACTTTTTCAGACGGCCTGTTAAACGGATTTCTTCAGCGTATCAGGACACCATGCCGGTTCTTCGGGATGGCTGCCCGATTCAGGCTAAACCTCAATACGGGATAACGGTTAAAGGCTACATGAAGGCATTGACAATCAGCACCAGGGCCAGTGCGGAGAAGGCGCCGATGAAGGAAACCATCGTCTTGGCCATGAACTGGTCTTTAACGTCTTTCAAACCGTAGAGTCCGTTGAACACCCAGAAACCGCTGTCGTTGAAGTAGCTGAAGGATACTGCGCCTGCACAGGTGGACATGGCGACCATGGCCGGATTCAAGCCCAGTTGGGGAACGAGCGGTGCGGTCAGGGTGGCGGCGGTAATCAGGGCAACGGTGGCGCTGCCGAGCGAAATACGCATCAGGGCGGCGATGACGAACGGTATCAGGATACCCGGGATGCCCATGTCCAAAACGGCTTTGCCCAAGGCTTCGCCGATACCGGCATCGCGTACGACGTAGCCCAAAGAACCGCCTGCGCCTGTGATGAACAGAATCATACCGGTGGATTTGATGCCGTCTTCAATCGATTTGTTGGTTTCTTCTTTGGAAAGGCGTGCGCCCAAGCCGTACAGGGCAATCAGAAGGCCGATAATCAGGGCGATAACGGGATGGCCTGCCATTTTCACGAAACCGGCAAATGGACCTTCGAGCTTCAGGAAGGTAACGGTTGTGTTGCCCAAAATCAGAATCAGCGGAATGATGATGGGGGCGAATGACAGGGCTGCGCCGGGCAGTTTTTTGTCTTTGTAAATCTGTTCCATGTTTTCAATGGATTTGATGTACGCTTCCTTGAAGTCTTTGCGCTCGAAATCGGTGCCGTCTTCGGTGGGAACTTGGTAGATTCTTTTACCGAGCCAAATCGAATAGAGCGTGGAGGCAATCAAAACCGGCAGTGTCATGACCAAACCCCAAACAATCATCATGCCCATATCCATTTCCAGAATACCGGCAACAGCCAGCGGACCGGGGGTCGGCGGGATGAAAACGTGTGCCAACTGCAAACCGGTTGCCATCGCCAAGCCGAGGCCGACGACGCTCTTGCCGGTCATGCGCGACAGGGATTTTGCCAGCGGGGTCAGAATCACCAAGCCCGAATCGGCGAATACGGGAATGGCGACCACATAGCCGGTTAAGGCCAAAGCCCATTCTTCTTTGGCCTTGCCGATGAGTTTGATGATGGAGAAGGCCATCTGCTCGGCCGCTCCGGAACGTTCCAAAATGGCTCCCATCATCACGCCGACGCCGATGATAATGCCTGTGCTGCCCAGCGTGCTGCCGAAGCCTTTGGTAATCGAACCGATAACGTCGTCAAACGGCAGGCCGCCAATCAAACCCGTTACCAGCGAAGAGATAATCAGGGCGACGAAAACGTGAATCCTGGTTTTCATCGCAAGCACCAAGAGAAGCGCAATCCCGATTGCCAAACCAATCAGCATCTGTGTCGTACTTACTGCTGCTTCCATTTTTTGCTCCTTTACAAAGCATTATTTTCAGAAAATGTATTCAGTCCGTAACGGTTGGAAAACAGGTTGGGCATATGCGGGACGGGCACTGTCCGATTGTCGGAACATTTCGAAGCCCGTCCCGCACGTTTCCCATTTCCTCGTGTTTTCCTACCGCAGTTGCGCTTTTAACGCACCAGACACGGTTTTTTGTTGTCGAATTCCCAGCCCGGAATCAGGTACTGCATCGCCATCGCGTCGTTGCGTGCGCCCAAGCCCATGTTTTTGTAGAGTTCGTGGGCTTTTTGGACTTGGTCCATGTCGAGTTCGATGCCCAAGCCCGGTTTTTTCGGCACTTCCACCAAGCCGCCTTTGATTTGCAGCGGCTCTTTGGTAAGGCGTTGGTTGCCTTCCTGCCAAATCCAGTGGGTGTCGATGGCAGTAATGTTGCCCGGAGCGGCCGCGGCAACGTGGGTGAACATCGCCAGCGAAATATCGAAGTGGTTGTTGGAATGCGAACCCCAAGTCAAACCCCATTCGTTACACATTTGGGCAACGCGAACGGAACCCTGCATCGTCCAGAAATGCGGGTCGGCCAGCGGAATGTCGACGGATTGCAGCGAGATGGTGTGTCCCATCTGCCGCCAGTCGGTCGCAATCATGTTGGTGGCGGTCGGCAGGCCGGTGGCACGGCGGAACTCGGCCATCACTTCGCGGCCGGAATAGCCCTGCTCCGCACCGCACGGGTCTTCGGCATAAGCCAGCACACCTTTGAGTTCCTTGCCGATTTCAACGGCTTCGGCCAGCGACCATGCGCCGTTGGGGTCGAGCGTGATGCGGGCTTCAGGGAAACGTTTTGCCAAGGCTTTGATGGATTCGGCTTCTTCAAAACCGGCCAACACGCCGCCTTTGAGTTTGAAATCGTTGAAGCCGTATTTTTCGTAGGCGGCTTCGGCCAAACGCACCACGGAATCAGGCGTCATGGCCACTTCGTGACGCAGGCGGTACCAGTCGCAGGCATCGTTTTCCTGATTTTGGTACGGCAGGTCGGTTTTTTTGCGGTCGCCGATGAAGAAGAGATAACCGAGCATTTCCACCGCATCGCGCTGTTGGCCGTCGCCCAAGAGCGAAGCCACGGTAACGTTCAGGAATTTGCCCAACAGGTCGAGCATGGCCGCTTCGATGGCGGTTACGACGTGGATGGTGGTGCGCAGGTCGAAAGTCTGCAAACCGCGTCCGCCCGCATCGCGGTCGGCAAATTGATTGCGGACCGCAGTCATCACGTTTTTATATTCGCCGAGCGTTTTGCCGATGACCAAAGGTTTGGCATCTTCCAACGTCTGACGGATTTTTTCGCCGCCCGGCACTTCGCCCACGCCGGTGTTGCCGCTGTTGTCTTTCAGGATAACGATGTTGCGCGTGAAATAAGGGGCGTGCGCGCCGCTCAGGTTCAGCAGCATGCTGTCGTGGCCGGCCACGGGGATAACGGTCATTTCGGTGATTACCGGGGTAGACATGGTGCAACTCCTTGTTGGTTGGTTTTCGTAACGGGTTCGGGCGGCTCGGATGTATACAGGCCGTCTGAAAAACAGGTTGTCCGCCAAAGCTGTCCGGATAGGCGGGAAACTGCGGCTCCGCCCTTTTCCGGCATACCGACGTGATGAAATTTCCCAATCACAGCCATTGATACGGTCGACTTGCAAGTCATTATAGGTAAACCGTTTTACGAAAGAATCGGCTAAACACCTGAAAATCGGCGGCTTTTTTTGTGATTTTTTGGGCTTCGGCACAACAAACCGCATCCGCACCGTCAAAAACACACCATTCGGCCCGCATACACAGGCCGTCTGAAACATCCGTTCCAACCAAACCGCCCCGCTTCATCCGCACCGCCCATATACAGCGGCACGCGGCCGGACGGGCACTCGACAAACCGAAGGCCGTCTGAAAAACGGTTTTCAGACGGCCTGCCCTGCCACCGAAGCCGACCCAATCGGCGCATGCACATATTTTCACGGATAAACGCCGTTTTTTTTGTTTATCTGCACAATGAAAAAATGCCCGAAAAAAATTAGACTGTCCGCAATTTCCAAAAACAGAGGAGCTTTCGCCGTGAACGAAAAATACTTCCCCAATCCCCTGCGCCAACGTCTGCTCAAAGGCGAAACCCTTATCGGCTGCTGGAGCGCGCTGGGCAGTCCGGTTACCGCCGAAATTCTGGGACTTGCGGGTTTCGACTGGCTGCTGCTCGACGGCGAACACGCCCCCAACGACGTATTGTCGTTCATCCCCCAACTGATGGCCTTGAAAGACAGCCCGAGCATGCCCGTGGTGCGTCCGCCCAAAAACGACCCCGTCATCATCAAACGCCTGCTCGACATCGGCTTCTACAACCTGCTGATTCCCTTCGTGGAAACCGAAGAAGACGCGCTTCAGGCCGTCGCATCCACCCGCTACCCGCCCGAAGGCATACGCGGCGTATCGGTTGCCCACCGCAGCAACGGCTACGGTACCGTCCCCGACTACTTCAAAACCATCGGCGGCAACATCAGCGTCATCGTACAAATTGAAAGCGGGCCGGGCGTGGACAACGTCGAAGCCATCGCCGCCGTCGACGGCGTGGACTGCCTGTTTGTCGGCCCGGGCGATTTGTCGGCCGCACTCGGCTATTTGGGACAGCCCAACCATCCCGAAGTGCAGAAAGTGATTCAGGATATTTTCGCCGCCGCCAAACGCCACGGCAAAGCCAGCGGCATTCTCGCCCCCGTCGAAGAAGACGCTCGCCGCTATCTCGAATGGGGCGCAACATTCGTCGCCGTCGGCAGCGATTTGGGCGTATTCCGCAGCGGCACGCAAGCCCTGCGCAACAAATTCAAATAACCCGAAACGGCCGCACATCCCGACCCGCACGGTTTTCAGACGGCCTTTCACGCCGTCTGAAAACCGTCCCGTTCCAACCAAACAAAACCCACCGAATCCATCCGTGATTTACTTAAAGAAAGGACATCCCATGAAAATCGGTTTTATCGGCTTAGGCATTATGGGCAAACCCATGAGCAAAAACCTGCTCAAAGCAGGCTACGAACTCGTGGTGCTCGACTTCAACCAAGACGCGGTCAAAGAAGTGGTTGACGCAGGCGCAACCGCCGCCGCCACCCCCAAAGAAGTCGCGCAGCAGGTCGACGTCGTCATCACCATGCTGCCCAACTCGCCCCATGTCAAACAGGTCGCATTGGGCGAAAACGGCATCGCCGAAGGCGCAAAAGCAGGTTTGGGCTTTATCGACATGAGTTCCATCGCACCGCTGGCCAGCCGCGAAATCCATGAAGAACTGGCCAAAAAAGGCATCGAAATGCTCGACGCGCCCGTGAGCGGCGGCGAACCCAAAGCCATCGACGGCACCCTGTCCGTCATGGTCGGCGGCAGCAAAGCCGTGTTCGACAAATACTACGACGTGATGAAAGCCATGGCAGGCTCCGTGGTGTACACCGGCGAAATCGGCGCGGGCAACGTCACCAAACTCGCCAACCAAGTGATTGTCGCGCTCAACATCGCCGCCATGTCTGAAGCCCTCGTGCTCGCCACCAAAGCCGGCGTCGATCCCGAACTCGTTTACCAAGCCATCCGCGGCGGCCTGGCCGGCAGCACCGTACTCGATGCCAAAGCCCCGATGGTGCTTGACCGCAACTTCAAACCCGGCTTCCGCATCGACCTGCACATCAAAGACCTGGCCAACGCGCTCGACACCTCCCACGGCGTAGGTGCCAGCCTGCCGCTGACCGCTGCGGTGATGGAAATGATGCAGGTGCTGAAACTCGACGGCCACGGCCAGTCCGACCACAGCGCGCTGGCACGCTATTACGAAAAACTGACCAACAGCGAAGTCAAACGCGGCGGCTGAGCCGACAAACAAACGGCGGCTGCATGATTGCACCCGCCGTTTCTGTAACCGTCAGAAACCGTCGCAAGTATTTTCAGACGGCCATATATACAGCTTATTGAAGCGCACCGGCGACAGTACCGATACCTGCTCCCACACCGGCTCCTGCGATACCGCCGGCTTTGGCACCGGCTCCCGCGCCGACAAATGCACCGGGAGGGCCGCCTACTACAGCTCCGCCGATAGCACCGCCGATGCCGCCGACAACGCCGCCAACGGCACCGCCGATTCCCGCACCGGCGGCACCCCAGCTGAACGCCTTATCCCAACTGCCTCCAGCGACCATTTGGATTTCATCAAAAGTCAATTCGTGCATACCTAAGTCATTTACAGTAATTGCCTGCATATTGAAACTCCTTATTTAAAAAATTCTAAACAAAACGTAGATTATTGTGCCGCACCGAGGCCCACACCGATACCACTGCCGATAGCAGCGCCTCCGGCTCCTAAGTATTTGGCACCGGCAATACCGCCGGCCACAGCACCGGCAGGGCCGCCGACAGCAAAGCCACCGGCCGCTCCGCCGACACCGCCGAGAAGTCCGCCGACAGCACCGCCGATTCCCGCACCGACAGCACCATATCCGGCAGCTTCTTTCCAGCCGCCTCCGGCAACCAATCGGGTTTCGCTCAAGGTCAATTCCTGCATACCTGCAGTATTAAAAACATTTGTCTGCATATCCAGCTCCTTAAAACAAAAATATAAAAATCAAAATAAAGTCGGAATCGTCTTATAAGAAAAAATGCTTAAAACCAAAAAAATCAAAAACGATTTAGCATAAACAGCAGCGGCATCCCATGAAAATCCGTCTGCATACAATACATATCCCCCCCTGACAAGGGAAGCTATGCATAAAACGATAAAAACATACATGCATAAATTTAGAAAACCATGCAGTACAGTATGCAACATAATGTCCTCCATATTTCCATCAAAAAATTAACCGAAAACAGAATATGGATGAATTCAATACTTAGGGAATTTCAAAGAATGCGCACAACCATTCCATTGTTTTGATTCATCTCAAGCATCTTTCATCCGACGCATATAGAACGGGTTATCCGGATTGCCAGCATTTTGCCGGCCGTCTGTTCCGATTTACATTTTCTTCGGATTCTTCATCACCACCTCCTTCAACTGTCGGTTGGAAACGCCGAACGCAGTTTTCAAGCGTTGGTATTCTGTACGGCTCCGTTTTCCGGTTTTTGTTTCTTCAATTTGACTCTTTTCCGGTAAATAAAATTTAAATTTTATTTACCGGAAAATCATTCGTGAAACTTCATTTTCATAACCATACAGACAAATTTGCTACAAAAAACGCCACACCGCAGTTTCCAGGACAAAGAAATACCCGAACGGCCGTGTGAAATCATTTTTCCGACTGTTATTGGCGGGACAACCCTATATATATAATCCAATCCCAAGCAGATTCTCCCGTTTATGCTTTGCCGCAAAGACAAACCGAAAAAACAAGCCGAAAGGGAAAAAGGCCGTCTGAAAACTTTTCAGACGGCCTTTGCCGTATATTTTGCTTACGTCTGCCCTACAGCAGCAAAACATATTCTTTATGAAAAACAGTAAGTTGAAGACGACACAGGCAGTACAGCAGAGCGCAGCACCGCTGCGGCGGAAATAAAGTTTTTTCCGCCGTTATTTCCCCAGCCGATACAGTCTGCCGACATTTTGTGCGGTGGAAACCAGATTTTCCCGACCTTGTTTCAGAATCTCTTCCAGCGGGGCGGTGTGGCGGATGATGGGGAACACGGCGTCGATACCGGCCTGATAGACGACTTCGTAATCTTCTCGCAGGCAGCCGACAATCGCGATGACGGGTTTGTCGAACTTTTTGGCGGTTTTCGCCACGCCGACGGGTGTTTTGCCGCGTATGCTTTGGGCGTCCATACGGCCTTCGCCTGTGATGACGAGATCGGCGTCTTTGACTTTGTCGGCCAATTGTGCGGCTTCGATGACGATTTCGATGCCTGCCTTTAATTTGACTTGCGGCAATACGAGCAGCCCGCCGCCCATTCCGCCCGCCGCGCCCGCGCCTGCGTGGTCGCGGATGTTCAGGCCGGTGTCGCGCGATACGGTGGCGGCGAAATGTTCGAGTGCGGCATCCAGCGCGGCAACGGCTTCGGGGCTTGCGCCTTTCTGCGGGCCAAACACGGCGGATGCGCCGTTCTCGCCGCACAGGGGGTTGTCTACGTCGCAGGCAACTTCAAAAGAAACGTTTTTCAGACGGCCGTCGAGTGCGGACAAATCTACTTTGGCGAGTTTCGCCAGGCTGCCGCCGCCGTAGCCGATGTCGAGGCCGTCTGAGCCGGTGAGTTTCGCGCCCAAGGCTTGCAGCATGCCTGCGCCGCCGTCGTTGGTGGCGCTGCCGCCGATGCCGAGGATGATTTTTTCCACGCCTTTGTCGAGCGCGGCTTTAACGAGTTCGCCCGTGCCGTAGCTGGTGGTGATCAGCGGATTGCGTTTTTCAGACGGCACCAAATGCAGGCCGGATGCGGCGGCCATTTCGATAATGGCGGTTTTGCCGTCGCCCGACACGGCGAATGCGGCGGTAACGCGGTTGCCCAAGGGGGCGGTAACTTCGGTTTCGACGAGCCGCCCGCCGGTGGCGTCGGCCAGCGACTGCACCGTGCCTTCGCCGCCGTCGGCCATGGGCACTTTGACGTATTCGGCATCGGGCAGCACTTTTTTCAATCCGGTTTCGATGGCTTCGGCCACTTCCAATGCGGTCAGGCTTTCTTTGAAGGAGTCGGGGGCGATGACGATTTTCATGGTGTAGTCCTTTTGATTTTTTACGGGGTACGCTGCGGTCGGTTTCAGACGGCCTTTGTTTGGCAAAAACGTGCGGATGCCGTCTGAAAATCCGGGGTTTGCGACACGGCCTATTCGAGATGCTGTATCGGTTCGGCCGTGTGTTTTCAGACGGCATGGGGCGTTGCGCGAACATTCAGGGCCGTCTGAAAACGGGTTTTAAAATTTGAATACGCCGAACATCAGGGTCGAAATCACGGTCATCATCAGGCCGATGGCGCTTTCGTAGGGAATCAGCTTCAGGCGTTCGTTGATGTCCATGTTGACGCTGCCGCCGGTGGCGTGGAAAAACGAGCCGTGCGGCATGTGGTCGGCCACGGTTGCACCCGCGTGAATCATGGCGGCGGCGGCGATGCCGGTTACGCCCAGCTCGACCAGCGTGCTGCCGAATACGTTGGACGCCACCACCGTACCGGCCGTGGTGGACGCGGTGGCCAGCGACATCAGGATGCCGGACACGGGAGCGAGCAGGTAGGACGGCAGGCCGGAGGCGGTCAGGCCGTCAATCAAAACGTTTTTCAAACCCGAGTTGGCGATGATGCCCGCCAGCGCGCCCGTTCCCAACAGCATCACGGCCACGGGCGCCATTTTGCCCAAACCGCTGACGGCATAAGTGTTGATCATCCGGATTCTGCCCATCAGCAACGCACCGGCCAAGCCGCCCACCGGCAGGGCAATCAGCGGATCGACGGCGATGTCCGCCAGCGGGCGCAGCGCGAGCAGCAGAATCGCCACCAGCGGCGCAACCATGGCCGCGGCGAAAGAAGGCAGTTGGCCGGCATGTGCCGCGGCGGCTTCGTCCCCGCTCACGCGCGAACCTTTCTTCATCAGCCGTTTGGCCAGAAAATAAGTGCACACCAGCCCGACCAACGCGGGAACGATGCCCGCCGCCATCACGGAAGTGAGCGGCAGTTGGAACGCGTCGGACGCGGCAATCGCGTTGGGGTTGGGCGAAATGATGTTGCCCGCCTTGCCGCCGCCGATCATCGCCAGCAGCACGGCGGGTTTCGACAAATCGACGCGGCGCGCCAAGGCCAGCGCAATCGGCGACACGGTAATCACGGCCACATCGACGAATACGCCCACGGCGGTCAGAATCATCGTGGCGGCGGCCAAAGCCAGCAATGCGCGGCTTTCGCCCAGTTTTTTCACGATGGTTTCGGCAATGGAAGTGGCCGCGCCCGACTCAATCAGCACACCCGCCAACACGCCCGCGGCCAAAATCCGCATCACGGCGGTGGTGATGCCCTGCGCGCCTTCAATCATCAGCTTGACCGTAGCGGCTAAATCCGCCCCGCCGACCAAACCGCCGGCCAATGCACCCGCAATCATGCCGTAGGCAGGCGGGACTTTTCTCAAAATCAGGAAGATGGCAACAATCAGGGCAACGATTGCACCGAGTGCGGATACGGCAGGCATGGCGGAGCTCCTTAAAGTTTTAATGTCGGGAGTCATTATGGCGGCAAGACGGAGGAAAGTCTTTGTGCAGCCGTCTGAAAAATCAGCCGCACCCCGCCGTTTTTTTTAGATAAACTGCCAGTTTCAGACGGCATATCCTGTGGGAAAATCATTGTGCCCCCAACCACCGGCCAGGAGAAACCATGTCCGCATACCCGCTCAATACCCAACTCGCCCAAAAAATCGTCGCCCGCACGATGGACATCATCGGCTGCAACGTCAACATCATGGACGCCAAAGGCGTCATCATCGCCAGCGGCGACCCCGAACGCATCGGCAGCGTACACGACGGCGCACTGCTCGCGCTCTCGCAAGAACGCGTGGTGGACATCAGCGAAGGCAGCAGCCACAACCTGCACGGCGTGCGCCCCGGCATCAACCTGCCCCTGCGCGCCGACGGCGGCACCGTCGGCGTGATCGGGCTGACCGGCAACCCCGACCATCTCCAAGAATACGGCAAACTCGTGTGCATGACCGCCGAAATGATGATTGAACAGGCACGGCTGTTCGACATGCTCGCCCAAGACGCGCGCCTGAAAGAAGAGCTGATACTGAACCTCATCAACGCCGAACACATCACCCCCGCCCTGCGCGAATGGGCCAACCGCCTCGGCGTGGACGTTACCGTCCCCCGCGTTGCCTGCATCATCGAAATCGGCGGACGGCAGCTCGGCATCGAAGAAATGCGCGACGAGCTGCAAAACATCCAAAACCTGCTGCGCCACCCCGAACGTGACAACCTCATTGCCATCCTTTCGCTCACCGAACTCGTCATCCTCAAACCCGCACTCGACACCTACGGCCGCTGGGACGTACAGAACCACATCGAACGCATCCGCCTGCTCCAATCGCGCATGAGCGAAAACGCCAGGCTCAACGTCCGCATCGCCTTGGGCAACTATTTTCCCGACAGCGCCAACGGCATCGCCCTGTCGTACCGCACCGCCAAAACCACGCTCGAAGTCGGCAAAGCCCGCCAGCCCGACGAACTCGTTTTCAACTATCAGGAACTCATGCTGCCCGTTTTGCTCAACCAGCTCAAAGACGGCTGGCAGAAAGAAGAACTCGAACGCACCGTCAACAAACTCAAACAGGCCGACCACAACGGCACCCTGCGCAAAACCCTGTGCGCCTGGTTCGACCACAACATGCAGGCCGTAACCACCGCCCAATCGCTCTACATCCACCGCAACACGCTCGAATACCGCCTGGGCAAAATCGCCGAACTTACCGGCCTGAACATCGCCCGCACCGACGACCGCTTCCTGCTGTATATGGCGGTGAATATGCTGCTTTAGCGTTTGAAAAACGGAAGAAAACCGAAGGCCGTCTGAAAAATCTTTCAGACGGCCTTTGTTTCAGGCTGTATTTGTCCCCTACTTATCCCGAACCCACTGCCGCATGCTTTGGCGGATGAAGGCCATCTGCTTTCGGTAGCGGCGGCAGTGCGGGCAGAACATCAGGTGCAGGCGCAGCAGCAGGCGTTCTTTGCGGGAAAGGCGGCGGGCTTGGCTTTGCGACAGCAGCACGGTGGTCTGTTTGCAGTTGAGCATGGTGTTTCCTTTCGCTTTCATACGGGTTTGCCCAAGTCGAACCAGCGGTGTTGCAGGCATTGGCGCAGGCCGTTGCGGGCGCGGTGCAGGATGACGTAGCAGTTGTCGGGGCTGATGCCGAAATCGCGGCAGATTTCGTCGGTGTCCCAGCCCATCACTTCGCGCAGGTAGAAGATGCGGGCGGTGTCTTCGGGCAATCCCTGCATACAGTTTTCGAGGGCGCGGAAAAAGTCCTGCTGGTGGACGGCTTCTTCGGGTACGGCCCGCCATTCCTGCGGGCCTGCTTCGGCCGTCCAGTGGCCGCTGCTGTCGAAACAGCCGTCGAACGCGGCATCGATGCCGGCGTTTTCTTCTTGCAGGTGTTTGATGCTGACCGTGGGTTTGCGGCTGCGGAAATGGTCGGTGATTTTGTTTTTCAAAATGCCGATCACCCATGTTTTCAGCCCCGCTTCGGCGCGGAACTGTTCCGATTTGCCGATAGCGGCGGCGAGCGTGTCCTGCACGAGGTCTTCGGCCAGGCTGTCGTCGCGCAGTTGGATTTTGGCAAACCGCAGGATGTCGGGCATCAGGGCGGTCAGGTGTTGTTTGATGTCTTCCATGATGTATTTTCGTTTTTTTCGGGTTGCCGTGGGTTTTCAGACGGCCTGCCGCGCATAATACGCACCATCAGGCCGTCTGAAAACGGAGACTGTCCGGCTATCCGTTCTCCTCCGCCACCAACACGCCGGCTTCCGACCATTGTGCGATGCTTTCGCGCAAGGCCGCGTCTGCGCTGCGGTTGCCGTTGATTTCGCTCAGGGCGGCACTCAGACTGTCGTAACTGTCGGGCTGCGACAGGAAATGTTGCAGCAGGAACAGGTCGATACCGGACACGGCTTGGTAGAGCACTTCGTCGCGACGGTTGCGCCACACCAGCACGTCGCTCGGGGTATCGTCGAAACCCGCCAGGCCGCTGCCGACAAAATCGCAGGAATAGTGTTTCAGGCGCACGGACGGAGCCGGAACCAATACGGCCGCATCGTGCCACAGGCCGTCTGAAACGGGTTGGATAACGGTTTCGGCGTGCAGCAGGTCGGTTTCGAACGCCATCATCGCCAAGATGTTTTCAGACGGCCTGTCTTCGGGCGGCAGGCTGCCGAGCCATGCGAGAAACGCGGCGGGAATGTCGTTGAAAAACGGCGATTCGGGGCGGGCTTCGTCGAGAAAACGGTGCTGCCAGTTCTGCCATCGGGCGGGGTCGAGAAAGGTGCTGCTGTCGCTGAAACAGCGGTCGAGAAAATTTTGCAGGTTGTTGCGCACGAGGCGGACGTACACGGCCATGCGTTCGGGGGCGATGCCTTCCGGCGCGGGCAGCGAGGGATTTCGGACGTGGTCGGCAAACGCCTGCTGCGCACGCGCTGCGCTGTTCGGGGTATCAGGCTGCATGGCGTTGCTGCTCCGTTTGCTGTTGGACGGCGGCGATGCGGCCGACTTCGGCTTCGAGTTCGGCAAACGGCGGGAAATTGCTGTCGCGCTCGAGCAGCGTCGGCACGCTTCGGGGCAGCAGGGCGCAGGTGTGGGCGTACAAATCCCACACGTCGCCGCACACGGGCCGGCCGTGGGTGTCGATCAGCAAATCGGCGGCCTCCGCATCGTGTCCGGCCATGTGCATATAGGTTACGCGCGGCAAATCGACGGCGGCGATGTAGTCGTGCGGCGCGACGATACCGTGGTTGACGGCGTTGACGTAGATATTGTTGATGTCCAAATGGATGTCGCAGTCGGCTTCGCGCACCACGGCGTTGAGAAACTCGGCTTCGTTCATCTCGGCGATGGGGTTATGCGCGTAGTAGGACGTGTTTTCCACCGCAATCCGCATTTCGAGTACGTCCTGCACCGTGCGGATGCGCGCGGCGGTGTGGCGCACGGATTCTGCGGTAAACGGCAGCGGCATCAGTTCGTAAACATGGCCGTGGTCGCTGCAGTAGCTCAGGTGCTCGGAGAAAAAACCGATGCCGTATTGGCGGATAAATGCTTTGATTTGTTTGAGAAAACCGATGTCCAGCGGGTCTTGGCCGCCCAACGACAGCGACAATCCGTGGCAGGCGACGGGGAAACGTTCGGCAACCGCATCAAACTGCCTGCGCGCCGCGCCGCCCATGCGCAGCCAGTTTTCGGGTGCGGCTTCTATAAAGGAAATCGGGCTTTCGGTGCGGTCGAGCGCGAGAAAATCGGCGGCCATGTGGCGTTTGTAGCCCAAGCCGGCTCCTTGCAGGGTGTTCATCAGAAATTCCTTATCGTCGTTATGGTCATGTGTTCCGCACATCAGAACCGCTCAAAGAGGCGGGCGGCATCCGATATGGGATGGATTCCCGTACAAAGCATATCGGGACACTTGTGATTGTTGCGGCAGGCCGTCTGAAAGCCGTGCGCTTTTCAGACGGCCTCTTGTTTCCCTGCGGCATTCAACCATCCTGCCGCAGGGACAACGGATACGGGGCTTATTTGCTGCCGCACTTGCCCTCGCCGCATGCGCCTTCGGCGGCTTTTTTGACGGCTGATTTCACGGTTTTCGCGGCAACGGGCTGTTTGGTGTCGGCAGATGCCTGTCCGCCCAACAATGCCAATGCGCCGGCCAATGCAATCAGGGAAGCAGATTTTTTCATCATGTATCCTTTCAAGTTAACAAATCGAAATTAAAGAAGGTTTTGGAGACCATGCCGTCTGAAAACCACATCAAACGGCAGCTCCGTGGTTTTCGGCCAACCCCACGGCAAACGGCGCTGCCTTGCCGGATGCCGTAAGTTTTGCCGGACGGAAAGTTATTTGCTGCCGCACTTGCCTTCGCCGCACTTGCCTTCAACCGCTTTGCTGGCCGCAGCCCCGCATTTGCCTTCGCCGCATTTGCCCTCAACGGCTTTACCTGCGCCGCAGCCTGCTTCGGATGCTTTGCCTTTTGCACCGCATCCGGCATGTCCGGCTTTGTGTTCGCCCGCTTTTTCCGCAGGCGTGCTTTGGCTTTCGCAACCGGCCAACATCAGCGCACCGGCCAGAGTCAACAGGGTAGAAGTCGTTTTGTTCATGGTTTTTCCTTTAAATAAAAATAAATGTTGAAGAAAGCTTTTCAGACGGCCTTATTACGTCCGAACAGCAGGAAATCGAGCGACCACCGTCCCATCCCTTGGAACACGAGCGGCAGTAATACCAACAGGTACACCACAGCCATTTTGTAGCCGTTGTCGCAAACGTTGTAGCCGTTGCCCGCATGCACCGCGGCCCAAGCCACGGCGGTCAGCACGGCCAACACCAGCGCGCCGAAGCGTCCGAACAGGCCTGTCAGCAGCAGCACCGGCACCAGCAGCTCCGCCCACATCGCCGCCTGCCAGTTCAACGCCGCAGGCAGCAGGTCAAAGGGGAAGGGAAACGCGCTTTGAATGTCGGCAAACCAGTTTTCACCGTTCCATTTTTCCACGCCCGCCTCCCAAAATTCATAGGCGGCAAACAGGCGCAGAGCCAACAGAGAAGCGTCTTTGCCGAGGCCGTCTGAAAAACGGTTCAGACGCAGGCAAGAACATGATGGAAGTAATGTCATTGTGTGTTCCTCGTTGCAAATCAGTCTGCCCAGTAGACGGACGGCAGGAACGGTTTCTTACGGCAGCCGCGAAGTTTTTTAAAAAATTTATTTCAACATCATGATTTTCATGATGATTTTTTGTCGATTTTTTTGCACAAAAACTGTATCCGGATATGGTGCGGATATGGATGGGTAACCGCCAAGCCACCGTTTCGGATTCGCAGAAAATCTGCCCTGCAATCCGGACGGAACGCCGTTTTCAGCAACACGCTTGTCCATCTCCGAATCTTCACTTAATAAATAAAGTATCTGCCTTTCAGACGGCCCATCCATCATATCCAAGGCCGTCTGAAATGGTTTGCCGTTCCGTTGCCCATCCTTCCCCTTTTTTCTGCATTCCGCTGTAAGATTTCCCCTGCCTGTTCCGTCAAACCTGTGTCTCCAACCCGAAAACGGAAATCTGTGATGAAACCGAAACTCCGACCCTTATGGATTGCCGCGCTGTTTGCAGCCGCGATCGGCACATTCGCACTGCTGCGGCACACCCCCGAAGCGGCTGCCGCGCCCGTTCCCGCCGCGCTGGAAAAACTGCACGATGCCCACGGCAAACCCGTAGGCCGTCTGAAAAACGGCAAACCGACCCTGATTAAATTCTGGGCAAGCTGGTGTCCGCTGTGTTTGTCCGAACTGGAAAAAACCGAGCAATGGGCGCAGGACAAGCGTTTTCAGACGGCCAACCTGCTCACCGTGGCCTCGCCCGGTTTTCTCGGCGAAAAGAAAGACGGCGAGTTTCAGACATGGTATAAAGGGCTGGCCTATCCCAAGCTGCCGCTGGCGGTGGATGCGGGCGGTGCGCTGGCCAAAAGCCTGAACATCGGCGTGTACCCCTCGTGGGCGGTGCTCGATAAAAACGGCAACGTCGCCCGCATCGTCAAAGGCAGCATCAACGAAGCGCAGGCACTCGCACTCATCGGCAATCCTGACGCCGACATAGGCCGTCTGAAAACCACGTTCAACAAACCCGCTGAAAACAAAAAGGAAACCAAACCGATGAACCTGAAAACCATCCATCTGGCCGGCGGCTGCTTCTGGGGCTTGGAAGCCTACTTCCAACGCATCGACGGCGTGGCCGACGCGGTATCGGGCTACGCCAACGGCAACACCGAAAACCCGAGCTACGAAGACGTGGTGCGCCGCAACACCGGCCACGCCGAAACCGTGCGCGTCAGCTACGATGCCGACAAATTGAGTCTCGACCAAATCCTGCAATACTATTTCCGCGTCATCGACCCCACCAGCCTCAACAAACAGGGCAATGACCGCGGCACGCAATACCGCACCGGCGTTTACTACACCGACCCCGCCGAAAAAGCCGTGGTGGATGCCGCCATCGCGCGCGAGCAGAAAAAGTTCGACCGCCCGATTGTGGTGGAAAACCTGCCGCTGAAACACTTCTACGAAGCCGAGGAATACCATCAGGACTACCTCGTCAAAAACCCCAACGGCTACTGCCACATCGACATCAGCAAAGCCGACGAGCCGCTTGAAGGCGCGTCCGCCGACGGCCAAGCCGCCAAAGGCTTCGACGCGGCAAGCTACAAAAAGCCCGGCGATGCCGAACTGAAACAGCGTCTCACCGCCGAGCAATACCGCGTTACCCAGCAATCGGGCACGGAATACGCCTTCAGCCACGAATACGACCACCTGTTCAAACCCGGCATTTACGTGGACATCGTCAGCGGCGAACCCCTGTTTTCGTCCGCCGACAAATACAACTCCGGCTGCGGCTGGCCGAGCTTCACCAAACCGATCGAGCAGGCCGCCGTTACCGAACACGAAGACCTGAGCTACAACATGCGCCGCGTCGAAGTCCGCAGCCGCGCCGCCGACTCCCATCTCGGCCACGTCTTCCCCGACGGCCCGCGCGACAAAGGCGGCCTGCGCTACTGCATCAACGGCGCAAGCCTGAAATTCATCCCGCTGGAAGAAATGGACAAAGCCGGCTACGGACATTTGAAACATCTGGCGAAATAAACCGCGTTTGTTTGAACGCCAACCGCAAAACACACAGGCCGTCTGAAACATTTTCAGACGGCCTGTGTGTTTCGGAATACCACAACCTTCGGATTCGGCATCCCCTGCCTTGTATTCAGATGTTCAAACGGTTTGGGTTGGTAAATTTGCCGGATACACGGCATTTGCCCATGCCAACCATTCGGGATTGATTTTACCGTTGACAAACATCGCCGGTTCGGGTCCTTTATCCCACCCCAAAACACCGCCGGCAATATGTACTAATTCGTTCTGTTGCAATTCAATCATGACACTACTCCTTATCGTTACAAATAAAATACAAACTGCAAAACAAAACCATGCTACGGCTTTGCCGTTTTACAGTACCACACTCACGCGCAATAAAATTTACAGATAGATTATTTCTGGTTACCTCACGAAAACTTTTCAAAATAATTATTTATAATCATGATGTTGTAATCAAATGCAGTCTGCCTGCATATCCAATCCGATACCACTTACCATACAGCGTAATCAGCTATAAAATCCAAACACGGTTAGCTGCCATAAACGGCGTAACCGTGCTCAACGCCCTCCAAAACAGCCGATGCCGTCTGAAAAATTTTCAGACGGCCTGTATTACTGCCCCCCACTGCATGCCGATTTTTACACATCCCCGTGCAACCATTTCCCGTCCCGCCCGTCTGAAAACCATGCGGATGCAGACCGCACCTTGTTATAATTCCGTTTTTCCGAACGGCTGCACCGTTTTCCGCCAATCCATCCAAACAAACGCATGAACGTACTCCGGCTCTACAACCTACTCTGGCACATCGCGCCGCTGTTTATCCGCCGTTATCTCAGAAAGCGCGGCGAAAAGTCGCCCGCCTATCTCGAACATTGGGGCGAACGCTTCGGCCGGCCGTTCGACCATCCCGTGCAGCATCCTGTTTGGATACACGCCGTTTCCGTCGGCGAAACGCGTGCCGCCGAACCTTTGGCAGCCGCACTGCGCAGCCGTTTCCCCACCCGTCCGCTGCTGCTCACGCAGATGACGCCCACCGGCCGCGCGGCCGCCGAAGAGCTGTTCCCCGACGCACAGTGCCGCTACCTGCCCTACGACAAACCCGAATACATCCGCCAATTTCTCGCCGAACACAAACCCGCGTTCGGCATTCTGATGGAAACCGAAATCTGGCCGAACCTGATGAACGAATGCGCGGCAGCGGGCGTGCCGCTGTTTTTGGCCAATGCGCGGCTGTCGGAAAAATCGCAAAACGGCTACCTGAAAGTGCGCGCGCTGGTCGAGCCGCAAATGCAGACCCTGAGCGGCTGCTACGCCCAATCCGCCGCCGATGCCGAACGGCTGCACCTGATCGGCGCGTCCAACGTCCACGTCTGCGGCAACACCAAATACGACATCACCCCGCCCGAAGCCATGCGTGCACTGGCGGCGGCCTTTACCGAACGCATCGGCGCACGCGATGTCGTGGTCTGCGCCAGCACCCGCGAATACAAAGGCGAAGACGAAGCCGAACTGCTGCTCGAAGCATGGAAACCCTACCGCGGCGATGCGCTGTTGGTGATTGTGCCGCGCCACCCCGAACGTTTTCAGACGGCCTACGACACCGCCGTCAGAATGGGCTACCGCGTCCAGAAGCGCAGCGACGGCAAAATGGTTTCGCCCGAAACCCAAGTATGGATCGGCGACAGCATGGGAGAAATGTTCGCCTACTACATGGTGGCCGACGCCGCTTTCGTGGGCGGCAGCCTGGTGGACACGGGCTGCCAAAACATCATCGAACCCATTGCCTGCGGCATCCCCACCGTGTTCGGCCATTCGGTGTACAACTTCGCCGATGCCTGCCGCAACGCGCTCGAATGCGGCGCGGCCAAGCAGGTACGGAATGCTCAGGAATGGTATGCCACCGTGTCGCAATGGCTCGCCGAACCGGAAAAGCGCGGCAGCTACGCCGCCAATGCCGAAGCCTTCGTCGTCCGCCACAGGGGGGCAAGCCGCCGTATGGCGGAAAAAATTTACGAAGCGGTGGAAAAACACCAAGCGGCACAGGCACGGCTCGGATAAAGCCGAAACATCGGGATAAACCTGCAAAACATCCAAGGCCGTCTGAAAAAGATTTTTCAGACGGCCTGATTGCAGGGCTGGGGGATTGCAGAAGTTTTTAGAAACGGGAAAACTGCCGCTACCACAGGAAATTACCGTCGCAATGGAAATACCCCGCCATTCCCACGCAGGCGGGCATCCAGACGGTTGAATTTCGGTAACTGTTGGAAAATTCCGTTATCGAACATCAAAGGTCTGGATTCCCGCCTGCGCGGGAATGACGTTTTGGGGCCGGCCGTCTGAAAACCGGCTTTCAGGTTGTGAATCCGCTTGGATTGTGATTGCAGGGACAGTTAACCGTTCTAGGTCGACGTAACCGTATTCATAGAAATCCAAAACCCAAAGGCCGTCTGAAAACAGTTTTCAAGCTGCGGATACGCTCGGATTGTAGATGGTAGGATACGCGGTCAAGCGTTCTAAAGCCGCGCAACCGTACTCATAGAAATCCAAAACCCAAGGCCGTCTGAAATAGTTTTCAGACGGCCTGATTGCAGGGTTTGGGGATTGCGGAAGTTTTGAGAAACAGGAAAACCGGCCGCTACCACAGGAAATGACCGTCAAAATGGAAATACCTCGTCATTCCCGCGCAGGCGGGAATCCAGACCTTTGATATTCAGAAACGGTTTTTTCGGCAATTACCGAAATTCAACCGCTCGGATTCCCGCCTGCGCGGGCATGACGTTTCGGATCGTCAGGCCGTCTGAAAATCAGCTTGCAGGTTGCTGATATGTTTGGTTACAGATGGCAGATGCGTTTGCGGTTTACCCATTACCCCAAACGGGCCAACCGTACGCACGGAATACAGAAACTCGAAAGGCCGTCTGAAACCATTTCAGACGGCCTTGGATGTTTCGCGGGTTTATGCCGACCGGCGGCGGGCTATTTTCCTGCCTTCAACACCTGACGCGCAAAGGCTGTGATGCCGGTAATGAAAAACGCCAGCCCCAGCCATTTGGCCGCGGTATCCCAGTTTTCCAGCCCCAAGGCCAGCGGGGCATCGCTGCCGCCGTTGGTTACCGAGAAGGCGATGATGAAGGCGAGCACAACGCCGACCAGACTTTCGCCGACAATCAAACCGGCTGCAAACAGCGTGCCGATGCGGTCGGCGGTTTTCAGACGGCCTTCCGCCCCCGCTCCGCGTTTGGCGATGATGTTTTTGACCACGGCGGCCAACACCGCGCCGATGACAATCGGCATGTTGACCGACGGCGGCAGGTAGATGCCCATGCCCACGGCCAAAACGGGCAGGCTCAGACGCGAGGCAGTGGCTTTTTTCAGTACGATGTCGATGATAATCAGGGCAATGCCGATGGCAACGCCGGTGAAAATGTAATCCCATTGCAGGTTGTGCGCGAAAATACCGGTGGCGATGGTGGTCATCAGCGTGGCCTGCGGCGCGGCGAGCGCTTGGGTGGCGTCCATGCCTTCGCGCGGCATCGCGCCGGTAAAGCCGTAGGCTTGATAAAGCAGCTCGAGCACGGGTGCAATCACAACCGCTCCGACCACGCAGCCGATAATCAGCACAATCTGCTGGTAACGCGGCGTGGCTTTAACGAGGTAGCCCGTTTTCAAATCCTGCAGGTTGTCGTTGGAAATCGAGGCCACGGAAATCACGGCCGAACCGCAAAACAGCGTCAGCGCAAGCAGGAACTCCCGGTTTGCGGCATCGGCGAACAGCCCGCCCGATTCGCCTATCGCCAGCAGTACAAGCGAGATAACCACCACGGAAACGATGCCGATGCCGGAAATCGGGCTGGACGAAGAGCCGACCAAACCGGCCATATAGCCGCAGGCGGCTGCCACGAGAAAGCCGATGACCGAAGCGAGCAGCGTGCACGCGGCCACCAGCAGCCAAGCCAGGCCGTCTGAAATATTCGCTGCGGCGACAAACTGGTAAAACGTAACCGCCAACACCGCCATCATGCCGAGCGTCCACAGAATCATCGCTTTGGGCGACAAATCGCGCTCCACCCGTTCGGCGGACATTTCCGCACCGCCTTTGAGTGCGCGGAACGACAGGTGCATGCCTTCCATCATCGGCTTGGCCAGCGTAATCAGCGTCCAAATGGCGGCGATGCCGATGGTGCCGGCACCGATAAAGCGGACTTTTTCCCGCCACAGTTTCATCGCAAAGTCAGCCATTTCCATATCGGCAGGCTGCGGAATATTAGCAGATAAGTAGGGAACAGCCCCCCCCCACGCAATAAAAATGCCGGCAAGTATGGCAATGCCGCCGGTTAACCCCACCAGCCAACCTGCACCGAGCAATGCCAGCGAAAAACCCATCGGCAGTTGGAAAATGGCGGTGCCGCTTTTCAACCAGTAGCTTGCGCTGTCGGCGGCAATACGCAGGCCGCCGGTGCAGAAGCTGACCAAACCCGCCAAAATACCGCCCGTGGCGATTTCGCGCACGCCGCTGCCGCCTTTGGCCGCTTCGTCATCTTCATGTTCGCCGCTGCCCACTTTCAAAATTTCCGCAGCCGCCACGCCTTCGGGGTAAGGCAGTTTGCTCTTGACCACCATGGCGTAACGCAGCGGAATGGTGAAAATCACCCCTAAAATCCCACCGGCCATACAGATCAGCGTGGTCTGCCAAAACGGAAAACCGCTCCAGTAGCCTGCCATCAGCAGGCCGGGAATTACAAAAATAATCGTCGACAGCGTGCCTGCAGCCGAAGCCTGCGTCTGCACCATATTGTTTTCAAGAATATTGCTGTCTTTGGCGAATTTCAGTACCGCCATCGAAATGACCGCAGCCGGAATCGACGAAGCGAACGTCAAACCGACCTTCAGGCCGAGATAAACGTTGGAAGCGGTAAACACCACGGTAATCAGTGCGCCGAGAATAATGCCGCGCAGCGTCAGCTCACGGTAATCCGCATAAGGGTCATAGGACATGGTTGTGTTTCCTTTTCAAACGGGACAGCCACAATGGTCTTGTCTGACAGCGGAATTGTCAAGAATCGTTTGGAAAACGGAAATGCAATTAACGGGAAAAAACGGTTTTTGAAGATTGTTTTGGCAGGTATACTGCATACCTGTTCACCGTTTTCAGACGGTCTTGATAGTCCCCCCCAATTTCCCGGAAGGATTCCCGCATGATAGAAGTAGGCATCATCATGGGCAGCGACAGCGACTGGCCCGTCATGCAGCACGCCGCCGATTTTCTCACACGGTTCGGCATCGCATACGAAACCCGCGTCGTCTCCGC
>NZ_JBHCJY010000054.1:0-2682 GCF_041804105.1 Neisseria sp.
GGCAATATGGGCGTGCCGGTGGTGGCTCTGGCCGGCACGCTGGGCAAAGGTGCGCAAGATGTGTACGACATCGGCATCGATGCCATCGCTTCTATCGTGCCGATTCCCATGAGTTTGGAACAGGCCATCGTTGATGGCGAACGCTTGCTGATCGAAGCCACCGAACGCATGATGCGCACGCTTCTGCTGGGCGCTTCCATCGCAGCGAGAAAAATGGATAAAGAAAGCTACAATTGGTAGTTTGGCAGATAAACGCATCAGGCCGTCTGAAAGGTTTTCAGACGGCCTGATGTGTTGAAATAAACCGCCGGTTTCACAAATCCAGTTGCGAACCCATTTCCACCACGCGGTTGCCGGGGATGCGGTAATAATCGGTAACCGGCGTGCTGTTTTTATACAGCCATTTGAAAAAGCGGCTGCGCCAGCGGTTCATGTGGCTTTCGGGCGTGTTGCCGGCAATGTGCAGGCTGTCGCGCGAAAGAAAAAACGAAGTTTCCATCAGCGCCAGTTCGCAGCCCTGCAAGCGTGCGGCTTTCATGATGTTGCCCATGCTGGGGCTTTCTTTAAAGCCGTAATCGGCGGTGATGCGGGTGAAGCGCGGGTTCAGCTCGGTGATGGTGAGGCGCTCGTTTTCGGCCACATAAGGCACTTCGCCCGTGCGCACGGTGAGCAGGAAATTGCGCTCGTGCAACACTTTGTTGTGTTTCAGATTGTGCAGCAGCGCCTGCGGCACGCTGTCGGGGGTGCTGACCATAAACACCGCATTGCCCGGCACGGTTTGCGGCGGATAAGCCAAAAGGTTGTCTAAGAGCGGCAGCAGCGCCAAATCGTGGTTGCTTTGCCGACGCTGCATCAGCAGGCGGCCGCGGAACCAGGTGCTGAACGTGAACACCAGCAGCAAAGCCACCAGCACGGGAAACCAGCCGCCGGCGGGAATTTTGAGCAGGTTGGAGGCAAAGAAAGTGAGGTCGAAAGTGAAAAACACCGCCGTGAGCGCCAGCACCGCCGCTTTGGGCCAGCGCCAGTTTTTCCACATCACCACCGCAAACAGCAGCGTGGTCAGAATCATGGTGCCGGTGGCGGCGATACCGTAGGCCGCCGCCAGATTGCCCGAACTGTGAAAAGCCAGCACCACGGCAATCACGGCGGCCAGCAGCATCCAGTTGACGGCTGGCACATAAATCTGGCCGATTTCGGTGTCGCTGGTGTGCCGGATCTGCATACGCGGCGAAAATCCGAGCTGGATGGCCTGCCTGATCAGCGAATAGGCACCGGAAATCACCGCCTGGCTGGCAATCACGGTGGCGGCGGTGGCCAGCATAATCAGCGGCACCAGGCCCCATTCGGGCACGCTTAGAAAAAACGGGTTTTCGATGGCATCGGGGCGGCGCAGCAGCAAAGCGCCCTGACCGGCGTAGTTCAATGCCAGCGAGGGTAGCACCAAGCTCAGCCAGGCCGTCTGAATCGGGTGGCGGCCGAAGTGCCCCATATCGGCATACAGAGCCTCGGCTCCGGTTACCGCCAGCACCACTGCGCCGAGGCTCACGAAACCGCCCCAGCCGTGATGGGTGGCGAAATAAAAGCCGTAATAGGGGTTTAAAGCCTTCAGCACGACAGGGTATTGCGCAATCTGATTGGTACACGCTCAATTCGCCACGGACAACTTAGCATATACTTAAAGCACCTTGACTAATTGCGCCAGCCCTTGGGTGGTGTCCGTAAGTTCAATAAAGTGAGTACATTGCCAAATTTTAGATCGCTTGGCCTGTGCTGCTAATGGTACAGTCCAAGGTGCGTAAACTCGAAACGCACGTTTTCCTCCTATTGATTTCTCAGAGAAAATGCCTTTTTTGACCAACTGTTGGCGTGGAAAAATGAACACCCCAAATCGTGGATATTCATCTACAAAGATAATCACCGAGTCAATTCCATCGTCGTAGTCAAACGGCGCGATTTCGCTGAACATTGTCGGGCGTTTCCAGAGAGTAACAAACTGACCAATTTTTCGGGGTGTATGTTTAGCCTGACGATACAAATATGTCTGCCCTCCCATCTCGAAGCGAACCGCACCATATTCGGCACTTTCTATTTCCCGCTCAATGTTCATGATGGTTTTACCTAAAGGCTTTAAGAATTGTTCCTGAAACAGGTTAAATGAGTCGGGCACACTGCCCAGAGACGGATCTGTATACCAAGATGCGTCAATCTGATCCCCCAGTGTCATTCTAATCTCCTTAAATTTAAATTAATTCCAGTTGTAACAAACCAGACCGAGTACATTCATTAGGATAGCCAAAGGCATTATTTACATATTTAATTCCTTGGTACATTATTTCCGTATTGACATGACTGTGTCCATAAATGTGTACATCTGACTGTAATAGTTCAACTAAATCCCCGTAACCGCCAACACTGAAAACCACACCAGCATCACCGGCCCGAACAGCGCGCCGATGCGTGAAGAGCCGTGTTTCTGAATGGCAAACAAGCCGATAATCACCCCCAGCGCGAGCGGCATGATCCAACCCGACAGGGCGGGGTTGGCCACGCTCAAGCCTTCCATCGCCGAGAGCACCGATACGGCGGGCGTAATCACTGCGTCGCCGAAAAACAAGGCCGTGCCGCCCAGGCCGGCGAACAAAACCAGTTTGGCATACCGCCCCTGCAAATGGCGCGCCGCCA
>NZ_JBHCJY010000055.1:0-15194 GCF_041804105.1 Neisseria sp.
GAAAATCCTGTTACCGGCCTTACGCTTATGCGCCAAAAAGCCGACGTTGTTATGCGCTTCATGATTGGCAAGGACATCATCAGACCAATGCCGTTGGAGCGTTATTTCACGGAAAACTGTTTGCTGTCGGGTTGTTTGATTGCAGTATTGACCGCCGAATATTCGACGCCTGGGTTGAGCGGATTTTGATTCCCGAGCTGCCGCAAAACAGTGTAGTGGTGATGGATAATGCGACGTTTCATAAGGGGAGTGCTTTAGCACTCCTGAAGGAGAAAGGCCATACCGTGTTATGGCTTCCACCTTATAGCCCCGATCTGAATCAGATAGAGAAAAAGTGGGCTTGGACTAAAGGTGTTAGGAATCGGCTGCGAATTACGGATGTGGATTGGCTGTTTCAGGTGTGTATCGATAAATAAGTTTATTTGCTATATTATCCGCAGCAAAAGCGAAGACGCGGCCGACGAACCTGCACTGTAAACGGTTCGACGCTTGGCGGTTTCCAGCCGCCGCCAGTCCGCACGAAAATTAAAAAGGCCGTCTGAAAACTCGATTTTCAGACGGCCTTGATGCTTTTTTACGCTACGGCAGCAAGTGCAGCAACACCCTTCCGCCTTCCGACACGGTTTCCCCTGCGGGTATTTCGCACAAGGCGGTGGCGGCGGTGCAGGTGGCGAGCATGGCGCTGCCTTGGTTGGGCAGCAGTTCGGCCATGGTGGCGCCGTCGTCTGAGGTACGGTAGGTTACGCGCAGGAATTCGCGGCGTTTGATGGCTTTGCGCGTGGAAAACGCGGCGCGCGCAGTGATTTGCGGCAAGGCATAAGGAGCGGCTTTGCCCGAGAGTTTGGCCAACACGGGCAGCAGCAGGATTTGGGCGGTAACGAATGCGGCGACGGGATTACCGGGCAATACGAACACGTTGGCCGCGCCGATATGCCCCCAACCGAACGGTTTGCCCGGCTTGACGGCAAGGGTGTGGACGGCAAGCGTGCCCAGATTTTCCACGGCCTGTTTGAGCCAGTCGGCCTCGCCCACCGATGCGCCGCCGCTGGTGATGATGATGTCGGAACGCCGCGCCGCATCGGCCAGCGCGGTTTCGGTGGCGGCCAAATCGTCGGGCAGGATGCCGCCGTCGGCCGTTTCGATGCCTTGGGCAGCGAGCCATGCGAGCAGCTGGTAGCGGTTGGCATCGTAGATATGGCCGTCTGAAAGCGGCTTCCCGGGTTCGGCCAATTCGTTGCCGCTGGAAAATACGGTGGCTTTCAGGGGTTTGAACACGGGCAGTTCGGCATAGCCCTGCGACGCGGCCAGGCCGAGCGCGGCGGCGGACAAGCGCGTGCCTTGCGGCAGCAGCATTTGTCCGGCTTCGATTTCTTCGGCGCGGTAACGGATGTTCGCCCCGGCTTCGGTGGGTTTGCCGATGTGCAGCAGGCCGTCTGAAAATTCGGCGTTTTCCTGCATGACCACGGCGGTTGCGCCCGCCGGTACGGGCGCACCTGTGAAAATACGCACGGTTTCGCCCGCCTGCAAAGCTGCGGCCGGGGCTTCGCCCGCCTGCGTGCGGCTGACGACGGCAAATGTGTTCAGACGGCCTTCGGGGTCGCATACGGCGTAGCCGTCCATCGCGCTGTTGTCGAACATCGGACTGGGATAGCGCGCGGACAGCGGTTCGGCAAGGATGCGGTTGGCGGCAGCGGAAAGCGGTAGGATTTCAACGGTTTGGGAGCATTTGTGGCTGTCGAGCAGTTGCGCGAGAGCGGCATGGTAATCGAGCATGGCGGGGCTTTCGGGAAAACGTCGGCGGGATAAATCAGGGAACCGGATACACTTTTGCCGTTTCGTGTTGCGGTTTCGGCATCGGATGTTTCAGACGGCCTCTGCGTATGATAAGGCCGTCTGAAAAAATTGTTGAGTGTATTTTGAACAACCGTCCGGCTTGCGGGCTTGGCGGCAGATAGCCAAACGGTGAAGATGGCCGCCATTCTGCGATGCCGCCTTGTGTTTCGAGTTGGATCGGCCGTCTGAAAAATATGCTGCCGCCAACGGCGCCGCGTACGGTTACGGCGTACCGCCTAACCGTACCTACGGGTTCAGCCGTCTGAAAACTCGGCGGCAAAATATTCAGCAATCGGGGGAGTTTTCCGAACTCGGACGGCATCAGGGGAAACGCGGTTCTGATGCAGCACGCCTCCTGCCCCGCGCCCTACTCTGTCTGCAAATCTTCCAGGTTGTTGATGTTGGCGAACTCGTGTTCTTCGTCGAACAGCACGGCGCGGGCGTTGTTTTGTTCCAGCCAGTCGCGGATGGTGCGCAGCCCTGCGCCAAGATAGGTGGCGGCGGTTTTCAGCACCTGCGGCCGGAGAAACATCACGCCGTAATGCGCGCGTTCGGCGGTAACCGCATAAAACGCGCGGCATTGCGGCGCGGCGCGGACGGCAATCAGGAATTGTCCCACGATGTCGTCGGGCAGGTTGGGCGTATCGCAGGGGACAATCAGCAGCCAGTCGGCGCGGGCAAGCTGCAAATCGTTGGCGGCGGTGGCCAGCGCGGCCAGCGGCCCCACATCCTGCCATTGGCGGGCGTCGGGGAACACATGGGGCGTGCGCTCGGCATAGGTTTCGATGTTGCGGTTGGCGCTAATGGCGATGTGCTGGACTTGGTCGGCAATTCGGTCGACAACGTGGTCGATCAGCGGTTTGCCCTGCCATTCCACCAAGCCTTTGTCCTGCCCGCCCATGCGGCGGCCGCCGCCGCCCGCGAGAATCAGGGCGTGAAAGGTTCTGCTCATGGTGTACCCCATTTGTCTAATGCGGCGCGGTCGCTCTGTTTGGCTTCCACCCAGCGTTCCGTGCCGTCTGAAAAGATTTCCTTTTTCCAAAACGGGGCTTCGGTTTTGAGATAGTCCATCACGAATTCGGCGGCGGCAAAGGCGGCTTTTCGGTGCGCGGACGCGGCGCACACCCACACGATTGCTTCGCCGGTTTTCAGACGGCCTACCCTGTGGACGACGGCGCAGGCTTCGAGCGGCCAGCGGCGGGCGGCGGCATCGACGATGCGCGCGATTTCGTTTTCGGTAACCACGGGATAGTGTTCGAGTTCGAGCGCGGCCAACGGCACGGCACCGTCGCGGCCGCGCACGAAGCCGGTAAACGATACGGCCGCGCCCGAATTGGCGGTGCGGCGCATCAGCGCCTGCTGTTCGGCGGCGGCATCGAAGGCTTCGGTTTGGATGCGGATGTCGGTATGCACGTTCAGCCCCCCGTTACCGGCGGCAGCAGGCCGACTTCGGCTCCGTCGGGAATAGGTTCGTCCCAACCGGCGATGCGTTTGTCGATGGCGATGCGGAAAACGCGGCTGCCGTCGAGCGCATCCGCCCATTCGCTGCCGCGTGCGCGCAGGAAGGCAACCAGTTCGCGTCCTGTGCCGCCGCTCCAGCCGATTTGCTCGCTTTCGGTAGCAAGCTGTTGTTTTAAAACGCCGAAATACAGTATGGTAATCATGCCGTCTGAAAATGGTATGTGGTTTGGATGAATACGGATTTTACACGAAATGCCTGCAGACTGGCGGCGGCAAACGTTTCCCTACCCGATATGAATGGTTTTCCAACAGGAAACGGTAAGTCGGATTTTCGCCCAACCGTTGCAGCCCGCAGATCTACCATTTCTACTAATCCGGCTGCGTTTCAGACGGCACCGGCAGGCTTCCGCTATAATGGCCGCGCCCTATCCTTTCGGCGGATTGCCCGCCCGCCGCACAAAATGCTACTTTCTCCCTAATTCAGCCGCACTACCCCGCCATGACGCAAAACCGCCGCCCTTTCAGCCGCACCGGACTGCCGTTCCGACTCAAACTGCTGACCGCAGTCTGGGGCGGTGCGGCGTTGGTGTCCATCGCGTTTACGCTGCTGCTGTCGCGCCAACTCGAAGGGGCGGGCGAAGCGATTAACGATGCGGGCAGCCTGCGGATGCGGATTTACCGCATGACCTACATGGCCGCGCGCGGCGGGAATGCCGCCGAAACCCGTTCGCAGATGAGCCTGTTCGACAAAACGCTCAATGCCGTGCGCGACAGCCGTCCGCACAAACCGCTGCTGCTGCCCGCCGAACCCGAAGTGGAAATGAGCATGCAGCGCATGGGACAGGGCTGGTACCGCCATATCCGCCCGTATTTCGCCTACAATTCGCTGCCCTCCGAATCAGAACTGCGGCTGTTTGCCGCCGACATCGACCGCTTCGTGCAGGCGCTGGAAAAAGTCAATGCCCGCAATACGCGCAGGCTGCGGCTGTTTCAGACGGCCTTGGCGGTGATGGTGGTGGTGGGTGCGGTATTGATGATTCTGCTGCTGAATTACTGGGTCATCCGCCCGCTCGAAAGCCTGCGGCTGGGCGTGGAAACCATCCGCAAAGGCGGTTTCGGCGCAGTCATCGACGCGGGGCGCACCAAAGAATTTGCGCAGGTGGGCGAAGGCTTCAACCACATGAGCGCGGAACTGAAAACGCTCTACACCGATCTCGAAGGCCAAGTGGCGCGGCAAACTCAGGATTTGGCACGCAAAAACCGTGAATCCGACCTGCTCTACCGCACCGCGCGCGCGCTGCACCAGAGCCACACGCCTGCGGAAGCGGCGCAAACCTTCCTGCAACTGGTGCTGCCCGAAATGTCCGCCGCCGCGGGCAGCGTGCGCCTGATTGATTCGGAACGCCGCCGTACCGATCTGGTTGCGCAAACCGGCCTGCCCGAAGATTTTGCCGACGGCGGCTGTTACAGGCCGGAAAACTGCCTGTGCGCCTGCGAAACCGACGGCGGCGGTACGGCGGATTTTCAGACGGTCTCCCTGCCCGAACCGCTCCGCCGAGCGGGTTTTACCGCCGCGTCCGCATTTCCCGTTACCTACCAAAACGACGAACTCGGCGTATTCACGCTCTATTTTTCAGACGGCGCCGCACTCAAGGAAACCGACCGCAGCCTGCTTCAGGCATTGGGCACGCAACTGGGCGTATCCATCGCCAACAGCCGCCTTGTCCAAAGCAGCCGCCAGCTCGCGGTTTTGCAGGAACGCAACCTGATTGCCCAGGGCCTGCACGACAGCATCGCGCAAACACTCACTTTTCTCAACCTCCAAGTCCAGATGCTCGAAAGCGCATCCAAAGCGGGCAACGGCGCAGGCGCGGAAGAAAACCTGGCCGCGCTCAAAAACGGCATACAGGAATGCTACGAAGACGTGCGCGAACTGCTGCTCAACTTCCGCACCAAAATCAGCAGCAAAGACTTTCCCGAAGCCGTTGCCGCCGTGGTGCGGCGTTTCGAAAGCCAAACCGGCATTCCCGCCGATACCGTCTGGCAGGGCAGCGGGCTGCCGCTCAACGAAGAACAGCAGCTCCAAGCCATCTTCATCCTGCAGGAAAGCCTGTCGAACATCCGCAAACACGCCCGCGCAACCCGCGTTTCCGTCGTTATCGACGACGGCGCCGACTTCACCGTAACCATCCGCGACAACGGCCGCGGCTTCGATACAGGCCGTCTGAAAACCCTGCCCGACCGCCACGTCGGCCTCAGCATCATGCACGAACGCGCCCGCCGCATCCGCGCACGGCTGACCGTCGAATCCCGCCCCACCAACGGCACCGCCGTAACCCTCGTTTTACCGCAAACAGAAAGAACCGCATCATGAGCATCCGCATCCTACTGATTGACGACCACACCCTGTTCCGCAGCGGCATCAAAGCCCTGCTGTCCCGCCAAAACGACTTCGACGTCGTCGGCGAGGCTTCAGACGGCCTGACCGGTGTCAAACTCGCCCAACAGTTCAAGCCCGACATCGTTTTGCTCGACCTCGATATGCCCGTGATGAACGGCCGCGAAACCCTCGCCCAAATCCTCAGCACCCGCCCCGAACAAACCGTGGTGATGCTGACCGTTTCCGAAGACAGCGACGACCTTACCGAATGTATGCGGCTGGGCGCGCGTGGCTTCCTGCTCAAAAACATCAACGCCGATTTTCTGCTCGACAGCATCCGCAAGGCCGTTGACGGCGACAACGTGTTCTCCCCCGAAATGACCAGCCGCCTCGTCCAATCCCTGATTTCCCCCGCGCCCGCCAAAAACGCCGCCACGCTCTCCGCCCTTACCCCGCGCGAATTCGAAATCCTCGGCTACCTTGCCGCCGGGCACAGCAACAAAGTCATCGCCCGCCATCTCGAACTCTCCGAATCCACCGTCAAAGTGCATGTGCAGAACATCCTGCGCAAGCTCGATTTGTCCAGCCGCGTACAGGCGGCCGTATTTGCCGTACAGCACAACGTACCGCAGCCTCAGGTTTGAAGTTTCCGGCAAGCTGTTAAAAACACAGGATTTTTCCAAAGAACACACAAAAGGCCGTCTGAAAAATATTCAGACGGCCTTAAATTTACGCAAACACATGATTACTATAAGATTAAAAATATTTACAAATATCCATAATTTGTGAGAACATCCCTGTAAAATAAATAAACCCATATAGACTATAACAATCAAATAATAAAATTCCATCATAGAAAAAGACAGCACGGCATCCGGCCGCCCGTCTTTCTTTCCGACATTTTCTCCGAACACATTTCGAAAAACCGTTTCCCGAAACCCGCGTATCCCGTATATGCGGATTTCAACCCCGCAGCCGCCCGCCGTACAAACGGACGGCGCGGAAACGTCCTGCTGCCCCGCAGCATTTTTCCCAATACAACCCGGAGAATCATTATGTCAAATCCCACCCTTTCCTACGCCGACGAAAGCGCATCCGTTACCATCAGCGGCAGCACACGCGATGACGTTTTGTACGGCAGCCTCGGCCACAACATCTTCCGCGGCGGCGAAGGCAACGATACCTTCCACCTGCGCCACACCAACGACTACATCGTCGAAAACCGCAGCGAAGGCAGCGACACCGCACACAGCAGTTACAGCTACACCCTGCCCGCCGAAGTCGAAAACCTCGTTCTCGAAGGCAACGAAGCCGTTTACGGTACCGGCAACAATTCCGACAACACCCTCACAGGCAATAACAACCGCAACCGTCTTGTCGGCGGCAACGGCAACGATACCCTGTACGGCAACGGCGGCGTCGACACCCTGATCGGCGGCATCGGCGACGACCACCTCTACGGCGATGAAGACCGCGACTTCCTGATCGGACAACACGGCGACGACACACTCTATGGAGACACAGGCAACGACGATCTGACCGGCGGTGCGGGCAATGACATTCTGGTCGGCGGCGAAGGTGCCGACCTGATGGTCGGTCAGGCCGGTGATGACGTTTACGATGTCGACGATGCCGCCGACAAAGTCGTTGAAGAAGCCAACCAAGGCACGGATACCGTATACAGCAGCGTAAGCTACACCGCTCCCGCCAACGTCGAACACGTCGTATTGACCGGCTACGACGCAACCAACGCCACAGGTAACAACGCCGACAACACCCTTACCGGCAACGACAACCGCAACCGTCTCGTCGGCGGCAACGGCAACGATACCCTGTACGGCAACGGCGGCGTCGATACCCTGATCGGCGGCATCGGCAACGACAAACTCTACGGCGGCGAAGCCCGCGATTTCCTGATCGGACAACACGGCGATGACATGCTCTACGGCGATGCAGGCAACGACGACTTGACCGGCGGCGAAGGCAACGACATTCTGGTCGGCGGCGAAGGTGCCGATCTGATGGTCGGTCAGGCAGGCGATGACGTTTACGATGTCGACAATGCTGCCGACAAAGTCGTCGAAGAAGCCAACCAAGGCACGGATACCGTGTACAGCAGCGTAAGCTACACCGCTCCCACCAATGTCGAACACGTCGTATTGACCGGTTCCGACGCAATCAACGCCACCGGCAACAATGCCGACAACACCCTTACCGGCAACGACAACCGCAACCGTCTCGTCGGCGGCAACGGCAACGATACCCTGTACGGTAACGGCGGCGTCGATACCCTGATCGGCGGCATCGGCGACGACAAACTCTACGGCGGCGAAGCCCGCGACTTCCTGATCGGGGAACACGGTAACGATCTGCTTGACGGCGGCGCAGGCAATGACGACCTGACCGGCGGTGCGGGCAACGACACCCTGGCCGGCGGAGAAGGTGCCGATTATGTCGACGGCGGCAACGGCAACGATGTGCTGCAAGGCGGAGCGGGCAACGATCTGTACCGCTTCGGCAAAGATTACGGCACCGATACATTGGCAGAAACCGACGGCACCGATACCGTACGTTTTTCAGACGGCCTGACTGCTGCCGACCTGGACATTCAGACGGCCTCGAATGCCAACGGCGGTACGGATTGGATCATTTCCGTGAAAAACAGTACCGACACGCTGACCATCGACAGCCAAACCGCCGCTGACGGCACAACCGCCATCGAGCAATTCGAAATCGGCGGGCAAACCTACAATGCCGACGAGTTTTACCGTTTGGTCAACGGCAATACCGAACCTGCCGGCCTGCTTGCTCCGTTCGGTACGGATACCGTATCTGCCGAAAGCAGCGCGCTGAACGGCAACACCGCCACCGTACGCGCAGCCGCCCTGCCTGCAACCGTACAAGACGGGGAAACGGTCGATGCGGCACTGCTCGACAACCGCACTTCCGCCGATTCTCTGCTTGCCGGCATTACCGATGCGCCTGATACGGCGGCAGCCGGTTTAGAAGAGTATGCGGCATACAGCGCGTCTGCCGTACTCTCTCCGGTTGATGCGGATCATCTTGCCGGTACTGCGAACGCGGTTTAAGCATTGTTTAAGTGAATACGCAGGCCGGTTTCCCTTGGGGTATCGGCTGCGTGCAACGCCGTCTGAAACACTCCGTTCAGACGGCGTTTTGCTATACGGCATCAGGTTAACGGTAAACCGTTTGTCCAAACACAAAAAAGGCCGTCTGAAAATTTTCAGACGGCCTTTTTACAGCCTGCTCGGTTCGGTACTTTATTTCTTCATTGCCGATGTCAGCGCATTCACGTTGTAGCGGTACATGCCGATATAGGTGTTCGCAGGCGCGGCACCGAGCGCGTCGGAATAGAGTTTTCCGCTCACGCGCACGCCGGTTTCTTTGGCGATTTGGTCAACCATACGCGTGTCTTTGATGTTTTCGGTAAACACGGCTTTGATGCCTTCGCGTTTGATTTGGCGGATAATCGATGCCACGTCTTTGGCCGATGCTTCCGCGCTGCTGCTCACGCCCTGCGGAGAAACAAAGGTAATGCCGTAGCGCACGCTCATATAGGAAAAGGCATCGTGGCCGGTCAGCACTTTGCGTTTTTCTTTGGGGACGGCATTGAATGCTGCCTGCGTATCGGCATGAAGTTTTTTCAACTGCGTCTGATAGGCGGTGAGGCGTTGCTGGTAATAGGCTTTGCCTGCGGGATCGGCCTTAATCATGGCATTGGCGACGTTGGCCGCGTATCCCTGCATCAAAACGGGATCTGTCCAGACATGGGGATCGAACTCGCCGTGGTCGTGATGATGTCCTTCATGACTGTGGCCGTGATGTCCTTCCTGAGCCTTCAGCGCTTTCAAACCTGCTGCGGCCTCGGCATAAGGCACTTTGCTCTGTTTAACGGCACGCTGCACATCTGCGGCCTCCAAACCCAAACCGTTCAGCAAAACCAGCTTGGCACTGCGTACCTTTTTAATATCGCCGCTGGTAATGTGATAAGCATGGGAATCCTGATTCGGCCCGACCAAACTTTGCACGGCCACGCGCTCCCCGCCGATTTGCTTGGCCACATCGCCCAAAATGCTGAAACTGGTTACCACAGGCATCGGTGCTGCTGCGGCCAAACCGGTTGCCAAAGCAGCAACCATACCGAATTTCCATTGTTTCATCTGCTGTTCCTTTTTTTGATATAACGTAACATCGGGTAGTTTAAAGCAGGACGCGGAAATTCTCAAGCGGGTCGTTTCGGCCTACCGCCAATTAGTACCGAAAATCTGCCACAGAACAATCAAATACATCCATAGATAAGTTTTGCTCTAAGCCGTACCGTATTACTTATCGTAGATAAGGGTCGTCTGAAACAGTTTTTAGCAGCCTTTGCTTTTATGGTATTTACCTTACAAATATACCTCCAGCAAACAACGGTTCTTTACCGCTTGGATCCAAATTTCCGTCTGCACAGGAACACTGGTGTGACATTACAAACAATAATATGCAAATGCCAACCCAATGCTCACCACCATCACGCTCTCCCAGGCGAAAATCCATCGTAAATATTAGTAACTACATGAATCAAAAAGATTGCTGAAATTTGAAGCTGGATTCCCTCCTGTTCTGGAACAATGGTGTTGATGCCAATACCTCCATCACCCAAACACAGCCATTCCCTACAAATCGCGCCATCTAACCCGCCCGAAAAAAGCCGTCTGAAAATATTTTTCAGACGGCCTCCATTTCCAGTCACGCACCAAGCATTTAATCAACCACCCGCTCCTCAGGCAGCCTGCCTGCCCAATCGCAGGCAAACTGCCATGCGGTGCGGCCGGAACGGTTGCCGCGCGTTTGCGACCACAACAGCGCAGCGTGTCGGGCGGTGTCGTCAAGCGGCAGGCCGAAGTCGTCCAGCCAGTTTTCTACCGCTTTCAGGTAGTCGTTTTGGTCGAACGGGTAGAAGCTCAGCCACAAGCCGAAACGGTCGGACAGCGACACTTTTTCTTCGACCGCTTCGCGCGGGTGAACTTCGCCGCGTATGCCCGTAACCGTGCCGCTGTTTTCGTCCATATACTCGGGCATCAGGTGGCGGCGGTTGGACGTGGCGTACACCAGCACGTTGGCGCAGCGTTGCGACAGGCCGCCGTCAAGTGCGGTTTTCAGGGCTTTGTAGGTTTCGTCGCCGTTTTCAAACGACAAATCGTCGCAGAACACGATGAACTTTTCCGGGCGGTTTTTCAGCAGATCCAACAGTGCAGGCAGGCTGACCAAATCGGTTTTGTCCACTTCGACCAAACGCAGGCCGTCTGAAACGTATTCGTGCAGCAGGGCTTTCACCAGCGACGATTTGCCCGTGCCGCGCGCACCCGTCATCAGCACATTGTTGGCCGGACGGCCCGCCAGAAACTGTTCGGTATTGCGCACCAGCCGCTTGGTCTGCGTATCCACCGCCGCCAACCGGCTCAGCGGAAAAGTATGCGGTTCAGGCAGGCTTTCGAGCACGCCGCGCCGTCCGATGCTCTGCCAGCGGTAGGCCGCCGCGTTCCAGTCAGGCTCGGCAGGAACGGGCGGCAACAGCAAATCCAAGCGTTTAAGCAGGGTATCGGCTTCGGCCAAAAATTCGGTAAGTTTCATCACGGTACTTTCTGTCGGGAATCAGGTAAGTTTTTCAGACGGCCTTATCTGCACGGACACGCAAGACTGTCTGGCCGGCACAATCGGTTTGGCAATCAGGCCGTCTGAAATGTATCCATGCTGCGTTCAAATGGTCTGTCCGCTCATTTTCTCCGCTACACGGCAACGGTCAGCCTGCGCTCCGCTGCGCCATCACCCGCATCACGGTATCCACCACCGCCTGCGTTTGCGCGTCGATTTCGATGTTGATTTCATCGCCGACGGATCGGCTGCCGAACAATGTGCGCGAAAGCGTTTCGGGAATCAGGTGCACATTGAATTCTCCGGCGGTTACGCTGCCGATGGTCAGGCTGCAACCGTCCAGGCCGACGAAACCTTTGGGCAAAACGTAGGGCTGCAACTCCTGCGGCAGCGCGAACCAAACCGTTTGATTGTGCGCACTTTTTTCAATCCGCGTGATCCGCGTTACCGCCATCACATGGCCGCTCATCACATGGCCGCCGATTTCGTCGCCGAACCGCGCCGCGCGTTCGAGATTTACGCCGTCGCCTTCTTTCAGACGGCCCAAATTGGTTTTGGCCAGCGTTTCGGCCATCAGGTCGAAATGCACGCGGCGGCCTTCGATTTTGGTGATGGTCAGGCAGCAGCCGTTGTGCGCCACCGATGCACCGATTTGCAGGTTTTCCGCCATGTTTTCAGGCAGTTCGACCACATGGGTGCGGAAGTTTTCAGACGGCGCATTCACGGCCGCAACCCGTCCGATGCCCTGCACGATTCCGGTAAACATATTTGCTCCGTTTGCTGTTGGTTGAAGCGGCTTATTGTACACCTGCGGCAACACGGTGCAGAAAGGCCGTCTGAAACTTTTCAGACGGCCTTTTCCGGCTTGCGGAATGTTCCGTGTTGCCGCCAACCGCACCGCATCAGCCCAACTGCCGCTGCTTTTCGGTCAGAATGCGGTGGATTTGCCCCGCCGATTCGGCTCGGTCGGCACACGGTTCGACGGGGTCGAGGAAATGCAGCTCCACCTTGCTGCTTTTTTCTTTGATAATCATACAGATGGATTCCCACAAACTGATGTCGCCGTAATAGGCCGCGGCGGGATTGGGGCTGCTGCCGTCGGCATTGGGATAACGGCACAGCACCGGCAGCACCGGCACGCCGGCTTCATAGGCCGCCTGAAAAAAACTGGGTTTGAACGGCAGGATGCTGTGGCCTTCGGTGCTGGTGCCTTCCGGGAAAATGGTTACGGTGTCGCCGTTTTGCAGCGCTTCGGTAACGTGCAGGATTTTGTCGCCGTTGCCTTTCGTGCCTTTGTTGCGGGCCACGTAAACGGTTTGCGCCTGTGTGGCCAGATAGCCGATAACCGGCCATTTCGACACTTCTTCCTTCGCAACGAAACGGCCGGGAAAGGCGGCGTTGACGGCCATGATGTCGAGCCAAGAAATGTGGTTGCAGATCATCATGCAGCCTTTGTCCCCCTCGGGCAGGCTGCCGTGGATTTCGAGCTTCATACCGCACGAGGCCAGCACGCGGTGCGACCAAATCTGAATCGCGCGCAGTTTGCGCGTTTTACTGTAAAAGGGAAACAGGAAAAACATTTCGGCCATGCCGTAGATCAGGCAGGCGGCGATGCAGAGCAGGCGGCGGATAAGACGGATGTGTGTCATTTTTACGGTTTAACGGGCCGTCTGAACATTACAGGCGGCTTTTTTTGCAGAAAGATACGGATTTTAGCGGAAAAAGCCGTTCGGGTCAGGTAAAGGCGCGGGAATTTTCAGTATGACGCGGAAAGGTGTGGCACAAACGGGCGGTGCCGTCTGAAAACATTCGGACGGCATTTACAGGACGTGAGGCGGTACAGATTCGGCCTGCACGGAAGATACCGTTTTCAGACGGCCTCGATGCCCCGCCGCCATACACCGGACAAGCTACGCTCTGCAGGCTGCTTGGCCGACGCAATTGATCCGTCAGCTGTATTTGGATATTGTGTTGAGACTCGGTTTCTCGCCATATTCCTGTGCAGGAGGGAATCCATGTGTAAAATCAGATCTCTTTTGTTAAACGGGCATTTGTGCATACCACGGACGGATTCCCGCTTGCGCGGGAATGGCGGAAGCCGTCTATGCCGTGGTAACGGGCTGGATGGAGGACGGATTCCCGAGCCGGAGCAATCCGTCTTGCCGATATGCTGCCAATATCCAAACCCGGCCTGTGCGTTTTGTTTGAAAAGCCGTGTTTCAACACAGTTCGGTACAATACACTATCGCCTAATCCATTGTCGTTATCAGCCTGCGTCGCCCGGTACGCGCCGCCCGCGCAGATGGAATGACGGCTTTCGTCATCAGCACTATTTCAGTATCGGCGGACATATCAAACAGACACAATTAAGGCCGTCTGAAAATTTTTTCAGACGGCCCGTCCGTTTTACCGCAACCGCCCGCAGGCAGATTAAGATACCTGTGCCGGAATCTGTGCGGATGCTTGCACTGCTGTCCGTTCGTGCTTAAGGTTTTGGGGCGAAGCGTTGCAGGTAGCGGTCGTTCATCCGTGTCACATCCATCAGAATCAGGATGTCGGCGCAGTTAAAGGCTTCGTCCACGCAGGGTTCGCCGCAAAACCATGCGCCTGCTTTGAGATAGCCTTTAATCAGCGAAGGCGTTTCGGGATTTTCCACCGTGCGGTAGCTGCCCCATTTCATCGGGTTGAGCGGTGTTACGCGCCACGGCTCGGGGGCAAGGTGGGTTTCGGTGAGTTTGTGGTAGAGCGAGGCCGCTTCGTGGCCGCCGTCTTCCATGCCGATGCTGCCGCAGCCGATCATAAAGCGCAGGTTGTTTTCGCCCATGAATTTCATCAAACCCGTCCACAGCAGCATAATCAGGCTGCCGTTGCGGTAGTCGGGATGGATGCAGGCGCGGCCGAGTTCGACGGTTTCGTGCAGGATGTCTTTCAGGGGACTGAGGTCGAATTCGTGTTCGCTGTACCACGAGCCGATTTTTTCGGCGACATCTTTGGTAATCAGGCGGTAGCAGCCCACCACTTCCTGCGTGGCTTCGTCAAAGGCTAACAGGTGGCGGCAGTATTGGTCGTATTCGTCAACGTCCAAGCCGTTGTCGCTTTCGATTTCGGCACCTTGCTCTTCGGCAAATACCTGATAGCGCAGCCGCTGCGCTTCTTCGATTTCGGCCTGTGTTTCCGCCAGGCGCACGCTCAGGCCGACTTTGGCGGGAATATTGGTTGCATGAATCATTTATCGTTGGAATCCAAGTGGCAAAGCGCGTAAGTATAGCAGAGCATTGCGGCCTGCCCATCTCTATTTTCCTGTTTTGTTTTTAAAAAGATCAAACGGACGCATTGAGGCCGTCTGAACACTTTTTCAGACGGCCTCAATGCTGTTATGCAGGCTTATCCGCCGGTATGCGCTGCGATGTCCATCGGCACATCCATCAGCAGCACTTGCGCGCCGGCCTCTCCCGCCAGCTCAAACTTTTCCGCATCCCAAATGCCGTAGCCGTCGCGTTCGCACAAAGCACGACCGTTGACGGCAACACTCCCTTTGATTATGAAAACATACACACCGTTTTCAGGGCGTTTGACGGCGTATTCCAACGTATGGCCGTCTGAAAACGGCACAAGCGAAAACCATGCGTCTTGGTGTATCCACACGCCCTGCCCTTCCGCTTCGGGGGAAAGGATGGTGTTGAACGCATTGTCGGCCAGCTTATCGGCGATGTGCACCTGCTGGTAGCGCGGTTCTATAGCAAATAAACATATTATTCGATACAATTCCACCATGGCCTATTCACAAGACTTCAAACAACTCGTGCTCAAAAAACTCCGTCAAGGATGGACGATTCGTAGAGCCGCAAAAGAATTCGGCATC
>NZ_JBHCJY010000056.1:0-7524 GCF_041804105.1 Neisseria sp.
ACGGCGGATAAAGCGTAGGTACGGTTAGCCGCCCCAAGCGGCGTAACCGTACGCAACGGCGGACAATCACGGTACAAACCGCCCGAATTTAAGGCCGTCTGAAATACCATCCCGGTTCGGATACTCATGACCCGCCGTCTGAAAACACAAACCACGGCTTGTACGGTTACGCCGCTTTGGGCGGCTAACCGTACCTACATTCGGCAATCCGTCTGCCGTATCAATTTTCTTGTTTGCAAACAGAACAATACTTTGTCGAATTGTTCCGCCGTTTCAGACGGCATCGGCAACTAAAACCATAACAGCCGTCGTTCCCACGCAGGCGGGAATCTGTGTTTGAAATCCAGAATCCAAGCGGTCTCGGAATACGGCGGATAAAGCGTAGGTACGGTTAGCCGCCCCAAGCGGCGTAACCGTACGCAACGGCGGACAATCACGGTACAAACCGCCCGCAACTTTAAAGGCCGTCTGAAAACTACGGGAATGTTTTTCAGACGGCCTTTAAGCCGAGAACCAATGACTCCTCCCCGCCCTACCCTGCCGACGGTTCGGTGTTCCCCAGCGCCAGTTCCGCGCACAATTCTTCCAGCAGGATGCAGGTTTCTTTCTGCGTGCGCGTGAGCGTCCGCTTGGCGGGGGTGGCGAGAAACAGGCGGCTGGTAAATTGGGGCGATGCGATGGGGACGACCTGCACGTTGGCCTGGTGGTGCATCAGTTCGATGGCATGGGCCGAGAGGATGGTGTAGCCCATGTTTTCGGCAACCAGTTGGAGCATGGTTTCGACGCTGTCGATTTCGAGCACGATGTTGGGTGTGATGTTGTGCTGCGCCATTTTCTGTTCGATCAGCAGGCGGAAGGTGTTGGCGTCGGACGGCACAATCAGCGGCAGATCGGCAAACTGCGCGGCTTCGACGGGGGTGTCAGGATTGAGCCTGCCGCCCTGTTTTGGGGCGATGAGTTGCAGGTTTTCTTCGTAGAGCAGGCGGGTGTCGGTTGCGGCGGAATACGGCGGGTTGTAGAGCAGCGCGATGTCGATGCGGCCTTGTTGGAGACGGTCTTGCAGTTGGGCGGACAGCCCTTCGGTGATGCGCAGTTTGGCATCAGGCAGGCGTTCTTTGAAACGGCGGATGATTTTGAGCGACAGCAGGCGGGTGATGGTGGGCGGCAGGCCGAGCGTGATCTGGCCGCCGGGACGGCCGCTGCTGCCGCACAAATCTTCCTGAATCAAATCGACCTGTTCGAGAATGATGCGGCAGTGTTCGAGCATCACTTTGCCGGATTCGGTCAGCGATACGCCGCGGCCGTGGCGCAACAGCAGGTTTTGCCGCAGCTCGGTTTCCAGCAGCCGTATCTGGCGGCTGAGTACGGGCTGGGCCACGCCGATGACGTCGGCGGCGCGGGTGTAGCTGCCGAGCCGTGCGACGCAGGCAAAGTATTTGAGCTGCTTTAAATCCATATCCGTATCCTTCCGCACAGTGCCGTCTGAAAAACGGTTTTTCAGACGGCACTATGCGCTTTTGTAATAGCTGGTAGTCAGTATAGCAGCTTTAAAAACCTTTTTTTACCGACAATAATCGAATCACTGCTTTAATCTCCGATAAAGGATGCGCCATGCCCGCCCAAACCGCCGTGCCTGCCATGCTGATGCGTGGCGGCAGCTCGAAAGGCCTGTTTTTTGCGGTTGACGACCTGCCCGCCGACGAAACAGCGCGCAACCGCGTGCTGCTGGCCGCAATGGGTTCGCCCGACCCGCGCCAGATTGACGGTGCGGGCGGCGCGCATCCGCTGACGAGCAAAGTGGGCATCGTCGGCAAAAGTACGCAAACGGGCGTGGATTTGGAATTTCTGTTTGCCCAGCTCCAGCCGGACAACGACACCGTCGATACCAAGCCCAACTGCGGCAATATGCTGGCGGCGGTCGTACCGTTTGCACTGGAAAAAGGCCTGATTCGGGCGCAGGGCGGTGCAACGACCGTGCGCGTTTTGACGCTGAACACGGGGATGTTGAGCGACATTACCGTAGAAACACCCGACGGCACCGTGAATTACGACGGCGATGCGCGGATTGACGGCGTACCCGGCACGGCCGCGCCCGTGCGCATCCGTTTTCTCGATACCGAAGGCTCGGTGGCGGGCAGCCTGCTGCCGACGGGCAGCATCCGTGATGTTTTCGACATCGGCGGCATCGGCGCGTTGGAAGCCACCTGCATCGACAACGGCATGCCGATGGTGCTGGTGCGGGCGGCGGATGTCGGGCGCACGGCTTATGAAAGCGTGGCGGATCTGAATGCGGATGCGGAGTTGAAAACCGTGTTGGAAGAACTGCGCCTGAAAGCGGCATTGAAAATGGGCTTGGGCGACGTTTCGGCCAAAAACTATCCGAAAATGTGCCTGCTCAACCGGCCCTTGCACGGCGGCGCGGTGCATACGCGCTGCTTTATCCCGCACGTCTGCCACGATGCGGTGGGCGTATTGGCGGCGGTTACGGTGGCGACGGCCTGCGTGATGAAGGGCAGCACCGCCGACGGTTTGGCCGATGCCGCCGATGTGTCGGCCTTGTCGGTGGAACATCCGAGCGGGGAATTCAGCGTGGCATTGGAAACGGATGCCGCCGGAAAAGTCAGCGGTGCGGCACTTATCCGCACGGCGCGCAATTTGATGCGCGGCGAAGTGCTGGTTTCTGCCTCGGTTTGGGACGGACGCAAGTAGTTTTCAGACGGCCTTCACCCCTACGCCCTAAAAAAACAAAACGGACGAAAACGGCAACCCCGCTGCCGGAACACCGTTTAAAAAAAACCATTGCGGAAAACAAAAACAAAACGGCAGCCTTGCATCATCCGTGTAGTAAGATGTAGCCTGCTTCCGCCGACAGGCCGTCTGAAACGGCGCAACACACCCGATACTTCAAAGGAGCAAATCTTCATGAACATCAACGGTTCGACCCAAGTCATCGCCCACATCGGCTATCCGACGCACACGTTCAAATCGCCGATGATTTACAACCCCTATTTCGAACAGGCCGCCATCAATGCGCTGGTGGTGCCGTTTTCTTCCCAAGCACCCGTTTATCCCGATTTCCTGAAAAACGTGTTTACCTGCGAAAACGTGATCGGCGCGCTGGTTACCATGCCGCACAAAGTAACCACCGTGAATCTGGTCGACCGCCTGAGCATCACCGCCCAAATCGCCGGTTCGGCCAACGCCGTGCGGCGCGCTGCCGACGGGAAGCTTGAAGGCGATATGTTCGACGGCGAAGGTTTTGTGCGCGGCATCCGCCGCAAAGGATTCACTCCCGAAGGCAAAAAAGCGCTGGTGGTGGGCAGCGGCGGCGTGGGCTGTGCGATTGCGGCATCGCTGGCGGCGGCGGGCGTGTCCAAGCTGGCTTTATACGATGTCAATGCCGCCGCATCCGAAGCGCTGGCAGGCCGTCTGAAACAGCATTATCCTGCGCTGGAAGTGCAAACCGGCAGCAACGACCCCGACGGTTTCGATTTGGCGGTCAACGCCACGCCGATGGGCATGTACGAAGGCGACCCGATGCCGATGGACGTAAACCGCATTTCCCCCGATACGTTCGTGGGCGAAGTGGTGCTGAAAGACGAAACCACCGCATTTCTGGCCGCGGCCAAAGCCAAAGGCTGCAAAGTTCAGGTCGGCACGGATATGCTGTTCGAACAGATTCCCGTGTATCTCGAATACTTCGGCCTGCCGTCCACCACCGCCGAGCATCTACGCGAAGTGGCCAGAATCGAATACTGATTTGCACACGGAAACGGTTTTCAGACGGCCTCCGGCCGCCTGAAAACGGCACCGGCAGGCAGCAATGCCCCGCCATTGCCGCACCCGTTTCCGACAAGAAAAAGACGACACCACAGGAGAAAAACCATGTCGCAAAACCATGAAATCAACGTGCGCGAGCTGCTCGACGGCCGCGAAATCAGCCTGTATCAGAAACTGGTGGTTTTCCTATGCTTCCTGATTGTGGTCATGGACGGCTTCGACGTCGTGATCATGGGCTTTGTCGGCCCGTCGCTCAAAGAAGCGTGGAATCTCAATAACTCACAACTCGGCACCGCTATCAGTGCCGCAACATGGGGACTGGCATTCGGCGCATTGACCGCAGGTCCTTTGGGAGACCGTTTCGGTCGTCGCAAGGTACTGATTGTCAGCGTATTTGCTTTCGGATTGTTTACGCTGTTGGTTGCATTCGCATCATCCTTGACTCAAATCTTTATCTTCCGCTTTATCGCAGGTTTCGCCATGGGCGGCATCATGCCGATGGTTGCCACGCTGGCTAAGGAATATTCGCCCGAACGCCGCAGCGCCCTGCTCGTTACCATCGTGTTTTCGGGCTTTACCGTCGGCGCGGCGGGCGGCGGTTTTCTTGCCGCATGGATGATTCCGAAGTGGGGCTGGGAAAGCGTGTTTGTTTTCGGCGGTGTCGTACCGATTCTGCTGAGCGTCTTTATGATTGCCAAATTGCCCGAATCCATCGGCTTTCTGGTACATAAAGGCGGCGACCGCGCACAAATCCGCAAAATCGTCGAAGCCTGCGCTCCCGGCAGCACCACCGAACACAGCACCTTCACCATCCCTGCCGCCACCACCGTACAAAGCGGCGAAAATTCGGTTAAAACCATCCTCAACCCACATTACCGTTTCGGCACAGTATTATTATGGATCATCTATTTTAGCCATCTGTTTCTGGTTTATCTCTTGGGCGGCTGGATGCCGACCATGATTAAAGAATCGGGCATGTCCATCCAACAGGCATCCATTATTACTGCGATGTTCCAACTCGGCGGTCCCTTAGGTTCTATTCTGCTCGGTTGGTTTATGGACAAATTTGAACAACACCGCGTATTGATGATTTCCTATATCAGCGGCGCAATTGTCCTGACAGTAATGAGCGGTCTCGGTCCGCAATACCTGCTGCTGTGTCTTGCAGCCTTCTACATCGGCGCAGCCTTCAACGGCGGCGGTACGGGCATGAACGCGCTTTCCAGCAACTTCTTTCCCCTAACCGCCCGCGCCACAGGCAACAGCTGGATGCACGGTATCGGCCGTTTTGGGGCAGTAATTGCCTCCTATGCAGGCGGCTGGATGCTTGATGCGGGCTGGAACTTCTCCACCGTTGCCAACTTTCTCACCATCCCCGCCGTCATCATCGCCTGCTCGCTGACGCTCAAATACTTTATCTACCGCGGCAAAACAACTGCTTAAGGCCGTCTGAAACAGCAGGACAACCGAACCGCTCCGCAAAACGGGGCGGTTTTTTGCCCAATCTGCTCAAGCGTCATCCCGAAGAAAAACATCATCGGCAACACCGTCGGACTCATAACAAGGCCGTCTGAAAGCAGCCAAGCCACAATCCGATAGGCGTACGATTTGAAAACCAAAGGCCGTCTGAAAAATCTTTTTCAGACGGCCTGATAATTACAGCCTACCTAATCCGGTTATTCCAAACCGTCTTTCCGCTTCTGCTTCGTGTACATCATCGACGTCAGAACCGAAACGCCCAACGCCCCGAATACCACCGACAACGACACGCCCACGGGAATATGCACCCAGTGCATAATCAGCATCTTAATACCAATGAAGCTCAACACAAAAGCCAGGCCGAACTTCAGGAACACAAAACGGTCGGCCACATCCGCCAGCAGAAAATACATCGCACGCAGGCCGAGAATCGCAAAAATGTTCGACGTCAGCACGATAAACGGATCGGTGGTTACCGCAAAAATCGCCGGAATACTGTCCACCGCGAAAATCACGTCGCTCATCTCGATCATAATCAGCACCAAAAACATCGGCGTTGCGATACGGCGGCCGTTTTCAACGGTAAAAAACTTCTCCCTGTCGAAATCGTTGCTTACCCGAATATGCCTGCGAATCCACTTCAAGAGCTTGTTCTTCGACAAATCCTCTTCCTCTTCGCCCTCGCCGCCCGAGCGGATCATCTTCACGCCCGTGTACAGCAAAAACGCGCCGAACACATACAGAATCCACTCAAACTTCTGCACCAGCACCGCGCCCACAAACACCATCAGCGCACGCAGCACAATCGCCCCGAACACCCCATAGAGCAAAACGCGGTGCTGAAACTGCGGCGGCACCTTAAAATAGGCGAAAATCATCAGGAACACAAAAATATTGTCCACCGCCAGCGATTTTTCCAACACATAGCCCGTGAAAAACTCCAATACCTTCGCCTTCGCCACCGCATGGCCGTATGCCGGATTACCCTCCAGCTCGAAATACAGCCAGCCCGCAAACGCGCAGGACACGGCAACCCAGACACAGCTCCAAGTCAACGCCTCCGTAACGCTGACCTTGTGCGCCCCGCTTTTCTTCAACGACAGCATATCGATTGCAATCATAATAATGACCGCCACAAAAAACACACTGTAAAACAGCGGCGACCCTACCGACGGATGTTCCATCTCCATGTATTCCTTAACAAATTAAACGAACCGGCGATTTTAACACGATACGGCAAAGGCCGTCTGAAAACAAAGTTTCTGCGCAGCTAAAACGAAGTTGCTGCGAAGCTAAAAAGCATTTCAGACGGCCTACATTACACAACAGATAACAGGCTTACCTGCCACGCCCCAAAGCAAGGCAGGATTAACACAGGTACGCCCTGGCCTGCACGCCATTGCCAAACACAACAATGCCGTCTGAAAATCCGTTTTAGCTTCACAGAAACTTCTTTTTCAGACGGCCTTTTGCCCCGTTCCGCCAATATCCGTTTAACCCGTCTAACAATCCCACAGATACCGCTTCAGGCAGACATGGTTTTCGTCTTTCAGTTCCACCCCTTCCGCACGCAGCAACTCGGCCTGTTCCGCCCAGCCAGGCACCAGCCTGCCTGACGCGTTCACCACCCGATGGCAGGGATAGCGCCCGTAGAATGCCGCATTCGCCAACACGCTCCCCACCAGACGCGCGTTTTTCTCCCGCCCGATCAAACGCGCAATCTGCCCGTAAGTCGCCACCCGCCCCGCAGGGATTTCGTCGACTACCGATAAGATTTCAAATGCAAGGCGGTCGCTTTTGGGGCGGGCGCGGGTGGGGAGGGGGAAAGTAGGATTCGGCATTTCAGACGGCCTTATCGGATTGTAGATTGGTGTCATATAGCCACACACAGTTAGAGACCTTTGCAAAACCTCATGAACCACCAATAAAAACCAAAAAAACCGTCATTCCCGCGCAGGCGGGAATCCATCTTAAAATTTCAGAAACTTATTTTATTGAATAGTTTGCCATACTGAAAAATGGATTCCCGCCTGCGCGGGAATGACGTCGATTCTTGGTACAGTGGTTTTTCAGGGAGTTTTGCAAAGGTCTCAGGCCGTCTGAAAAACTGCTTGGCAGGATTTCAGACGGCCTTGTCGGGTTTGCAGGTTGGTTGGTATTGTGAGCAACCGTAGGTCGGGCATTTATGCCCGACTTTTATAGCTACGCGCGGGGAAATTTGATTTTCTTCGGATCAAAAGCCGCAGCATCGTATTTTAAAATCCG
>NZ_JBHCJY010000057.1:0-2995 GCF_041804105.1 Neisseria sp.
CAAAGCCTTGTGGATAGGAACGCTGATTGCGCTGGTGATTTATGTGTTGTGGCAGCTTGCGATTCAGGGCAACCTGCCGCGCGGCGAATTTGCGCCCGTGATTGCAGCCGAAGGGCAAGTATCTGTTCTGATTAAGACTTTATCGAAATTTGTAGCCACGGGCAGTATGGATTTGGTGCTGACCTTCTTTGCCTATATGGCCATTGCCACATCGTTTCTCGGCGTAACGCTCGGCCTGTTCGACTACATCGCCGATATTTTCAAATGGGACGATAGCACGGCAGGACGCAGCAAAACAGCGGCACTCACTTTCCTGCCGCCGTTGGTCTGCTGCCTGCTGTTTCCCACGGGGTTCGTAACCGTTATCGGCTATGTGGGTCTGGCGGCGGCGGTGTGGACATCCATCATCCCCGCCATGCTGCTTTACAGGTCGCGGCAGAAATTCGGCGGCGGCAAAGGTTACAGCGTGTACGGCGGATGGTGGCTGATGGTATGGGTGTTTGCCTTCGGCATCGTCAATATCGCCGCGCAGATATTGAGCCAGATGGAAGCCGTGCCCGTGTTCAAAGGCTGATTGGAAAAATTGCCGGACCGCACTGTTGATCTGTTCAGGGATACCCGAAACCGTTTGAGGCCGTCTGAAAATGCGGTGCCGCAGCATTTTAGAAGCTGTTTAACCGCTGTTTACCTGCTCTTTTGTGTTGCAGGAGTACCGTTGGCAATTTGCCGCCCGATGCTGCCGCCGTTCCCGTAGTTTGGAAACGGCGGCAGTTTTTTACCATGTGTTTTAAACACGGCAGGCCGTCTGAAAACTACATGATTGCGGAAAAAACGACATAAAACCGTCTTTGTTGCAGCCGTACGACGGTAGCGGATACCGGAGAATATTGTCCGGGTGTCGCTCCGTTTTCCATATTCAGGCAATAAAAAATCCTTGAAAGTACCGTATATCGGTACTTTCAAGGATGTTCACTTTCAGACGGCCTGCTTGATAAAATGTAGTTTCACTACAAAATGGAAAAAAATGGTGCAATTTCACAACGTTACATCATGATTTTTGGGGTGTGATTTATAAAATAAAACGACAAATTCAGGCTGATAGCTCACACTTCATCGATGTCAAATTACATAAATACTTATTTTATAGTGTTTCTAAGACATAAATTAACTTTAAAATACTTTTCTTTAAAATTATAGTTTATTTTTAACAAATATGGCGGTATGATGCGAATCGTCGGAGCAGCACTTTGTTATCCGATTACATCTTTATCCACTCCTGAAAGGAATTGCAATACATGAAAGAAATCATCAAATTGGCCGCAGCATCTCTGATCGGCATGGCGGGTGTAACCGCCGGTGTAAAAAGCATCCACCGCAATATCGACTCCGTAACCAAGAATAACTGAACGCAGCATATTTTGAATGAAGAAGGGACGAAAAATGAACCAACTGATTAAACTGGCAGCAGCTTCGCTCATCGGCATGTCCGGTTTGGCCGTTTCCGCCGCCACCGTTGCACACAATATGAACCGCGCATCCAAATAAGCGGTCGGATACAACCAAGAGATTACCTTCCAAACAGGAAAGGACGCAAACATGAAAGAAATCATCAAATTGGCCGCCGCATCCTTAATCGGTATGTCGGGTGTTGCCGCAAGTGCGGGCACCGTAGCGCAAAACATTAAGGCCGCTTCCGAATAAGCGGTTTTACGGAATAAGGCAAAGGCCGTCTGAAATTATTTTCAGACGGCCTTTGGTTTTTGCGGGAAACTCGGAAGGAAGCAGGACGTACGGTTTGTTCCGAATGCTTTTGCCGACGCTGTTTAGCGGTGGGCATCCAGAAGCTGCGCGGCGAACGGTGTCCAGACCACGCTTTTGATGCCGCTTTCTTTCAGACGGCTGTTCAGCCAGGTGTTGCAGGTGTTGAACAGATGATAGCGGCCTTGCGCTTCGTAAAAAACGTCGTGTTCGTTGTAGCCCGAGCCTGCTACGGCAACGGCGCGGCCGTTTTTCAGGGCGAAGTGGCGGCGGATGTTTTCGGCCAAACGGCGGTATTGTTCGCGGCTGACGGTAAATTTGACGGCGCGTTCGCCTTCCTGCGGTGGCTGGCCGTAAAACGTGGCGTGTATCAGCGTGCTGTTGAGTCCGCTCAGAGCACGGGCGGCGGTGGGTACGGTCAAATCGCCCCACGACGGGGTGTGCAGGTAGAAATTGCGTTCGCCCCAGCCGATGCCGACGAATTGTGCATCGGGGCTTCGGGAACAGGAATCGGCAGGGGAAACCGTGTCGCGCCAGTCGGTGATGTCGTTGGCCAACGGCATCACCAAATCGGCGTGAACGCCGTTGCTGGAGAGATAGAGCGTGATGTCTTCAGACGGCGGTGCATCGTTGACGGAAACGGCGGACAAACCCCATGCCGCGGCGAAATAGAGTGCGGCGCAGACAAACAGGGCAAAGAGTGAATAGGCGGCAGTTTTGAAGATTTTTCTCATGATTCGGCTTGAGAAATAGTAAGACGGCCATTATGACAGAAAGGCCGTCTGAAAAACATTTTCAGACGGCCTGTTCCAGAAACTGCTGTAATTTCTGCAATTCTTCCCAAGCCTGACGTTTGAGCTGCGGCTGGCGCAACAGGCGGGCGGGGTGGGGGATGTGGAAACAGCGGGCTTGCGCCGACAGGGTTTGCACGGCCGCCTGCTGCGGGGTAAACGCCTGTCCGAGCAGCAGCACGGCGCGGGCGCGGCTGGCGGCCAGTTCGGCCTGCATTTGCGGCAGCGCGGCTTGGATTTGGGCTTCGTCAGGGCGGGCGGCTATATCGGCGGTTTTCAGCCAAACGGTTTTGTGCGCCTGTTCGGGTGTAAGGCCAATGGCGGAAAGCATATTGTCGAGCAAAACGCCGACGCTGCCGCTGAACAGTTGTCCGGCCAGATGGTCTTCGGGCGCGGGGCAGACGGAAACCACCATCACGTCGGCAGGGCGGATGCCGGAAACATCA
>NZ_JBHCJY010000058.1:0-73944 GCF_041804105.1 Neisseria sp.
GCCAATCTTGATGCCACAAATGCACACGGAGACGTGGCACAGCGGTTGAATGCGACGGTCTCGAAAACCGTAGTGGGTTGTCAAAGTCCACCGCGAGTTCGAATCTCGCCGTCTCCGCCAAGCATTTGTCCAAACAGTCCGGCAATACATCCAGAAAGGGTGGCAGAGCGGTTTAATGCAACGGTCTTGAAAACCTTCGAGGGTTTGCGCTCTCCGTGAGTTCGTACCTCACCGCTTCTGCCAAACATAAAAAACAGTCCGTGTTTCGCATAACACGGGCTGTTTTTTATGTTTCATAATCTGCCTGACCCTGTTCGATCGCGGCTGCTTATCATTGCAAATCCTGATGGTCAAAGGCCGTCTGAAAACCGATTTTCAGACGGCCTGTTTTATCACCGCCCGTTTTTCACAATATGTTGATTGATACGGTAACATTTACCGTCCTTCCCGCGCAGGCGGGAATCCAGATGGGATTCCCGTAGCCGTTAGAAAAACAACGGTTTCTCAGCGTTTACGTCCGGATTCCCGCCTGCGCGGGAATGACGGTAGCGGTGTGGCCGTCAACATATCATTCCAATACAGCCTTATGACTTAAAATCGTTTGAACCGCAATGCCGTATGAATGATGAATAAATGTCTGAACTCCATCTCAGCAGCAGGCAAGTAACCGCCCGCTCTGATTAAAGGCCGTCTGAAAAAGTTTTCAGACGGCCCGTGTTTATTGGCTGTGTTTTTTCTTAACGCTTACCTGACGCTTTTTCGCTTTGCCGCCGCTGTTGCGGCTTTTCTCGTCTTTGCGTCCTTCGCGTTTGGCGATACGGTTGCTCAGGCTGACCCGCCGCAACGGTTTTTTCTTGGGTTTGTCCTGCGCTTCTTCGTAGGGGTTTTCGGAAACGTTGTACTGAATCCGCAGCGGCGTGCCTTGCAGGTTGAACGCTTTGCGGAAGGTTTGCGTGAGGTAGCGCGTGTAGCTGTCGGAAATCGCACCCAGCGAATTGCCGTGCACCACAATCACGGGCGGGTTCATGCCGCCTTGGTGGGCGTAGCGCATTTTCGGGCGCACCAAACCTGCGCGCGGCGGTGCCTGGCGTTCGATGGCGGATTGCAGCACGCGGGTGATTTTCGGCGTGGGCATTTTGATGAAAGCCGCGTCGTAGGCCGTCTGAATGCTCTCAAACAGGCCGTCGATGCCGCGTTCTTTCAGCGCGGAAATGTAGTGGAATTTGGCGAAATCCAGAAAATACAGTTTGCGGGCGATGTCGCGCTTGATGTCGTTGCGCCGCTCTTCGCTGATGCCGTCCCATTTGTTCACGGCCACAACGAGCGCGCGCCCTGCTTCGAGCGCGAAACCGGCGATGGTGGCGTCTTGGTCGGCGATGTCCTGCTGCGCGTCGAGCACCAATACGGCAACGTTGGCCGCTTCGATAGCCTGCATAGCTTTGATAACCGAGAATTTTTCTACGGCTTCATCCACCTTGCCACGCCGCCGCACACCTGCGGTGTCGATGATGGTAAACGGTTTGCCTTCGCGCTCGAAATCGATGTGAATGCTGTCGCGCGTGGTGCCCGCCATGTCAAACGCGATGACGCGCTCTTCGCCCAAAATGGCGTTCACCAGCGTGGATTTGCCTACGTTCGGGCGGCCAATCACGGCAAATACGGGATGCTTGGCCTCGGGCTGCGCTTCTTCGGCTTCGGGAAAATTTTCCAGCACGGCTTCAATCAGATAGTACACGCCGTCGCCGTGCGCGCCGGAAATCACATGCGGTTCACCCAATGCCAGTTCGTAAAACTCGGCCGACAAAACGGCATGGTTGCCGCCCTCGCCTTTGTTGACGGCAAGATAGACGGGACGCGGACTTTGGCGCAAACGGTCGGCGATGATTTTATCCTGCGGGGTCAGGCCGGTGCGTGCGTCCACCAGAAAAATCACCGCATCGGCTTCGTCTACGGCCTGCAAGGTCTGCTTGGCCATTTCGTGCAGAATGCCGCTATCCACCACCGGCTCGAAACCGCCCGTGTCGACAACGAGATAGGGCTTGCTGCCCACGCGTCCGTGGCCGTAATGACGGTCGCGCGTGAGGCCTGGCAGGTCGTGCACCAGCGCGTCTTTGGTGCGGGTTAAACGGTTGAACAGGGTGGATTTGCCCACATTGGGGCGGCCGACTAGGGCGATGGTGGGTTTCATGGGTTTTCTTTCTGTGTCAGGCCGTCTGAAAAGGTTTCGGACGGCAAGCAGGTACGCGTTTCAAACGTACGGGAAGGTAATTTCGGAATCTTGCAAAACCGAATCTTAAGTTGTCATCCGCGATATGGCCGGATGCGTTGTTCATAATATTTGCATAATGCCGCCGATAAGCACCCAATCCGATAACCGGCTACGGCCAAAACACGACGGCTTTACGGGCGGCAATGACATTTTAAATTACCAACGGTTTTCAGACGGCCTCAAAAACCGCAGGCCGTCTGAAAACCGCAAAGATGCCCTACCGCGCAAACACGGCTTTTTTATTTCTATTTCAACTGGTTAATCTTAATCTGCAACAGCTCGCCCGACGGCGCGCCTTTGGCCAGTTTGGCGGCTGCCTGCTGGTATGCGGCCAAGGCTTCTTTGGGTTTGTTTTGGGCCACAAGCACATCGCCTTTGGTTTCCAGCAGCAGCGGCTCAAAATCCGGTTCGACGGCTGTGTTCAGCACCGCCAATGCCTCATCGTATTTTTTCTGCTGCAATTTCACGGTGGCGAGACGCTGTGCCGCCAACGCCTGCATCAGCGGGGCTTTCTGGTTGTCGAGCACCCATTTCAGATGGCCTGCGGCGACATCGTATCTGCCCGCATCAAACTCGGTGGCTGCCGTCATCAGTGTGGCCTGGCCTGCGGCAATGGTTTTGCCGTAATTTTGCTGAAGGTTTTGCAGGTCGGCATTGAGCTGTTTCGTATCGGCATTGTTGGCTTGGGCTTTCTCCACCATTTTGGCCAACTCTGCCGCGGCTTCTTGATTTTGACCTTTGAGATGGTTGTCGTACAACACTTTGCCCAAATAGCCCAAGGCCGCAAGCACCAGTGCGACAAACAGCCACTTGCCGATTTTACTCCAAAAATATTTAAAATTATCAATCTCTTGCTGTTCTTCGATATGTGCTGCCATTTATTCGCTCTTCCATTGTTGTAGGGTTTGAATCAGATCTTGCGCAGGAACCGTAACCTGCCCGTGCGTTCCGCGCATGTCTTTAAGGGTAACCGTGCCGTCTGAAAGTTCGCCCTCGGCAACAATCAGCGCGAAATGCGCACCCGACTGGTCGGCACGTTTGATTTGCGCTTTCAGTTTCTGGCTGCCCGAATACTGGGCGGTATCATAGCCCGCCGCACGCAGTTCCCGGGCATATTTCATCGCTGCCAGCGTGCTGCCTTCTCCCTGCTGCATCACATACACATCAGGTACAACATCGGCATTCAGACGGCCATACTCGTGCACCAGCAACAGCAGGCGTTCGATGCCCATGGCAAAACCGATGGACGGCGTGGATCGGCCGCCGAGTTCTTCCATCAAACCGTCGTAACGGCCGCCGCCGCACACCGTGGCCTGCGAGCCGAGTTTGTCGGTTGTCCACTCGAACACGGTTTGGTTGTAATAATCCAAACCGCGCACCAACCGGGGGTTTTCCACATATTGGATGCCCAAGCCATCCAACAGTGCTTTGAAACCGGCATAATGCTGCTGCGACGCCTCACCCAGATAATCCAGCAGACGCGGCGCGGCATTGCAGATAGATTGCAGCGCAGGATTTTTGCTGTCGAGCACACGCAACGGATTGGTTTTCAGACGGCGTTTGCTGTCTTCATCCAACTCGTTTTCATGCGCGGTCAAATACGCCACCAATGCGGCACGATGGGCGGCACGCTCTTCGCGGTTGCCCAAGCTGTTGATTTCCAAAGTCAGATGTTCTGAAATACCGAGTTCCGCCCACAAATCGGCGCACATCGCAATGATTTCCGCATCAATGTCGGGGCCTTCGAAACCCAAGGCTTCGATGCCGACTTGATGGAATTGCCGGTAACGGCCTTTCTGCGGCTGCTCCGCACGGAACATCGGCCCCATATACCACAATTTCTGCGGCGCATTGTAGGTCAGGTCGTGTTCCACGACCGCGCGCAAACAGGAAGCCGTACCTTCGGGACGCAGGCTCAGGCTGGTTTTGCCCGCATTGTCGGCAAACGTGTACATCTCTTTGCCGACCACGTCGGTTTCTTCTCCGATGGAGCGGACAAACAGGCCGGTCTGTTCGACAATCGGCGTGCGGATTTGGCGGTAACCGTAACGCTTCGTCCAACGGTTGACCGTATCTTCAAACGCCTGCCAAAACGCGGCGGTCAGCTTGAAATCTTTCTGCTCCACCGGCAGCAGGTCGTTCATGCCTTTGACGGCTTGGATTTTTTGTGCCATATCGCTTTGAATTTTTTGGGGTTGGGCCGTCTGAAAAGATTTCAGACGGCATGGGTAATTTAAATCAAACCAATCACTTTACTAAAAAAGCACGAAAACCAGTAATAAGTTTTTCAAACGGATTCTTTTGATTTTGACGAGCAGCTTCCACCATATCAAGTGTCAACTCTTCAGGCCACACAATGAAATACCCGAAACGGCCTTTTTTAATTAAAGCACCTGTTTCTTTACCAATATCTGTTAACCTGAAAAATTTACCGTCCTGAGTTTGTAATCCTGCTTCACATAACTTCTGATTGCACTCTACTGTCGAAATATTCCATTTTTCAGCCAATTTTGCTGCTGTCAATGTAGAGTAATTTTTCTCGGCATCGGTATCAGCAGTTGGAGCAGCAGGGGCTTCAGTAAGGTTTTCTTTTTCCACCACGTCCAAAGAAATCTTCACTTCATCACTGATGCGGATAATCCGCTGAGCTTCATTATAGGCATCCAGATACACATCGCTGTCTTCATCACGACTGAGCAATATGCCCATTTCGTTATTGTTTATCTGGCTGAATTCATACAGATTCAGACTGGTAATAATACAGGCTGTCTCACTGATATAGCATTTCGCATGAAGGTTGGGACAATAACTGGTCCGCACATAGTTCAAGTTTTTCAGCCATGCGGTTTCTGTCGGCTGCAACTCGCTTTTTCCATAAACAATCCGCACATCTATTTTCATGCGGTCTTTATCTTCCAAAAGCTCCCTGATTCTGCTGTTTAATTTAAGATAAGGGCTAATCAAATAGAGCCGTTCCCGAGCATTTTTAATTAACTCTTCCAAATAATACGTTGTTCCGCTGGTATTTAAAAATTTTGCCATTGTTATTTCCCTTTATTTGTTTGTAATTACATTTCCCGTATATTTCAGACGGCCTTTACGACTGATGAATCGGTATCACCCTGCTCTGGCTGCGTTTTTTCCCGCCTTCGCCGTAATTGGTTTTGACATAGTCTTCAACGATGGCGAGAAATTCGGCGGCCATATTGTCGCCTTTGAGCGTAACCTTACGCTCGCCGTCCACATATACAGGGGCGATGGGGGTTTCGCCGGTACCGGGCAGGCTGATGCCGATGTCGGCGAGCTTGCTTTCGCCCGGGCCGTTAACCACACAGCCCATCACGGCCACGTTCAGGCTTTCCACTCCGGGATATTGGCTGCGCCATACGACCATTTGCTCGCGCAGGTAGCTTTGGATGTCGCGGGCAAGTTCTTGGAACACCGTGCTGGTGGTTCGACCGCAACCGGGACAGGCGGTTACCATCGGGGTGAACGAGCGCAACCCCATGGTTTGCAGGATTTCCTGCCCCACCACGACTTCTTGCGTGCGCGGGCTGCCGGGTTCGGGCGTGAGCGAAATGCGGATGGTGTCACCGATACCCTGTTGCAGCAGCACGGACAATGCGGCAGTAGATGCAACGATGCCTTTGCTGCCCATCCCCGCTTCGGTCAAACCCAGATGCAGCGGGTAATCGCAGCGCGCTCCGAGACGGCTGTACACTTCAATCAAATCCTGTACCGCGCTGACTTTGCACGACAGGATGATTTTGTTTTCGGGCAAACCCAAATCCACGGCTTTTTGAGCGGATTCGAGCGCGGATACAATCAATGCTTCCTTCATCACTTCTTCGGGCGGAAGGGGATTCGCGGAAGCAAGATTGGCATCCATCATGCGTTTGGCCAGGCTTTGGTCGAGCGATCCCCAGTTCACGCCGATGCGCACAGCCTTATCGTTTTCGGCGGCGGTACGGATCATGTAGGCAAATTTTTCATCGCCCTTCGCACCTTTGCCGACGTTGCCGGGGTTGATGCGGTATTTGGACAATGCTTTGCCGCAGTCGGGAAACTCTGCCAACAGGCGTTCGCCGTTGAAATGGAAATCACCGATGAGCGGGGTGTTGCAGCCCATGTCGTCGAGCCGTCGGCGGATTTCGGCCACTTTGGCCGCAGCTTCCGGACTATTGACGGTAATGCGCACCATCTCCGAGCCGGCATCGCTCAATTCCTTTACCTGCTGCGCGGTACCTGCGGCATCGGCGGTATCGGTATTGGTCATCGATTGGACGACAACGGGCGCATCGGAGCCGACGGTAATGTGGTCGATTCGGACTTGGTGTGTCTGGCGGCGTTTGGGTGTGTTCATGTGGTTTTCTGTATGACGGAATTTAAGTTTTCAGACGGCCTTTATGCGGGCAAGGCCGTCTGAATGTATTCAAACCGGTATTTCCATTTGCAGGATTTCATCGTCGGGAGCGGTCTGCATATACGTTTGTACCAAACGGAAAAAGTCTTCCGAAATTTCAAAATGGCCGTAACGCAGCATACCCGCATACTTTTTCCATTCCGGATGGCTGCGGACGATTTCTATCGGGCAGTCACGGTATGTATCGGCATAATCGACATCACGGCGGTAGGGAACGAAAGTTTCGCTCATTCTGAAAGGATAGGCTTTATCGTCGGTGATTTGTCCGAAAGCGGTAAACGACCGGTGTTTCGTCCCACCCTCCAAACGCGTTTTCGGGCTGTAATACAGCAGCCAATCCCCTTTTTTCATGCGGTTGAGCGGCGCGGATTTTCCGTGGCAAACCTGGCAGAAACCGCCCGCTTTGCCGAGTAAAACGTGTTCTTTCGAAACCGTACCTACCCAATATTTCATCTGGTTTTCCTGTTTGGCGTTTTCAGACGGCCCGATTGGGGTAAGGCCGTCTGAAAACCGTTTGCGGCCGACTGGCGGATCGGTTTTTAGCGCGAACCCGAGGTTACTGCCTGCAATTCTTCCGAATAGGGATAATTGGCACGCAGCTGCGCTTCGTATTCATACGCGGCCTGGGAGTTGCCCATGGCATTGGCGAGTTTCCAGCCCAACAGCAGGTCGTCGGCCAACAGCATATCGACGCGGCTTTGGTATTGGCGGAAATAATAGTCGGCATCCTGCAGGTTGCCGGCCAGCATCTTGGTACGCGCCATTTCCTTCATGGCGGGCGGGAACTGCGGGGCGGCTGCCAGCGCGCGCTGGAGATAGGATTCCGACAAGGAATATTGGCCGAGCTTGGCGCTGCAGATGCCTTTGTTCAGGTTGGCCGTGTGCGGGCTGGGATAGGTGGGATCCGCCAACGCCTTGTCGAAATACGCGATGGATTCGTTGACGCGCTTGGTTTGGCTGCACAGATACCAGCCGTAGTTGTTGTTGATTTCCGCGCTGTCGGGTTTGATGGACAGGGCTTTCTTGAAGCTGGCTTCGGCTTTTTCCGGCACTTTCAGATGCTGGAAAATCTGCGCGCGTATCAGCCATGCGATTTCGTTTTTATCGTTGGCTTTAATCGCTTCTTCGATGCTGGTGGTGGCCTGACGGAAATCATGCCCGCGCATGTATTCGATGGCAAGCTGTGTTTTGATGTTCGATACGTCCTGCGTGGACGATTTTTTATCGGATGTTCCCGCACATGCGCCCAGTGCGACAACGGCTGCGAGCGGCAGCCAGAATTTTTTCGTATTCATGTGTTTGCCCTTTCTGTATTGCTTTGCCCTTTAAACCGTGATGCGTTTTCAGACGGCCGTCTGAAAACAATGTAATGCTTTCGTGCGGACAGGTTTTCACCCGGAATGCAGATGAATTGTCCGGAAAACCGACAGCCTGACCTTTACCCCAAGCCCTGTTTTTCCAAAACAATCTGCTGCCATTTCTGCTGACGCTTCGTTTTGTCCCGTACCTGTCCGGCCAGTTGGCCGCAGGCCGCATCGATGTCGTCGCCGCGTGTTTTGCGTACGGTTACGACGAACCCCGCCTGTTGCAGAATATCGCTGAACACGCGGATGTTTTCATTGCTCGAACGCTCGTAACCTGAATTGGGGAACGGGTTGAACGGAATCAGGTTGAACTTGCACGGCACGTCTTTAACCAGCTCGATAAGCTCGCGCGCATGCTCGGCTTTGTCGTTGATGCCGTCGAGCATCACATATTCGAACGTGATGAAGTTGCGCGGCGCTTTTTCGAGATAACGGCGGCAGGCGGCCATCAGCTCTTTGAGCGGGTATTTTTTGTTCAGCGGCACGATTTCGTCGCGAACCGCATCGTTCGATGCGTGCAGCGACACGGCCAAAGCCACCGGCATCACGTCGCGCAGCCTGTCCATCTGCGGCACCATGCCGGAAGTGGACACGGTTACGCGGCGGCGACTCAAACCGTAACCGTGGTCGTCGAGCATGATGCTCAAGGCGGTAACCACGTTGTCGAAATTGGCCAGCGGTTCGCCCATTCCCATCATGACAACGTTGGAAATGACGCGTTCGTTTTTCGGCGTAACGCCCATCGCTTTATTCGCCCACCAAAGCTGGCCGATGATTTCGGCGGTGGTCAGGTTGCGGTTGAACCCCTGACGGCCGGTGGAGCAGAACGTACATTCCAGCGCGCAACCCACTTGCGACGAAATGCACAATGTGCCGCGGTCGCTTTCGGGAATATACACCGTTTCCACGCCGTTGCCCGTACCGACGTCGAGCAGCCATTTGCGCGTACCGTCGGCGGATTCCTGCGCCGCCATCAGGCTGGGCACGTCAATCGCCGCCTGCGCGTCGAGTTTGGCACGCAGCGACTTGGCCAAGTCGGTCATTTCGTCGAACCCCGACGCGCCGCCCTGGTGCATCCAGCGCATTACCTGTTTGGCTCGGAACGGCTTTTCGCCCATCTCGGCGAAGTGGCGGTTGAGACCGTCGAGATCGAAATTCAGTAGGTTGGTTTTCATGTGTTCTTAAATAATACTGATGCCGTCTGAAACCGTTAAGCGGTTTTCAGACGGCCTGTGTTGCCGTGCCGGTTTAACGCGGGCAGATTTCGGTGGCCGCGAAGAAATAGGCGATTTCGATGGCGGCGTTTTCCAAGCTGTCGGAACCGTGTACCGCATTGGCATCGATAGACTCGGCGAAGTCGGCGCGGATGGTACCCGCAGCGGCCTCTTTCGGATTGGTCGCACCCATGATTTCGCGGTTTTTCAAAACGGCGTTTTCGCCTTCCAACACCTGAATCATCACGGGGCCGCTGGTCATGAAGGCCACCAAGTCGTTGAAGAACGGGCGCTCTTTGTGCACAGCGTAAAAGCCTTCGGCTTCGGCGCGGGAAAGCTGTTTCATTTTTGCCGCCACGATGCGCAGGCCGTTTTCCTCGAAACGGCTATAGATTTTGCCGATCACATTTTTACCCACGGCATCGGGTTTCACGATGGAAATAGTACGTTCGACAGCCATGCTGCCCTCCTTTTAAAAACAGTAAACAAGCGGCTCGCGCCGGACGGTTTGCATCAAACGGCAGGCCGTCTGAAAAACAGCGGGTATTTTAGCAAAATTCGCAGGATTTAGGGGGTATTGTTCGGTGGCGCGGGAAAACGGTTCCGCCATATCCATCCCGCATTCTCCGGTTTGGTCTGATTTGCGGCGGAAACCCTGAAAACGTTTTGCCCGATGTCCCGAAACGGCGCATCTTTTTCAGACGGCCCCGGCTTTCCCCAAGGTCAGATGAGGCTGGGCGAGATAGGATTCGGACTGCATTTCCACCATGCGGCTGACCGTGCGCACGAACTCGTGGGCGAAATCGCCTTCGGTGTAGATGTCTTCCGCCGCCACGCTGCCGGTGGCGCAGAATTTCACGCGGTAATCGTAAAACACGTCCATCAGCCATGTCAGACGGCGTGCCTCGGCTTTTTCTTCCGGCGTGAGTTTGCAGATGCCCGACACCAAAACGACTTCGTAGTTCTCGGCCAGATAAAGGTAATCCGCCTGCGAACGCGGGCCGAAACAGAGTGCTTTGAAGTCGAACCATACCACCCTGCCTTTTTCGGCTTTGCAGGGAATGTCGCGGCCGTGGACGCTCATCATATGGGGATTGTCGGGTGTGCCGCCCGACATCATGGCGAACAGTTCTGCAAGCCGTTTTTCGTTCTCGGTGCTGTCGGGCACGAAATAGACATCGGCGGGCTTGAGCGTGCGCATCCGGTAATCTTCGCCGCCGTCCACGTTCAGCACGGTCAGATTCTGTTCGATTAGGGCGATGGTGGGCAGGAAGCTGCTGCGGTTCTGCCCCTGCGGGTAGAGTTCGGACGGCGCGTAGTTCGACGTGGCCACCACCACCACGCCGAGTTCCAGCAGACTTTCGAGCAGACGGCCCAAAATCATGGCATCGGCAATGTCGCTTACATGAAATTCGTCGAAACACAAAACGCGGGTTTCTTTGGCGATTTCGGCGGCGACGGTTTTGAGCGGATTGGCTTCGCTTTTGGCATCGCGCATCCGTTTGTGGACTTCGGCCATAAATGCGTGGAAATGCACACGCCGCTTGCGGCGGTAGGGCAGGCAGCCGTAAAACATGTCCATCAGGAAACTCTTGCCGCGCCCTACCCCGCCGTAGAAATACAACCCTTTGGGTACGCTGGGCGAGCGCAGGCTGCGGCCTAAAAAGCGGTTGCGCTTGCGTTTGAACATCACGAGTTCCGACCACAGTCGGTCGAGGTATTCCACCGCTTTGGCCTGCGCATTATCGCGGATGAAGCCGGGCTGCTGCGAGGCCGCCTGATACCAGCTCTGCGGGCTGTGACCGTGGAAATCGGGGGCTTGAAAGCGGTTTTCCTGATGGGTAGTCTGCATAGGGATGGCCGATGGTTTGCGTACCGCCCGATTATAAATGATTTCAGACGGCCTGCGGCGCATCGGTATTTATTACCAACACTTACACGGCATTTTCCGCCTCCGCCGTGAAACGCAAGCCCCGCTCTGTTAATATAGCAGCCGTTACCATCACGGCCTTACCTGCAAGGCCGTCTGAAAAAATCCGGAAAACACACCATGAACCTGTTCCGCAAAACCGTTTTCGCCGTCGTTGCCCTATCGATTGCCGCCACCGCCGGCTCGTTTTACTCGCAATATGTGCTGGGACTGAATCCCTGCGTGTTGTGCATTTTGCAGCGCCTGTCGGTGATGGCGGTCGGGCTGGCCGCACTGGCCGCGTCCGCCAGCAGCCAAACCGGCAAAGCCGCCCGCACGGTAAGTGCGCTGTTTATCAGCGTTCCCGCACTTTACGGCGCAGGCGTGGCGGTTTACCAGCTCTATATCCAAAGCCTGCCGCCCGGCACGGCTCCTTCCTGCGGCGCACCGTGGACATTCCGCCTGAAAGACTGGCCGCTGTTTGACACTTGGGAACCCGTTGTCCGCGGCTTCGGCAGTTGCGACGTGGCCGATTATTTTCTCGGCATCCCGCTGCCCGTGTGGAGCCTGCTGTATTTCGGTTTCGTGCTGCTTCTGATTTGGGGCGTGTGGCTGAAAAGCAGGAAATAACCCGACAATATTCAAGGCCGTCTGAAAACAGTTTTTCAGACGGCCTTGTTGTATTCGGCGGCGTTTGGCAAGGCTGCATTGTTGGAGAATGCATGGATTGCATCGGCAGCGCCATTTCCGCACAGGCGGAACTCCGTCTTTGCATTTAAGAAACCGTTTTTATTCATTCGGTTGCAAATATTCGCCGTGAATTTCCGCCTGCGCAGAAACGAACGATGGAGCGCTGCTCAATGCGCGGTGCAAACGCAGTTTTGGCAATCCATTGAAAACCAACCGCTTACCATCATTCCCGTGCCTGACAAGAAAAATATCGGGTTCCCGTTTCCCGGTACTCCGATGCAAACCCGCGCAAGTTCACGGCAACACCGACCATGCCGGCAGGCGTTGCACCGAGGCCGTCTGAAAAATATCGCAAACCGCCGTGTTGCCGATATGCTTTTGCTTTAAAATGCCCGCTCCGGCCGATCCGCTCCCTTCGGACGGCCTTGTTTTCAGGAATCCGCACACATGGAATTTATCAATACAATCATCGACTTCATCCTCCATATCGACCAACACCTGACCGAACTTTCCGCGCAATACGGAAGCTGGATTTACGCCATCCTGTTTCTGATCGTGTTTTGCGAAACCGGCCTGGTGGTTACGCCCTTCCTGCCCGGCGATTCGCTGCTGTTCGCCGCAGGCGGCATCGCGGCGGTGGGCAACATGAACATCCATGTGATGGTACTGCTGCTGATTGCGGCGGCCATTATCGGCGATGCGGTCAACTTCGCCGTCGGCAAAATGTTCGGCGAAAAACTGTTTGCCAACCCCGATTCCAAAATATTCAAGCGCAGCTATCTCGACAAGACCCATGCGTTTTACGAAAAATACGGCGGCAAAACCATCATCATCGCCCGCTTCGTCCCCATCGTGCGCACTTTTGCGCCTTTCGTGGCGGGCATGGGCAACATGGATTACAGCCGCTTTATCCGCTACAACGTGATTGGCGCGGTGTTGTGGGTAGTGCTGTTTTCCTACGGCGGATACTTTTTTGCCAACATTCCCGTCGTCAAGAAAAACCTGAGCCTAGTGCTGCTGGGCATCATCATCGTATCGGTGCTGCCCGCCGTTATCGAAATCATCCGCGCGCGGCGGGTAGCGAAACGTTAAAACAGGCCGTCTGAAAAACCGCCGTAAAACGGATGGCTTTCAAAGACGGCAGCAACCACAGCCGTCTTATTGGATTGGATTCCTGCCCGCACAGGAACAGCGGGGAAACTGCCCCATCATCCTTCCCTCACAAGCGGGAATGGCGGCAAATGAAACCTCAACGCAATCCGAATACAGCCATAAAAAAAGGCCGTCTGAAAACTTTTCAGACGGCCTTGTCCTTCATCCGGATCGGCTTACTTCACGAAATTTTTCAGCACCAGCGAAGCGATGTCGTCCAAACCGAAGCCGTCGGCATCCTGCGCGTTGCCGCCCGGAGTGGCGCTGTCGACCAAATTAGGCAGGTATTGCGCCAGCAGATCGCCGGCCTGGTTGCCGTCCATGCCGAACTTGGCCGCGATTTGGTTCACCACGTCGCCGCCCAGTGCGTTTTGGATGTCGCCGCCGCTGACCGCCTGATTGCTGCCGGTGGAAACCCAGCTTTGCAGCGCATCGCCCAAACCGCCCTGTTGCAGTTGGCCCATCAGACCGCCGAGACCGCCGCTCTGTTTGACCAAGTCAAGCGCCATGTTGACGGCAGTGTTCTGCTGGCTGTCGCCGCCGCCCAAAGCAGATGTAGCTGCGCCGATTAAAGAATCCATCAATGCCATTTTTCGTCCTTTTCAAGGTGTGTGGAAAAACGCAAGTTTAACAAATTTCATGCGGATAATGAAATCCGAACGGCTTAACGCAGTTTACGCAGGCCGTCTGAAACTTTTCAGACGGCCTTGATGCGCCGCCATACGGCCAATCATGTCCAAGTGCAAAAAATTCCTCACATCCGGCCGTTCCCGAAATATAAAATCAGTTAAAATACCAGCTATTCCCTTTATTGAAAGAAAGCCCCCTCCATGAGCAACCCGTCTTTGAGCTACCGCGACGCAGGTGTCGATATTGATGCCGGCGACCAACTGGTCGAAAACATCAAACCCTTTGCCAAACGCACCATGCGCCCTGAAGTGTTGGGGGATTTGGGCGGTTTCGGCGCGCTGGTGGAAATCAGCAAAAAATACCGCAACCCCGTTTTGGTTTCCGGCACCGACGGCGTGGGCACCAAGCTGAAGCTGGCGTTTGATTGGGACAAACACGACACCGTCGGCATCGACCTCGTGGCCATGAGCGTGAACGATATTTTGGTGCAGGGTGCCGAGCCGCTGTTTTTCCTTGATTATTTCGCCTGCGGCAAACTCGATGTGGCGCGCGCCACCGATGTCATCAAAGGCATCGCACAAGGCTGCGAAGAATCGGGCTGCGCGCTAATCGGCGGCGAAACCGCCGAAATGCCCGGCATGTATCCTGAAGGCGAATACGATTTGGCCGGCTTCGCCGTGGGCGTGGTGGAAAAAGACCAGGTGATTAACGGCCGCAGCATTGCTGCGGGCGACGTGGTGCTGGGTTTGGCCAGCAACGGCGCGCACTCCAACGGCTACTCGTTAATCCGCAAAATCATCGAACGCAACCAGCCCGATTTGGACGCCGAATTCGACAACGGCAAAACCCTGCGCGAAGCCGTTATCGCCCCTACCCGCCTGTATGTAAAACCGATTTTGTCCGCGCTAAAACAATTTGAAATCAAAGGCATGGCGCACATTACCGGCGGTGGCATCACCGAAAACGTGCCGCGCGTTTTGCCGGAAAACACCGTCGCGCAAATCGACGCGAAATCTTGGCAAATGCCGAAACTGTTCCAATGGCTGCAACAGGCAGGCAATGTGGAACAGCAGGAAATGTACCGAACGTTTAACTGCGGCATCGGCATGGTGGTAATCGTATCGGCCGAAACCGCCGATGCGGTGCAGAAATTTTTGGCGGAGCAAGGCGAAACGGTTTACCGTTTGGGCGCAATCCGCGAACGCAACGGCAACGAGCACCAAACGCAGGTTGCCTGATTACCGCCTAGTTTCAGTCAAAAGGCCGTCTGAAAATTTTCAGACGGCCTTTTATTTTTAAGCCAAAAATTCATGGTCGATATGTCGTCAAAGCAATACCCAAACACAGCTTACAGCTCAATCCAAATGCCCACTTAAGTGAGGATGATGACAGCGGAACAACGGTCTATCTCTGTTACAATTTTCCCGCCGAAACCGCTTAGCTGTGGTTGTCCGAACGCTCCGCCTGACTGCGGTAAGCCAGCGTGTACAGCACGCCCACAAAAACCGCTCCGCCGATAACGTTGCCCAAATATACGGCAACCATGTTGTGCAGAAACTGCATCCAAGTGATGTCCGCCCCGCCCCAAATGGCAGCGGGTATCACAAACATATTGGCGACAACGTGCTGGAAGCCGATTAATACGAAAATCATCACGGGAAACCAGATGCCGAGAATTTTACCCGGATAACCGTGCGCACCGTAACACAACCACGCGCCCATCGATACCATCCAGTTGCAGCCGATGCCCGATACCAATGCGCGACCGAAGTCGGCGGCCACCTTCGCCTCCGCCGTTGCAATGGTTTTGTGCAGATAATCGCCTTCGGTCAAACCGAGATAGTGGCCGAAAAACCAAGCCACCGCAAACGCACCGATCACATTGGCAAGGGTAACGGCCAGCCAGTTTCTCATCCACTGTTTCCACCCCACCTTTTTCATCATCACCGCCACGGGCAACACCATCATATTGCTGGTAATCAGCTCCCCGCCGCCGAGCAGGATACATATCAGCCCGATCGGAAACACCGCCGCCCCCAAAAGCACCGCCAAACTGCCCCATTCGTGCGGCATTCCGCCCACCACGCGGATATAGGCCAAATACCCCAGCGAAATAAATGCGCCGCCGAGAAACCCCAGAATGCCCAAATGCAGGGTTCCGCCGTTGGCCTTTGCCACACCTTTTTCCACGGTGGCCTTTAAAATTTCATACGGATACAAATCGCTCATAGTAAGCCGCTGTTGTGTTTTGGTTGATATCGGAAAAGATTGTAAGCGGTTTTCAGACGGCCTCTGTTGATGCAGCTCAACTGTAGGATTATTACAGAACAATACGGAACACACCTTCCGTATCTGCACGGTACATCCGAGTATCCGCCGGTTCCCCAACCTGTGAAAACTTACACGGGAATTAAAAACGCTTCCGTTACCCATACCTGTTGATTGAAACACAAGCCAAATAAAAAGAGGCCGTCTGAAAACATTTTCAGACGGCCTTAAAATCGGCAGACCGCGCGAGTTAAATAATTTGAATACTTGCGTCAATTTGCCAATTGTCGTCAACTTTACTTACGGAATAGTTGGACACTTCAAGATTTTTTACCGAACCGGCCTGCGGTTCTTCCGTCCCCAAAATACCGGACAAACCGATTTCTTTCGGCGCAAACAAACCGCCTGCTGCCGTTTGGCTGCCGCCTTTTTCAACGGTAAAGCGTTCCAATGCACTGCCGGTTTTGGCAATCACGCCGCTTTCGTTTTCCGAAGGCAGGTTTTTATTGATGCTGACGGCACCCAAATCGAGTTTGGCCGCCAGTTCATGAACAGGCAGGGCTGCAGCGGCAGGCTTAATGCCGACGTCGGCAACGGCTTTGCCGTTATAACTGTTGTCAAAGGCCGAAAGTTCGGCTTTGGCGGCAACCAGCCAGTTTTTGGCATGAACGGTTTGATCGGTCATAATGGTATTGCCGCTCACTTCAACGCCCATCGCGGTTTGTTTGCCGACAGCATTGACGCTCAACACGCCTTTGTCGATTTTACCGTGCAGGGCAATATCGTTATCGGTAATGGCGACATCTCCGGCATTGCTCCTGATATACACACCTTCCACCCAGCCGTTTGACGCTTTGCTGACGGTAATGTCGTTGTCGGCAATATTGATGCTGCCGCGTGCTTTCTCCGCCGCGTTTTTCTCTTCGATGTAAATCGGCAAAGAAGTTACTTTTTCAACGCGGGCGGTATTACCGATAATGTTGATGTCGCCCGAACCGGGGCCTGCTTTGCCGGTTGCGGTGTTTTTGGTGTCATTGATAACGGCCATCAGATACTGGGTGGACTTACCCTCAATGATGTTGTCTTTAATATCAAGGGTATAGTCGATTTTACGCTCGTGGTTGCGGAATTCGATACCGTAGGTTTGGATGGCGTTTTTATAGGTATCCAGTCCTTGGACGGTATTACCGCTGATTTCATATACGCCTTTGTTTTTGCTGTTCAAATCGCGAAACATGGTATTGGTCTGTATCTGAATGCCCGAGTAGCCGTGGTAATTTACTTTGGCCCCTGCATCGTCATCGACGGATAAACGGAATTTGGCATCCTGAACCACGGTATTGTTGACAATTTTTACGTTGTCCATGCTGAACTGGCGGTTATACACCGCGATGCCATACAAGCGGTCGCCGTTGGACACGTTGTTTTCAATCACAATATCATTGCCGTCGTGCACGTCCAAACCTTTGCGGTAGTTGTGGTCGGTGGTGTTTCCTGCAAAACGCACGCCGTAGTTGTAGCTGCCCGCCATTGTGGCAATGCCGTAACCCGTACCGCCGTCGGCCTTATGTCCGTTCCAAGCGAAGGTGTTGCCTTCCGCAACAAAATTCTCCTGAAAAGCAACCAATGCGCCCGCTACACGGTTGTGGTGGAGATGGCTGTTTTCAATACGGTTGTTCTCTCCCGAAGGCAGTTGGCCGTAATGTTCGTCAATTTCACCTTGAATGACGCGTGCCATATAAGTTTTGCCTTTGCCGTTGGGGTCTTTGGCCAATGCTTCGGTCGACGAAAAAAATACGCCCGCACGGTTTGCTCCAGACACTTCCACTTTGCTGATTAAAGTGTTGTCCGAGTCATTGACCATGATGCCGTTGACCTTACCGAAATAGCTTTGACCTTTTCGGTAAAAATCGGGATTGGTATATTTAACCGACAATTCGGCAACGGTTTTACCGTTTTGGCCGTCAATCAGAATGCCGGCAAACTTGCGCACGTCGTCCTGATTGGTATTCGAATTGAACACACCTGTCTGCGCTTTATCGAACGAAATAACCGTTTTGCCCATTCCGTCGCCGAAAATGCCGGTAACGCCCGAATTGCTGCCGTCCAATACGATTTGGTCGGAAATATACAGTTTGCCGCTCAGATAAACGGCTGCATTTTCTTCATGCGCCACCGCCAATGCTTTTTGGATGGCAGGCAGATTGTCCACTTTACCCGTTGTATCGGTACCGAATTCACGGGCATCAATGAATTTTCCGTACACAGGATGGTTGTAAACTGTATAGGACTTAGCGGCGGACTGAGCGGCAGCCGGAATATCGACAGTTGTCGTTGCCGCAGCCGAGACGCTTTTTTCTACAACCGCACCCGTTCCCGAACGGAACATTTTTTCTAAATAGCGGGCGTTTTCAAAAATATCGGCATCGCTTTTTTTTGCGGCATCCGTGCCAACGGGGCGGATTTCCGCGGTTTCGGCTTTTTGCAAAGGCAACACAGCCGATGTTGCGGCCACAGTTCCGTTTGTTTTCTGCATAAATTTCTCTGTCATTTTTTATTCCATAGTTGAAATGATGGTTTATTCTGTATGGCTTTCCGCTCGTAACAACCGGCATCAGCCTCTGGATATTTCAATGATGATTTTTTCTCCATCAGATAATCACTCATGACAAAATAATATCAATATTGTTTTTTTATGTAAACATCAATCCATTTTAAATAACAAAATTTATCAAAATAAAATATGCAAGCTACCGCGCAAATTCAAGAAATTTAATATTTTATTTTAAATACAATAACTTATAAATATTTCAACTTATTTGAATTATGTCATAAAAATAAAACAGGCCGTCTGAAAATTTCAGACGGCCATTCCATTCCGTTTATCGATTTTTCACAAATACCGCCTCAGTCTTTTTCACTGTGTGCCCGGTTTTTTTCCATCATCTCACGATACCAGCGCGGGTGATGCTTTTTCGCCCAAGCCTGAGTTACTACACCTTCGACCATTGCCCGAATCGTACCTTTTACCCATAAAGCGGCGTAAACATGAACGATAATGCCCGCAATCAGTACCAATGCCGCCCAAGCATGGAACAACAGAGCCAAACGAATGACGGGAATCGGAAAGTATTCGGCAAAATACGCACGCCAAGAAATCAAGCCGGTAACCAGTAACACAACCATACAGCCGGTCATCAGCCAAAACATTCCTTTCTGACCGCCGTTATATTTGCCGACATCACCGACTTCATGCCCTTTGAGCACGGTTTTAACCGATTTCATCCACTTGATGTCTTCCTTATCCAAGAAATTGTATTTCCAGTAGCGGAAAAACTGGATGAAAAAACCGACAAACATCACGACACCGATAAACGGATGCAGTATCCGCGCCAGCTGCGGCGTACCGAAAATACCCGTCAGCCAGAAAAAAGCAGGATAGAAAAAAGCCAAACCGGATACGGCCAGCAATACGAAACACAAAGCCACCACCCAGTGGTTAATCCTTTCGCCGCGTTTATAACGCTGAATCAGTTTTTCTTTGGATTCTTTAGACATTTTACGCATCCTCCTCGCCATTCAAGGTTTTACCGTCTTTACCGATTACTTCGGGAGATTCTTCCGCACGACTGGGACCGACGGTAATATAGTGCAGCCAACCGGTAACGGCAGCGGCGGCAATACCGAATGTTGCCAACGGTTTGAGTATGCCTTTCCATAGTTTGACGGTGGTGCTGATATGCGGGTTTTCCGGCAAACCTTTATACAGGGCGGGCTTGTCGGCATGATGCAGCACATACATCACATGCGTTCCCCCTACGCCTTCAGGATCATACAGTCCGGCATTTTTATAACCGCGGTTGTTCAAATCTTTAATACGTTCTTTTGCAACACCTTTCATATCTTCCTTGCTGCCGAACTGGATGGCACCGGTCGGGCAGGTTTTTACGCAGGCAGGCTCTTGTCCGACCGCCACACGGTCGGAACACAACGTACATTTATATGCTTTGTTGTCTTTTTTACTGATACGCGGAATATTGAACGGACAACCCGCAATGCAGTAACCGCAACCGATACAGTTTTCCTGATGAAAATCAACGATACCGTTATGGTATTGAATAATCGCACCGGGAGACGGACAGGCCTTCAAACAGCCAGGATCGGAACAGTGCATACAGCCGTCTTTTCGAATCAACCATTCGAGCTTGCCGTTTTCTTCGGTTTCGGCAAAACGCATGACTGTCCAAGAATCAGCCGTCAAGTCAATCGGATTGTCGTATACACCGTGGTTTTCGCCGATTTCGTCACGGATGTCGTTCCACTCCGAACAGGCCACCTGACAGGCTTTGCAGCCGATACAGGTGGTTACGTCGATGAGCTTCGCCATCTCAATTGGCTGACGCACACCCGGGGGCGGCGTAATGTCCGATGTGGCGGAGCGGCGTTTGATGTCTAGGGATTGCAGTGCCATGTCGTCCGCTCCTTATGCTTTTTCAATGTTGACCAAAAAGGTTTTGTATTCGGGCGTTTGTGTATTGCAGTCGCCGATAAACGGCGTCAGCGTATTCACGATAAACTGCTTCTGCCCCGATACGTTTTCCCATCCGCCGTGCAGCGGAATACCGATCTGGTGTACGGTTTTACCGTTGATTTTCAGTGGTTTCACACGCTTGGTTACTACCGCTTTGGCTTTGATATAGGCGCGTTTGGAGCTGACTTTCACCCAATCTCCTTTTGCGATGCCTTTTTCTTTGGCCAACTCTTCGCTGATTTCCACAAACTGTTCCGGTTGGGCAATCATCAGGAGTTTGACCGACTTCGTCCAAAACTGGAAATGCTCGGTCAAGCGGTAAGTAGTGCCTACATAAGGAAATTCTTCATGCGTACCCATACGGTCTTTGACTGTATCGAACAAACGCCGCGCGGGTGCATACACCACTTTCGGATGCAGCGGGTTCGTACCGATGGGCGACTCTGTCGGTTCGTAGTGCTCAGGGAAAGGGCCGTCCACCAGTTTGCGTTGGCAGAACAGACGGCCTACCCCCTCTTCGTTCATGATGAACGGGTTCATCCCCGAATCGGGTGCAGCATCGGCTTTGAAATCGGGCACATCGGCACCCGTCCATTTTTCACCGTTCCATTGAATCAGCGCACGGTCTTTATTCCACGGAGTGCCGTCCGGCGCACATGAAGCGCGGTTATAGAGGATACGGCGGTTGGCCGGCCATGCCCAAGCCCATTTCGGCGTATTGCCCAAACCCGAATCGGTATTGTCGCGTCTGTCCATCTGATTGCCGGCCTGCGTCCATGAACCGGAAAAAATCCATGTGGCACACTCGGTGCTTCCGTCGTCGCGAAGTTGGTGGAAACCGTCCAGCAGTTCGCCTTTCTTACGGATCACCACGCCGTCTGAATCCTTGATGTCTGCTAACGCATAACCGTTGGATTCTTTTGCCATTTCTTCAGGCGTGGGCGCGTGCGGTTTTTTGTATTTCCACGACAATTTGGTAATCGGCTCGGGTGCAGTACCGCCCTCTTTCAGATACATGTCTTTTAAAAGCAGATGCAGTTCGCCCAAAATGTCCAAATCGGGCAGAGCCTCTCCCGGCGGTTCCGCTCCGGGATGGTGCCATTGTAGCCACCGCGAAGAGTTCACAATCGAACCGGCCTCTTCCGCAAAACACGGTGTCGGCAGACGGAATACGGTGGTACCGATTTTGGACGGATCGTAATTGTGCGCTTCACCGTGGTTTTCCCAAAACGATGCGGTTTCGGTTTTGATGGGATCCATTACCACCATAAATTTCAATTTGGAAAACGCTTCGGTAACGCGGTGTGCATCGGGAAACGAACCTTGCGCGTTAAAACCCTGTACCAACAAACCGTTGACTTTTCCCTGCCACATCAATTCGGTAAGCTGCAAAATATCGTACATCTTGTCCCATTTCGGCAGCCAGTCGTAACCCCAGTTGTTTTCTTTGGTGGCATTGTCGCCGTACATCCATTTCAGGAAGCTCACCATAAACGCAGGCGTATTGCCCCAATAATTCAACTGGTTGGGCTGCAAGGGTTTCGGCGTCTGCAACTTGATGTAATCGTCGAAAGTCGGATGTTTGGTCTCGTTGGGCAGGCTCAAATAACCGGGCAAAGCGGTAGAAAGCAGTCCCAAGTCGGACAAGCCCTGAATATTGGAGTGTCCGCGCAAAGCATTTACTCCGCCGCCCGACATGCCGATGTTGCCCAACAAAAGCTGCACCATCGCCATGGTACGGATAATCTGGCTGCCGGTAGTATGCTGCGTCCAACCCAATGCGTAGAGAATCGTACCCGCTTTGTCGGGTGCGGCCGTTTCGCCCCATGCTTCGGCCACTTTCAGGAAATCTTCCTTACTGGTTCCGCAGATGGTGGTCATCATATCGAGCGTATAGCGTGAATAATGTTTTTTCAGCATTTGGAACACGCAGCGCGGATCTTGCAGAGTCGGGTCGGTTTTGGCATACCCGTTTGCATCCAGCTCGTAGAACCAGGTTTCGTTATCATAATAATTGACACGGTTACCGGTACGGCTGCCCACTTCAGGCTGGCGTTCGCCCTGTTTGGCTTCCTGAGCCTGGAATTCGGCGGCACCGGAAAACAAACCTTCATTAAAATCGAAACCGTCGGCAACGATAAAGCTGGCATTTGTGTAGGCTTTAACGTATTCCCATTGAATTTTATTGTTTTCAATCAACCAGTTAATCAATGCACCTAAAAACGCAATGTCCGAACCCGAACGGATGGGCGCATAAAAATCCGCCACGGCCGCAGTACGGTTGAAACGCGGGTCAACCACAAACAGTTTCGTACCCTTTTTCTTTTTTGCTTCAATAACCCATTTAAAACCGACAGGATGCGCTTCTGCGGCATTGCCGCCCATCACCATGATGAAATCCGCATGCTGGATGTCCATAAAGGTATTGGTCATCGCTCCCCGTCCGAACGTAGAAGCCAAAGCGGATACGGTCGGGCCGTGGCACACGCGTGCCTGCGCATCGGTGGCAACGATGCCGAGCGAACGCATCCATTTTTGGGTCAGGATGCCGGTTTCATTGGAAGATGCGGAAGCCGTAAGCATGCCCAACGTCGGCAGCCGGTGTACCGGCACACCTTCGCCGTTGTTCACAATCAGGTTTTTATCGCGGTCTTCTTTGATAAGGCGGGCGATGCGCTGTAAAGCATCATGCCAAGAGATGCGCTTCCATTCGTTGGTAAACGGTTCGCGCACTTCGGGAAACAGCACACGGTTGGGGCTGTGTACGAAATCCAGCAGCGACGCACCTTTCGGGCACAACGAACCGCGGCTGACGGGATGGTCGGGGTCGCCTTCGATGTGGAAAATCACTTTTTTCGCGTTTTTCGCACCGTCGCCCATACTGTAGAGCAGCGTACCGCAGCCTACCGAACAGTAAGTACAGTTGTTGCGGGTTTCGGTGGCGCGGGAGAGTTTGTATTGACGCACTTCCGCAAACGCATTGGCGGGCATCATGCCCATCACGGCCATACCGGTCGCGCCTGCGCCTGCGGCGGTTACTTTGAAGAACTGCCGTCTGGTTACGTTCATGGTTGTGTTCCTGTACAGACCGTTTCAGACGGCCCTTGATTTTTGTGGTTTGGAGAATATTTGCATCGGGCCGGAAAACCAGTTTGCGACCCATATTTTTTATGGTTGTAACAGATTGTAAGATATTTTCGATTGCAGCGTCTAATAAAATTTCATTTGTCATTCAAATGATTGGCAATATCATTAACATAGTAATACGCTCAACTTCAAGCCGAACCGTAATGCTTTTCGGGGATATACCGGAACAAACAGGCCGCCTGAAACTTTTCAGACGGCCTTAAATGGTTTTTTCCACAAAGAAATCAACACACAATCAAATTACACATCATTACATTCCGTTCGATTGCAACCACTTTTCCAAATCCGCAGCGGCAATGCCGCCGTTTTTCTCGAAATCCAAGCTGTTGGCCTGCCGCCCGCGCGAATATTTCGCCAATACGGGCGTACCGCTCAAGCCGTATTGCCGCTTGAATTGTTCCCAAGCCGGTTTGTCCTGATGCAGGCGGTGTACGTTGACGAAATAGATTTTACCGCCCAGTTTGCGCTGTGCGATATAACGCTTGAACAGCGGCTCGAAAGAATTGCAGTCGGAACAGCTCGGCCGGCCGATATAGGCATAAAACGTATCGCCCGCCGCCACTTTTGCTTTGAAATTTTCCACCGTCAGGCTGTTGAGTTCGAAATAAATGTCGGAATAGGTATCTTCCAAACGCTTGGTGTTTTCGGCCGACAGCTTCACCGCCGTCTGCGCTTCCGCCAATTGGTTGCGTAACTGCTCGTCTCCGCCGCGCACGAAACCGCATCCTGCCAAAGCAAATGCCGCACACACCGCCATTATTCTGATTTCAGGTTTCATCGTTGTCTCCTTTTCCATAAGGCCGTCTGAATATTCAATCAATATACGCCTTTCAGACGGCCTGCCGCAATATCCGTTTTCCGACTTAAATCAAACAAAGCGCAAAGGCCGCCTGAAACGGTTTCAGACGGCCTTTGCGCAGCAGTTTTCCAATCCGGATCATCCCCGTTTGGGATCGTTGGGACGCAGTTCGGCGGCCAATCGGTCGAGAATGCCGTTGACGAATTTGTGGCCGTCGGTGCCGCCGAAGGTTTTCGTTACTTCGATGGCTTCGTTAATCACCACCGGATACGGCGTTTCCGGCATGGCGGCGAGCTCGTGGCAGGCCATCAGCAAAACGGCGCGCTCGATAGGGCTTAAATCGTTTTCGTCACGGTCGAGCAGCGGACGGATGTGCTGCATGTAATCGCTTCTGTTGGCGTGTGCGCCGAAAAAGAGCGCGGTAAACAGGGCTTCGTCGGCACGGGCAAATTCGGGCAGCTCGCGGATGTTCTGCGCGGTTTCGGGCGCGGATGTTTGGTTGATGGCCGACTGGTACAGCGCCTGTACGGCCAGTTCGCGCGAAATACGGCGGCGGGAAGGTTTCATGCGGATTCCTTTTCGGAAAATAAAGTAGGCGGACAGAGCCGGCATTCATCGAGTATCAGGGCGGATGAGGCCGTCTGAAAGGTTTTTCAGACGGCCTTTCGCTGTTGTCAGACAGGGGCGGGTGTTTTCAGACAGCCCGGATCAGTCTTCGTGTTCTTCTTCGTCTTCAAACTGATCGGCCAGCAAACGGTTGACCAAATTGGCGCATTCGACGGCGACCTTGGCGGCATCCGCAGCTTTTTCCTGAATGCGGGCGACGGCCTGCTCATCGTTTTCGGTGGTCAGGATGGCGTTCGCAATCGGGATGTTGTAATCCAGGCCGACACGGGTAACACCCGCGCCCGACTCGTTGGCCACCAGCTCGAAATGGTAGGTTTCGCCGCGGATAACCACGCCGATGGCAATCAGCGCATCGAATTGTTCGGACGAAGCCAGATTCATCAGCGCAATCGGCACTTCCAGCGCGCCGGGTACGGTGGCGACGGTAATATCGTCGTCGGCCACGCCCAAGCCGAGCAGGGTTTCGGTGCAGACTTTCAGCATTTCGCTGCCGATTTCGTTGGTAAAACGCGCCTGCACGATGCCGATGCGCAGTTGGCGGCCGTTGAGGTCGGGTTCGATGATGTTCATACTGGGACTTTCGGAAATGTTTCGGAACGGCGGCCTTCGGACAAACCGAAGGCCGTCTGAAAAAGATGAATGGGGCAAATCCTGCCCGTTACTCCTGCGGCTGCCAGTCTGCAACCGCACGGAATACGCCGTCTTCGCCGATTTCCCACGCACCTTCGGCTTCCTGCATCAGCGGTGCGGTTTCGGGATTGGCCTTGACGATGTCGGCCACGGGCACGACGGTAAAATTGGCAGGATCGGCGGCGTATTCGTCGCTTTCGCCGCCGCTGAAAAAACGCCAGCCGCTGTCGTGCTCGAATACCGGTGCTTCGCGGTAGAGAAAGCCGACCGGTTCGCCGTTTTCGGCAACGGTTTTTGCGGCCACGGCCAGCTCGAGCGCGGCGGACAGGGCTTGGGCGAATGTGTTCATAATCAGGTTGCAGGATTTGGAAATCCTGCGGATTTTAGCACATCCGCCGGCGGCTGTCGGCAGGAAAACAGTCCGTCCGATTCGCCCGCGGCACCGTGATTAAGATACAATACAGGCCGTCTGAAAACCGGTTCAGACGGCCTGTACAAGCAGCGCATGCGCTACGCTTCCCCCTCGTAGGCGGAACCTCGTTTTTGAAGTGAGAAAACCGTCAAACCCAAAAAGCTGCTGAAATGCACGGATGGATTCCCGCCTGCGCGGGAATGACGGCAGCTTGTAGAATATACGAGCTTCAGGCCGTCAACCGCTATCCAACCGGCCAACACAAAAGGCCGTCTGAAAACATGGCGCAATCTTTTCAGACGGCCTTTAAAAACCGCAGACATGCCGTATTGCCTGCATACGGATTCCGTTCAACCCTCGCCCAACCTCAAACTGTTTCGCCATTTTCCCGCAACGAAGTGCCGAAACGGATTCGGGCTGTTTTGGAAAGATTTTATGAAAACCGATCCTGTCAAGCAAAACGCCCACCGCTTTATCGAACGGCAACTGGGCTACACCTTCCGCGATACCGCGCTGCTGCATCAGGCGCTGACGCACCGCAGCCATTCCGCGCAAAATAATGAACGGTTTGAGTTCGTAGGCGATGCCATCCTCAATTACAGCGTCGCCCGTATGCTGTTCGACGCTTTTCCGAAGCTGAGCGAAGGCGAACTTTCCCGCCTGCGCGCCAACCTGGTCAACGAAGGCGTTTTGGCCGAAATCGCCCTGACCATGAATATGGGCGACGGCCTGTATCTCGGGCAGGGCGAACTCAAAAGCGGCGGTTTCAGACGGCCTTCGATATTGGCCGACGCGGTTGAAGCCCTGTTTGCCGCCGTGAACTTCGACAGCGGTTTTGCCGAAGCGGAGCAGGTTGTCCGCCGGCTGTTTGCCGAACGCATCAGAAACGTCGATTTCAAAAATCAGGGCAAAGACAACAAAACCGTATTGCAGGAAACCCTTCAGGCACACCGTTTCGCCCTGCCGAAATACCGCATCGAAAACCAGAGCGGCGAAGGCAGCAACAGCCACTTTACCGTTTCCTGCGACTTGGGCGAACTGGGCTTCGTTTCCACCGCCGAAGGCAGCAGCCGCAAAACGGCGGAACAACTGGCCGCGAAAACCGCGCTCGAATGGCTGGAAACGAAATTTCCGCAGAAAAAGCCCCAAAAGACCAAATAGTTTTCAGACGGCCCCGATGCGCTTGCAGCCGCGGTGCAATTATCAGAGAATGGCCGTTCTGTTGTGCCGTGTAGTCGGCGCGCAAACCGAACGGTTCAAACAACACAAAGGAGCATATATGAAGAAACTGGTTACCGTGAAAAGCGTTACCCTCAATGCGGGCAGCCCGAAAGTTACCGTCCCGCTGGTGGCGGAGACATCGGAAGCCTTGAAAAAGGCGTTGGCCGAAATCCGCGACCTGAGCTGCGATTTCGTCGAATTCCGCGTGGACTTCCTCAAACAGGCCGGCGATGCCGACTATGTGATGGCGGAGCTGGCCAACGTCCGCAACGCCCTGCCCTACAAACCGCTGCTGTTTACATTCCGCCGAGCGGAAGAAGGCGGCTCGTTTCCCTGTTCCGACGAATATTATTTCGAGCTGCTCAACCGAGCCATCGATTCGGGCATGGCCGACTTAATCGACATCGAGCTGTTTGCGGGCGAAGAAAAAGTCAAAGAAACTGTGGCTCATGCCAAAGAAAAAGGCGTATTGGCGATTTTGTGCAACCACGATTTCGAAAAAACGCCGCCGAAAGAAGAAATCGTCGGCCGTTTGCGGCAGATGGAAGAATGGGGCGGCGACATCTGCAAAATCGCCGTGATGCCGCAAACCCCCGCCGACGTCCTGACCCTGCTCGATGCCACGCAGACCGTTTACCAAACGGCCAGACAGCCGATTGTTACCATGTCGATGGGCGAAATGGGCATCATCAGCCGTCTTGCCGGAGAACATTTCGGTTCGGCCATGACTTTCGGCGCCGCGCGCAAAGTCTCCGCGCCCGGCCAAATCGGTGCCAACGATTTGCGCTATATTCTGAATGTATTGGCCAAACACTGAACGGCTGTTTCCGCCAAACCGAAGGCCGTCTGAAAAGTTTTCAGACGGCCTTGTTTGTTGCCCGAATGCTTTACGCGGCTTTATGCAATCGATGCTTCAATAAATGCGGTCAGTTGGCCTTTGGCCAGCGCTCCGGAATGAGCAGCAACTTGCTGACCGTTTTTGAACACCATCAGCGTCGGGATACTCCGTATACCGAATTGAGCCGCAGTCTGCTGTTCGTCATCAACGTTGATTTTTACTACTTTCACTTTGCCTTCCATCTCGGCGGCGATGTCGTCGAGAACGGGGGCGATCATTTTGCAGGGGCCGCACCACGGTGCCCAGAAGTCCAACAATACCGGCACTTCTGATTTCAAAACGTCTTGCTCGAAGCTGGCATCGGTGGCGTGTACGATTAAGTTGCTGCTCATGGTCTCTTTCCTTGTGTGAATGAAAAATCGTGTAACGGCTTCAGGATAGGGGCTGTCGGGACAAATTTCAAGTGGCCGAGTGCTGCAATAGCTTTTTCGTATAGTCGGCTTCGGGATTTTCAAACACCCGCTCAAAGCCACCCTGCTCAACCACCTGCCCGTCTTTCAACACCATCACACGGTGCGACAGAGCGCGGATAACGGCCAAATCATGGCTGATAATCACCAGGCTCAGATTGTGCCGCTGTTGCAAACCCGCCAACAGTTCCAAAATCTGCTGCTGCCACTGCACATCCAGCGCGCTGGTCGGCTCGTCCAGTACCAATACTTTCGGGCGCACGATCAGGGCGCGGGCAATCGCCAGCCGCTGCCGTTGGCCGCCTGAAAATTCGTGCGGATAACGGCCGAGAATGTCGTCGGGCAGACCGACTTGTTGCAGCACTTGCTTCACCTGCATTTCCATCTCATTCCGCGGCATCTGCGGTCGGTGGACGCGCAAGGCTTCGGACACGATGTCGAACACGTTCATGCGCGGGTTGAACGCGCCGAACGGGTCTTGAAACACCATCTGCACGTTTTTACGCAAACCGCTGTTCCATTCCTGTCCGTCGATTTTCAGACGGCCTTCCGCCGCAATCAGCTTCATCACTGCCTTGGCCAGCGTGGTTTTGCCGCTGCCGCTCTCGCCGATGATGCCCAGCGTTTCGCCCGACTTCAAATCGAAAGACAAGGGTTGCAGCAAGGTTTTTTCGCGCTTTTTAAACCAGCCGGCCTTTTCGGAAACGGCTACGCGGATGCCGGCCGCTTCCAGCACGGTTGCCGCGTTTTGCGGCAACGGCCGCACGTTTCTTGCCGCGCCCGCGTCAATCAGCATTCGGGTGTATTCGTGCTGCGGGCGGGCGAATACTTCCGCCGCCGCGCCCTGCTCCACAATCCGCCCGTGGCGCATCACCGCCACATCGTCGGCAAAACGGCGCACCAAATTCAAATCGTGGGTAATGTAGAGCAGCGTCATGTTTTTTTCCGCCTGCAAACGCGAAAGTAAATCCAAAATCTGCGCCTGCACCGCCACATCCAGAGCCGTGGTCGGCTCGTCGGCAATCAGCAGTTTCGGTTCAGCCGCCACCGCCATCGCAATCATCGCCCGCTGCCGCTGCCCGCCCGAAAGCTGGAAAGGATAGGCCGCCGCTTTTTCGGCAGGGTCGCGTATGCCCGTTTCGGCCAGCAGCTCCACCGCCCGCGCCCATGCCTGTTTTGCGTTCAAACCCAGATGCAGCGTCAGCACTTCGGCAATCTGTTTGCCCACGCGCATCACGGGGTTCAGCGCCGTCATCGGCTCTTGGAACACCATGCCGATTTCGCGTCCGCGCAGTTTCTGCAAACCGCGCGGGGTTTTATCGAGCAGGTTTTCGCCGCAAAAATTCAGACGGCCTGTAAACGATACCGCAGGGTTCAGCCGCATCACACCCTGCGCCAGCACCGTTTTGCCGCTGCCGCTCTCGCCCACCAGCGCGAGCTTGCGCCCGTGCCGCACGGTAAGGTTGATGTCGTGCAGCACCTGTTTCGATGGAAACGCGGCATTCAGAGATTGGATTTCTAAAATCGGGGTCATACAAATGTTCTTTTTCAGACGGCCTTGGCGTTTTACCGCTTCACGGCCAATACCTGTTCAACGCAATTTCTGCAAAAACGGATTAAACGCGATTTCCCAATGAACAACCGAATCTGCCTAACCCAGAATTTTTACATACTGTATTGAAAAACTTACCGGAAATACACTACTAACCATAGCGGCAAATAAGCTTATCTGCCATGCTCCAGCCGTTCTAACAGATTCCAGCAATGATGCACTACATTGCACACGCCAAGGCCGTCTGAAAAGTTTTCAATGCAAAATCTTTACCTCGATACACGGCTAATAGAAAGACCGGCTGAAAACACAAAAGCCAAACCTGTTTGTCCGGTTTGGCTTTGCAAGTTGCATCGGGACGCAACAGAATTGATTACAGCGCGTCTTTCAGAGCCTTGCCTGCGCGGAATTTCGGGGTTTTGGCGGCTTTGATTTTCAGGGGTTCGCCGGTTTTGGGGTTGCGGCCTTGACGCTCGGCGCGCTCGCCTACATAGAATGTACCGAAACCTACCAAAGTAACGGTATCGCCTTTTTTCAGAGCGGCGGTTACGGCGTTGGTCATACCGTCCAGTGCTTTTTGAGCGGCGGCTTTGGAGATACCTGCTTCTTGAGCAATCGCTTCGATCAGTTCAGACTTGTTCACAATCAGTCCCTTCCTATTGTTTGAGTGGATGTTAAGATGCCCGAAAATCAGGCGTTTTGCGTGCTTTGCACATTACCGACTTTATAACAAGCCGCAAAATGCCGTGTCAAGCGAAAAAACGCCGGATTGCAGAGTTTTCGGGCTTTTGCGCCAAATCACGCGATATTTACAACACATTTGCAAAATTTAAACTCAAGCAGATGTATGGCGTTAAGAGGCCGTCTGAAACACGGTTCCACAACGGTTTGCCGTGAAAATCGGAAAAACGCCGCTGTTCCTGAACGGCGGCGTTTTAGAAGGGCTGCATGCAACAGCTTTAATGCTTGGTCGCCTTGCTGCGGGTTTTCGGCTTGGCTTCGGCCAATACCGGCTCGGCCGCAGTGTCTTTCCACGGTTCGGGCTGGCGCTCGAGACCGATGGCGAGCACTTCGTCTATCCATTTGACGGGATGGATGGTCAGCCCTTCTTTCACGTTGTCGGGAATTTCTTCCAAATCTTTCACATTGTCTTTCGGTATCAAAACGTGCTTGATGCCGCCGCGCAATGCCGCCAGCAGTTTTTCTTTCAAACCGCCGATGGCAAGCACTTCGCCGCGTAGAGTGATTTCCCCTGTCATGGCTACGTCGGCACGCACGGGAATACCGGTAAAGGCGGACACCATCGCCAGCGTCATCGCGATGCCCGCGCTGGGGCCGTCTTTGGGCGTTGCACCTTCGGGAACATGGACATGGATGTCTTTTTTCTCGTAAAAGTCGTTGGGCAGGCCGACTGCGGCTGCACGCGAGCGCACGACACTCCAAGCGGCGGATACGGACTCTTTCATCACGTCGCCGAGCTGGCCCGTGCACTGGATGGTGCCTTTGCCGGGAAGGGCAACGGCTTCGACGGTCAGCAGCTCGCCGCCGACTTCCGTCCATGCCAATCCGGTTACCTGGCCGATACGGTTTTCGCTTTCCGCCACACCGTAGTCGAAACGGCGCACGCCCAAGTATTCATGCAGGTTGTCGCCATCCACCTTCACCTGTTTGGCTTTCAGACGGCCTTTGCCTTTGGCAGAGGCTTTTTTGTCTTCGTCCAACGTAATCTGCATCACGACTTTGCGGCAGATTTTGGCGATTTCCCGGTCGAGCGAACGCACGCCCGCTTCGCGGGTGTAGTAGCGGATGATGCCGCGCACGGCGCTTTCGTCGACAAGCAGTTCGCCCTCTTTCACGCCGTTGCGCTTCATTTCTTTGGGCACGAGATACTGCATGGCGATGTTGATTTTTTCGTCTTCGGTGTAACCGGAAAGACGGATAATCTCCATGCGGTCGAGCAGTGCGGGCGGAATGTTGAGACTGTTGGACGTGGCGATGAACATCACGTCGCTCAAATCGTAATCAACTTCTGCGTAATGGTCGGCGAATTTGTTGTTCTGTTCGGGATCGAGCACCTCGAGCAGCGCGCTGGCAGGGTCGCCGCGGAAATCGCTGCCCAATTTGTCGATTTCATCCAGTAGGAACAGCGGGTTTTTCACGCCGGCTTTGGCCATGTTTTGTAGGATTTTGCCCGGCATCGAACCGATGTAGGTACGGCGGTGGCCGCGGATTTCGCTTTCGTCGCGCACACCGCCCAAAGCCATGCGCACGTATTTGCGGCCGGTGGCTTTGGCAATCGATTCGCCCAATGAAGTTTTACCCACCCCAGGCGGGCCGACGAGACACAGAATCGGGCCTTTGATTTTGTCCATGCGTTTCTGCACGGCAAGGTATTCGAGAATGCGCTCTTTCACTTTTTCCAAACCGTAGTGATCGGCGTTCAGCACCAAATCGGCTTTCGCCAAATCTTTGCTGACACGTGATTTTTTCTTCCACGGCAGTTCCAGCAGCGTATCGATGTAGTTGCGCACCACGGTCGATTCTGCCGACATCGGCGGCATCATCTTCAGCTTTTTGAATTCCGACAGGCATTTTTCTTCGGCCTCTTTGGTCATGCCCGCTTCTTTAATCTGCTTCTCGAGTGCTTCCATCTCGCTGCGGTCGTCTTCTTCGCCCAGCTCCCTTTGGATGGCTTTGACCTGTTCGTTCAGGTAATACTCGCGCTGCGATTTTTCCATCTGGCGCTTCACGCGGCCGCGGATGCGTTTTTCCACCTGCATGATGTCGAGTTCGGCCTCGAGCTGGCCGAGCAGGTATTCCGTTCGCTCGACGATGCTGACCGCCTCCAGAATATCCTGCCGCTGCTCCAGTTTCAGTTGCAGATGTGCGGCCACGGTATCGACCAAACGGCTGTATTCGTCAATACCGCCGATGGTGGAAACCACTTCGGCGGGGATTTTTTTATTGAGCTTGGCATACTGCTCGAACTGCGACAGCAGCGTACGGCGCAAGGCCTCCATGTCGGGATTTTTTTCGTCTTCGTCGTGTACCGCTTCGACATGCGCCAAAAACAGTTCGCCCGCATCGCTCACATCCAAAACGCGCGCGCGGCGGATGCCTTCTACCAACACTTTGACCGTACCGTCGGGCAGTTTCAGCACCTGCAGAACCTGTGCGACCGTACCCACTTTGTGCAAGTCTTCCACACCGGGTTCTTCCGTGTTCGGGTCGCGCTGCGCCAGCAGGAAGACCGGCTCGTCCCGCGCCATTGCCGCATCCAGCGCGGCAATCGATTTGGGGCGGCCGACAAACAGCGGCAGCACCATGTGCGGATACACCACCACGTCGCGCAGCGGCAGCGTGGGCAGCATGCTGAATTCCTCGAACTGTTTTTCTGTTGTCATGATTCGTCTCTTCGTTTTCACAATATACAATCGGATGCGGCCTTAAGTTGGGCTGGCGGCTCGGATTTCAAGCGTAGAAATACGCAATCCGACGTTTATTTTACAGCAGCACGACACTTTTTCAGACGGCCTTTTTCCAATACCGACATTTCCTCCTGCAATACGGTAAAACCGTATCAGGCCGTCTGAAAAATGCTTTCAGACGGCCTTGTGATTCAGACTATGTTTGCACAACTGCCAAAAACCGAACCGCCGCTGCTCCATATCGGAAACAACGGCGGTTTGCAATCATCAATCAGGCATCTACCGGAATAATCCCGATTTTGGCCTGCCACTGCTTCGGCGCAACGGCATGGATGGATTCGCCGTTGCTGTCGACGGCAACGGTAACGGGCATATCCTTGACTTCGAATTCATACACCGCTTCCATGCCCAGTTCGGAGAAAGCGAGCACTTTCGAAGATTTGATGGCTTTGGCCACCAGATAGGCCGCGCCGCCGACGGCCATCAGGTAAACGGCCTTGTTGTCGGCAATCGCTTTGCAGGTGTCCGCGCCGCGTTCGGATTTGCCGATCATGCCGAGCAGCCCGGTTTGTTCCAGCATTTGACGGGTGAATTTGTCCATGCGGGTAGCAGTGGTCGGACCGGCCGGGCCGACGACTTCGTCGCCGACGGGATCGACGGGGCCGACGTAGTAAATCAGACGGCCTGTGAAATCAACGGGCAGTTGCTCGCCTTTGTTCAGCATATCGACCATGCGTTTGTGCGCGGCATCGCGGCCGGTCAGGATTTTTCCATTGAGCAGCAGTACGTCGCCGGTTTTCCAAGTGGCGACTTCTTCTTTGGTCAGGTTGTTCACGTCGACGCGTTTGCCGTTGTCGGGGTTGTAGGTGATGTCCGGCCAGTCTTCCACGCTCGGCGGAGTCAGCTCTACCGGACCCGAACCGTCCAATTCGAATTCGACGTGGCGGGTGGCCGCACAGTTCGGAATCATGGCAATCGGTTTGGACGCGGCATGGGTCGGGTAATCCAGGATTTTCACGTCCAACACGGTGGTCAGGCCGCCCAAGCCTTGTGCGCCGATACCGAGCGCGTTCACTTTTTCAAACAGCTCCAAACGCAGGGCTTCGGTGGTGGAAAGTTCCGCGCCCGAAGCGGCTTTTGCCTGCAAATCCTGAATGTCGATGTGGCTCATCAGGCTTTCTTTCGCCATCAATACCGCTTTTTCAGGCGTACCGCCGATACCGATGCCCAAAATGCCCGGCGGACACCAGCCCGCACCCATGGTCGGAATGGTTTTCAGCACCCAGTCGACGATGTTGTCGGACGGGTTCAGCATCGCCAGTTTGGATTTGTTTTCCGAACCGCCGCCTTTGGCCGCGCAGGTAACTTCGACTTTGTCGCCCTTAACGATTTCCATATGGACGACGGCAGGCGTATTGTCTTTGGTGTTGGTGCGCTTGCCCGCAGGATCGGCCAATACCGACGCGCGCAGGGTATTGCCTTCCCAAGTATAGGCACGGCGCACGCCCTCGTTTACCATCTCCTGAACGCTCATTTCCGCGTCCCACTGTACATTCATCCCCACTTTCAAAAATACGGTGGCAATGCCGGTATCCTGGCAAATCGGGCGGTGCCCCTCGGCACACATGCGGCTGTTGACCAGAATCTGCGCCATTGCGTCTTTTGCGGCAGGGTTTTCTTCTTTTTTCCAAGCCTCGTAAAGCGCATCGATGTAGTCTTTCGGGTGGTAGTAGCTGATGAATTGGAAAGCGTCGCAGATGCTGCGGATGAAATCTTCCTGTTTGATAACGGTCATGGTTTGTCGTCCTTTTATTTGGGTTTTCAGACGGCCGTCTGAAAAAGTTCGGTAAGGTTTGTGTAAACGTAAATCCGTTGGTGCGGATGTATCTTACCCGAATCGGCGTATGCTGTTCACGGACTAATAACCTATCAAGCCGCTGCGTTTTTGATAGTGGCTTTTTTTCGGAAACGGCAGAATCTTCATTACAGGCCGTCTGAAAATTTTCCGCCCGATTCCGTAGTTTGATACACATCAACCAAGCTGCAAATAGTATGCCGTCTGAAATTTAACAACATTCATTCCCATTGGCACCAAAACAGTAAAATTTTCTTTTTAAATACCGATATTTACTTAGGGGAAAATTGAACATCCGGTGCACAACCTTCTCTGCCGCCGACAACACCGCCCCATACCAAAACCCAAACTTAACCGTTAAAAAACATTTACTTATATAAATCCCATCCTAAAACACACCGGCTCGAAACCGCCCTACCTTTTCAGACGGCCTTCACATCGGCAAGGATATTTTTTCTGCTAGACTAATGCCACAACTGCAAACGGCACAGGGCATATAAGGTCTTCAATCATACGTTTGGCTTTTTATCCGTCCTGTAATAAAAATACAAAAGCCGTTGCACCGCCATACCAAACCGACACAATATTTCACAGGAACACAACCATGAGTGAAACATCCGTTACCCTCACCATCGACGGCCAAAAAGTCGAAGCGTCGGCCGATTCCTCCATCATCCAAGCCTATGCGCATGCGGGCGGCGCGTTAACCGCCAACGTCGGCTGCATGGGCCAGGGCGTATGCGGTTCGTGCCGCTGCATGATTCGGGAAGAAGGCAGCAGCGAAGTCCGCACCGCATTGGCCTGCGAAACCAAAGTCGCACAAGGCATGCAGGTCGGCTTCATTGACTACTTCATCCCCGAACACGTCCACTACTATGACTTGAACGAAATCGGCGACGGCTGGAACTGGCTGGAAGACACCGAACGCGCCTTTCCCGAAGCGGCACATTGCCGTCATTGCGGCGGCTGCAACCGTGCCTGCCCCAAAGAATTGGAAGTGGAAAACGGCGTGGCACAGGTTGTTGCGGGCGACTTCAGTTCCGCCGCAGCCACTTTCGACCAGTGCGTGATGTGCAACCTCTGTACGCTCGCCTGTCCGGAAAACATCCGTCCCAACCATCTCGGCCTGTATGCACGCCGTATGAAAGCTGCGCGCACGCTGCGTCCCGTCGATCTGATGCGCCGCCTGCAGGAAATCGACAGCGGCAGAATGACCGTCAACCTGAACGGATCGGAGGCTTGACATGGCACACCCCGTACAAGGCATAGCATACGACACCGCATTGGCAAACCTGCGCCAATCGGCATTGTCCATGCGTGAAGATCTACCGCCCAAAGAAGAGCTGCTGCGCCGTTTCCATCCCGACTACCAGCCCGATGCACGGGTAACGCTGCCCGTCGGTGCCAATGCGGGCGACGACTGCCATCCCCAACTGGCCCGGCTACTGACCGCCCAACCCTTAATCGACGATTACGACCTGTCGGGCGCACAACACTTGAGCTGCGACGTATTGGTCATCGGCGGCGGCGGTGCGGGCGCAGCGGCGGCCTTGTCCGCCACCGAAGCAGGCGCACGCGTCATCATGGCCAACAAACTGCGCATCGGCGACAGCAACACCGTCATGGCCGAAGGCGGCATTCAGGCGGCCGTTGGTGCGGAAGACAGTTTGCAGCAGCATTTCGACGACACCATCAAAGGCGGCCACAACGCCGCGAAAAAAGAACTGGTGGCGCAAATGGTTTCAGACGGCCCTGCCTGCATCCGCTGGCTGATCGGCTTGGGCATGAGTTTCGACTTGGCCGCAGGTTCCGACAGCAACGGCTGTCTGCAGCGCAAACGCGCAGGCGGCACAACCGTACCGCGCATCCTGAGCTACCGCGACTTTACCGGCCTCGAACTGATGCGCGTACTGCGCGAAGCGGTGGAACTGGATGAAAACATCACCCAACTCAACCGCCATCCCGCCGTAGAACTGCTCTCCGACGAACACGGCCGCTGCGTGGGCGCGATTCTTTACGATTTGGAACACCGCAGTTTGGTGCTGGTACACGCCAAAGCCGTGGTCTTGGCCACAGGCGGCAGCGGCCGTCTGCATCTGCAGGGCTTCGCCACCTCCAACCACTACGGTGCCACCGCCGACGGTTTGGTTATGGCCTACCGCATGGGCGTGAAACTGCGCGACGTCGATTCCTTCCAATACCACCCCACAGGCGTGGCGCATCCGCCCCATCTCGCGGGCGCACTGATTTCCGAAGCCGTACGCTCGGCCGGCACGCAACTGGTCAACGGCTTGGGCGAACGCTTCGTCGACGAACTGCAACCGCGCGACGTAGTGGCCGCCGCGATTCTGCGCGAAGTGGCCGAAGGCCGCGGCGTGGTGCGCGACGGACAGGCGGGCGTGTTTCTCGACACCCCGCGCCTGATTGCCAAAGACCCCGACGTGATGAAGCGGCTGGTTACGCTCGGCCACGTCGCCCACAAATGCGGCATCGACCCCGCCGTCGAACCCATGCTCATCCATCCGACGCTGCACTACCAAAACGGCGGCATCGAAATCGACAACGACGGCCAAACCGCCGTGGAAGGCCTGTTTGCCGCAGGCGAAGTAACCGGCGGCATCCACGGCCGCAACCGGCTGATGGGCAACGCGCTGCTCGACATCATCAGTTTCGGCCGCCGTGCCGGTACCGCCGCCGCACAATCCGGCCTGCCGCTGAAAAAAGTGCGCGGCGGCGTCGACCACGTCCACAACTTCCAACGGGAAATGACCCGCGCAGGCATTGTTCCCGTAACCAAAGCCCCCGTGCTCTATCCCGATTACGGCAGTTTCGACCTGCGCAGCCATGCCGGTTTACAGGAGAACGTCCATGAATAAGGCCAACCAAAACCTCTTGCACCCGTTCCGCCTGGTCGGTGCCAATCTCGACGCATGGTTTGCCGCAGGCGGCGGCAAGGGCTTGGAAGCCGCGCTGGCCGAGCCGGACAACATTGTCGCCAAGCTCCAAGACGCCGGACTGTGCGGCATGGGCGGCGCAGGCTTCCCCACCTGGCGCAAATGGGAAGCCGCCGTTGCCGCGCAAAGCAAAAACGGCAGCAAATACGTCGTGTGCAACGCCAACGAAGACGAACCGGGCACATTCAAAGACCGCTTCCTGCTCGCCAAAACGCCGCACCAAGTCATCGAAGGCGTACTCATCGCCGCCGTCGCCTGCCGTGCCGACCAAGCCGTACTTTATGTCAACCCGCACCAGCACGACTCGCTCGCCAGCGTCGCCCCTGCCATCGAACAATGGCGCGCCAGCGCGCTCTACGCACAAATCGAGGCGTATTTAGGCAAACCGCTCAACCTGCAACTCGTCGAATCTTCCGGCCGTTACATCGGCGGCGAAGAAACCGCCGTGATTTCGTGGCTCGACGGCGGTTTCCCCTTCCCGCGCCGCAAACCGCCCTATCCTGCCGAAAGCGGCGTCAACGGCGAACCGACCCTGATCAACAACACCGAAACCTTCGCCAACATCCCGCAGATTCTCGCCAACGGCACCGAATGGTACCGCTCGCTGGGCTTGGGCGACGCCCCCGGCACCAAACTCTATTCGCTCTCGGGCGACGTTCTGAATCCCGGCCTGTACGAACTGCCGATGGGCACCACGCTCAAATCGCTGATTTTCGACCACGGCGGCGGCATGCTCGAAGGCCGCAGGTTCAAAGCCGTCTTTACCGGCGGCCCGTCCAACACGCTCCTGACCGCCAAAGATTTGGACGTGCCGCTCGATTTCGTTTCCGTGCGCGAACGCAAATCCAGTCTCGGCACGGGTGCGATGATTGTGATTTCCGAAGGAACAAGCGTGGTGCGCAAAGTGGCCGAATATGTGGAGTTTTTCGCCACCAATTCCTGCGGCCAATGCCCGCCCTGCAAAGGCGGCACGTTCCAGCTTTCGCGCCTGCTCAACCGCGTCGACAACGGTATCGGCACGCAGGACGACCTCAACGCCCTGCAAAGCCTGTGTACCCTGCTGCCCCGCAGCGGCCGGTGCGGATTGATAGACGGTGCGGTTACCGTTTTGCAAAGCTCGCTCAGAACGTTTCCGGAAGAATACGGGCTGGGCGCGGACAGGCCGTCTGAAAGCGGCACCAACGCTTAAAACGGCATTTCAGACGGCCTGTGTTTCTGTTTACCGGATTAAGGCCGTCTGGAATACGCTTGCGCCGCATTGCCGGTTGATACGGGTAATCTCCGTCTCTCTGCCGGTACGGTTTCGTGACGTATCGCAGCTGTATCTGAACGATGTGCGGCTTGCGTTTACCGTTCGGTTTCCGTTATTCCCTTGCGGCGGGAGTCTGTGTCTGATATCCGCAAACGCATGAATAAAAAAGTTTTTTCGTCAAAACGGATGCCCTTTTTCGCAGCAGCCGCGGTATGGGTGCAACACGCCATTCAAACACAACCTAAAACACATACCGCCTTGCTCAAAACCGTGCAACCCGTTTTCAGACGGCCTCATACGTAAAGGCCGTCTGAAAATCCGAAATCCGATTTTTCAGTTCTATTCCATTGGAGGCAAATAAAATGGGCTTCAAGCCGATTCCCGCAGCCATTGCGCTCGCACTCACGCTGCTTATTTGGTTCGTCATCCCCGTCCCCGAAGGCGTTTCGCCCGAAGCGTGGCATCTGCTCGCCCTGTTTGTGGGCATCATTGCCGGCATCATCGGCAAAGCCATGCCCATCGGCGCCATGGCCATGATTGCCATTACACTGGTCGCCATCACGGGCGTGACCAACGAAAAACCCGCCGATGCCGTCAAAGACGCTTTAAGCAGCCTCAACAACTCGCTCATCTGGATGATCGGTATCGCCATCATGATTTCGCGCGGCCTGCTGAAAACCGGTCTCGGGATGCGCATCGGCTACATGTTTGTTGCCGTTTGGGGCAGAAGTCCGATCGGCGTTGCCTACAGCCTTGCGCTGTCCGACATCCTTATCGGCCCGGTTACCCCGTCGAACACCGCGCGCGGCGGCGCAATCGTGCACCCGATTATGCGCTCCATCGCCCAAAGTTTCGATTCCGACCCCGAGAAAGGCACGGAAAAACGCATCGGCAAATACCTGTCGCTGGTCAACTTCCACGCCAACATCATCACCTGCATCCTGTTCGTTACCGCCACTGCCCCCAACCCTCTCGTTGCCGAACTGGTGGCCAAAACCACCGGCAACGCCGTTACCCTGTCGTGGGGCACATGGTTTGCCGCCATGGCCGTACCCGGCCTGCTCGCGATGGCGCTGATGCCGCTGGTGCTTTATTTCATGTACCCGCCCGAATTGAAAAAAACCCCCGAAGCGCCCGCACTTGCCCGCCAAAAACTCAAAGAAATGGGCGCGATGAGCCGTGATGAAAAAATCATGCTCGCCGTGTTCGGCCTGCTGCTTTTCCTTTGGGCCGGCATCCCCGCCATGATTTTCGGCAAGGCCGCCGCCGTCGATGCCACCACCACCACCCTAATCGGCCTGAGCCTGCTGCTGCTGACCGGCGTACTCACTTGGGATGAAGTCATCCGCGAAAAAAGTGCATGGGACACCATCGTCTGGTTCGCCGCGCTGGTCATGATGGCCAATTTCCTCAACAAACTCGGATTAATCGGTTGGCTGTCCGCATCCATGCAGACGCAGATTGCCGGACTCGGCTTAAACTGGGTGTGGGGCTGCGTTCTGCTGACGCTGGTTTACCTGTATTCCCACTATATGTTCGCCAGCGGCACCGCCCACGTTACCGCCATGTTTGCCGCCTTTTACGGCGCAGGTCTCGCACTCAACGCACCGCCCATGCTCTACGCGCTGGCATTGGCCGCCTCCACCGGCATCATGATGTCGCTCACCCACTACGCCTCCGGTTCCGCTCCGCCGATTTACGGTTCGAACTACGTGACCATGGGCGAATGGTGGAAAGCCGGTTTCGTCATGAGCCTGATGGAAATCGCCATTTTCGCCACCGTCGGCATCATGTGGTGGAAAATGCTGGGCTATTGGTAACAAGGTAGCAAAGGCCGTCTGAAAAGTTTTCAGACGGCCTTTATCTGTGATGATTCCATCCTGAAACGTTCTGCTGCCATCTCAATCTGTGTTTCAGCCTTCGCCGTTTTTACCGCGAACACCCATCACCCATCTGCACGAAGTACGCGGATTCCGCATAACGACTTCTAAATAAATTTTACAGCTCTTCAAAAGCTATTTCCTCAATCAGCCCTTACAGAAACAACAAAGGCCGTCTGAAAAATATTTCAGACGGCCTTATCTGTCTCAAAACGGCAAACCTTATTTCCAATAACGCCACCAAGGCATATCGGCAGGCTGCCATTGTTTTTGAAGATACGGGCTTTGCGGGAAGTTTTGCGCGAGGATGCGGCGGGTATCGTCGGCTAGCTGGGGTTTGTCGAGCTTGCGGTAAGCCAGCTCCATCATTGCCAAAGACTCTTCCACGAAACGGGTGTTCTGATACTGGGATACGATTTTCTGCGCGCGCTTGGCTGCGGCCAAATAAGCACCGCGCTTCATGTAATAGCGGGCGACGGCGATTTCGTTGCCGCCCAAAGCGTCAACCAGTTTGGCCATGCGCTCGGTGGCATCCGCCGCGTATCTGCTGTCGGGGAACTGCTGCACCACCTGTGCAAACGCCTGATAGGCTTCGCGGTTGGCTTTCGGATCGCGGTCGGACCAGTCCTGCGATGCGAGCTTGTTCAGGAAAGACTGGTCTTCGTTGAAGAGAATCAGACCGCGCAGGTAAAGGGCATAGTCCATATTCGGGTGCTGCGGATGTTGGCGCAGGAAACGGTCGACGGCGGCAAGCGCTTTTTCGGGTTCGTCGTCTTTATAGTAAGCATAGGCCGTATCGAGTTGCGACTGCTGAGCATAACGGCCGTTGGGGAAGCGGGATTCCAGAATTTCGTATAATTTCACGGCACGGGTATAATTGTGGCTGTTCAGCTCGTCGTGCGCCTCGGCATAGAGTTTTTCAACCGTCCAATCTTGCGTGATTTGAGCGTCTTTATCGACCGTACCTTTGGTACCTGCGCAACCGCTCAATGCCAAACCTATTGAAACTACTAAAAGAATTTTTTTCATGCAGAATACTTCCTTTGATAATGAAGCCGATTATAGCGATGATTCCGAATTTTCGGCAGCCCCCGAAAGCGAAAGTTGCGTTAAGTTGGCCGTACCGGTTGCATTGGCGGGCATACGTTTGGATGCCGCTCTGGCCAAACTGATGCCCGATTATTCCCGCAGCCGCATTACCGGCTGGATCAAAGAAGGTTCGGTTACGGTCAACGGCAAAGGGGCCCAGCCGAAGGACAAAATGATCGGGGGGGAGTTTATCACAGTCGAAGTCAAACCAAGCGAAGAAAATCAAGCCTTTACCCCCGAAACTATGCCCTTGGATATAGTTTATGAAGACGACACGGTTATCGTATTAAACAAACCCGCCGGTTTGGTCGTCCACCCCGCCGCAGGCAACTGGACGGGAACGCTGCTGAACGGCCTGCTCGCCCATTGCCCTGCCCTGAGCCAGATTCCGCGTGCCGGCATCGTGCACCGTCTCGACAAGGACACCAGCGGCCTGATGGTGGTAGCCAAAACCCTGCCCGCACAAAATTCTCTGGTACAGCAGCTTCAGGAACGCACGGTCAAACGCATCTACCGCGCCGTTTCGGACGGCATCGTGCCGTTCGACGGCAAAATCGATACCCTAATCGGCCGCGACCCGCACAACCGCCTGAAAATGGCGGTGGTGAAATTCGGCGGCAAACCCGCCGTTACCCACGTCAAAGTGCTCGAACGCTACAAAGCACACAGCTACATCGAATGTTCGCTCGAAACCGGCCGCACCCACCAAATCCGCGTCCACATGCGCGAAGCCAATCATCCGCTCGCGGGCGACCCTGTTTACGGCAACCCGCGCCATCCCTGTTCCGACACCGTGAAAGAAACCGTCAAAGGCCTGGCACGGCAGGCGCTGCATGCCTACCGGCTCAGTTTCGTCCATCCGCAAAGCGGCGAAACCGTCTCGTTCGAAGCACCGATTCCTCAGGATATGTATCACTTGTTGTCCGTATTGCGGCTGGAAGCAGGCTTGGACTCATCGCTCAGCAACGAAGAAACATGGCAGGCCAAGCTCGATGCGGACGACGACGATTGGAACGAAGACGATTATGATGTGGAAGTGATTTACGTCCGAGATTGATGCGGATGTTTTCAGACGGCCTTCGGTCAAACAGGCCGTCTGAAAAACTTCGGTTCCGCATTTTGAAAGTTTGGAAAACGATGAAAAAACCGCTTCTGCTTTTGCTGCTGTCTGCCGCTGCCTCAGCCTCTCCATTTCCTGAAGAAACCTTTACGCCCGTTGTCTTAAGCGGCTACGGCTGCCATTTTCACGATGATACGGGACGGCAGATTATGGTGTCCGATTTGACAGGTTCCCTGCACTTCAACGGCAAAATATTCAGCATCCCCGGCTACCCGTCTGACGTAACCGTTTTGGAAGAAGTACCAGCAATCGTTACGCAGAGCAACATATTGAAAGGCGACCGCAGATTGAAGCAGGTGAGCTACAGACGCGGGGCGGAGCAAGTTGTATTGCGCCGCACCACGGTTGTCAAAGACAACGACGGCATTTACGATTTTACAGGCAGCTTTGATTATGTACGCAACGGCAAACGCGTTTATCGCGGAAAAATAACGGGCAGTTGCGGCGTATAACGATATGATTTGTCATCACAAAGAAATACCACAGCCGTCTGAAAACATATTCTGAGCCGTTCAAATTATTTTTCAGACGGCCTGAAACACTGCAAAGGCCGTCTGAACAACCGTTTTTCATTCAGACGGCCTGCCGGTATAAAACCGTACCGCCGAACTAAAATTACCCCCCTTGTCAGAAAGCCCACCGATGGACATCGAAACCTTCCTTTCCCAAAACCAAACCGCCGAAGGCTACCGCTGCGGCTTTACCGCCATCGTCGGCCGTCCGAACGTCGGCAAATCCACACTGATGAACCACTTAATCGGCCAGAAAATCAGCATCACCAGCAAGAAAGCGCAAACCACGCGCCACAAGGTTACGGGCATCTACACCGACGACACCGCGCAATTCGTGTTCGTCGATACACCCGGCTTCCAAACCGACCACCGCAACGCACTCAACGACCGCCTGAACCTGAACGTCACCGAAGCCATGAGCGGTGTGGACGTGGTGGTCTTCGTGGTGGAGGCCATGCGTTTTACCGAAGCCGACCGCACCGTGATGAAGCAGCTGCCCAAACACACGCCGGTGGTGCTGGTGGTCAATAAAATCGACAAAGACAAGGCCAAAGACAAAGCCGCGCTGGAAGCGTTTATCGATGAAATCAAGACAGAATTCGAGTTTGCCGCACACGAAGTCGTGAGCGCGAAACACGGCCTGCGCATCGCCAATCTGCTGGCAACGCTGAAACCCTTCCTGCCCGAAGGCATTCCGCTTTATCCCGAAGACATGGTTACGGACAAATCCGGCCGTTTTCTGGCGATGGAAATCGTGCGCGAAAAACTGTTCCGCTATCTGGGCGAAGAGCTGCCGTATGCGATGAATGTGGAAGTGGAACAGTTCAAAGAAGAAAACGGTATCAACCATATTTACATCGCGGTGTTGGTCGATAAAGAAAACCAAAAGCCGATTGTCATCGGCAAAGGCGGGGAAAAACTGAAAAAAATCTCCACCGAAGCGCGGCTGGATATGGAAAAGCTGTTTGACACCAAAGTGTTTCTGAAAGTGTGGGTGAAAGTAAAATCGGGCTGGGCCGACGATGTGCGTTTCCTGCGCGAATTAGGGCTGTAACCGTCGGAATATCTTACCGGCCGCATAAAAACAAAAAATAAACAGCAGGCCGTCTGAAAAACTTTCAGACGGCCTTAAACGTTTGAATGTTGTGAGTTTCAATGTAAAGACAGATAATCCATTCCTAAAAAAAGCACTTGTTCCGAACAAGTGCTTTTCCATCTTACATTCCGAATTACTTCAAGCAGTTGGACAGCCATTGCTGCCGCTGTTTATAAGACAGCATCTTATAAAGGCGGTGTTGGATTTGCAGCTCGTCCACCGCGAAATCCATGCTGGAAAGATAACGGGACTCGACATAATCGCGCGCGGCATTGGAATCAAAGCTGTCCTGCGACAGGATTTTGATGATATTCTGACGGCGGTTGCGGTTGGTTGCGCTGCCTTTCCGATAGGCCTTATCGGCGGCCCTTTTATAATCGGAACGGATGGCACGCAGATTATTGAGCTGGGCATTACTTAAACCGAGCTGGCGGATGTCGCAATGGGAGTGGAAATCGTCAAGCTGCATCGACACGGATGCGGCTTGCGCAGTATTCAGAAAACAGGTTGACGCGGCCAAAACTGTAAAAGCAAGCAGACGTGGTTTGAAAACAGCTAACACTTTTATTTTCCCGATTCGTGGTATATCGGAAATATAACCGATATGCGTGTGAACGGCAGTATAATCAGAGTTAACTTGTGTTAACCAAAATCCCACACCACAATTATCAACTCTTTGTTATAAAAGAAAATATTATTTAACAAAATCATGATAATTCCCAAATGGAATTTTTTCAGACGGCCATAATAACGTATGCCGTATACAACAAGGAAACAACAATGGAACATTACCGCATCGCCCCCAGCATTTTATCGGCAGACTTCGCCCGCCTGGGAGAAGAAGTCACCAACGTTATCGAAGCAGGCGCGGATTTGATTCATTTCGACGTGATGGACAATCATTATGTGCCCAATCTCACTTTCGGCCCGATGGTCTGCGCCGCCCTGAAGCCCTATGCCACCGTTCCGATAGACGTACATCTGATGGTCGAACCGGTGGACGATTTAATCCAATCTTTCGCCAAAGCAGGGGCGGATATCATCACTTTCCACCCCGAAGCCAGCCGCCATATCGACCGCAGCCTGGCCCTGATTCGCGATTCAGGCTGCCAAGCCGGGCTGGTACTTAATCCCGCCACCCCCGTCCACATACTTGAAAACGTGTTGGACCGTTTGGATATGGTGCTGCTGATGTCGGTCAATCCCGGATTCGGCGGGCAGAGCTTTATCCCGCACACGTTGGAAAAACTGCGCCGCGTCCGCACCATGCTCGATGCCCATCAAGCTGCAACCGGAAAATTTATTTCTTTGGAAGTGGACGGCGGCATCAAACCCGACAATATCGCGGCCGCAGCCGCAGCCGGTGCGGATACGTTTGTCGCCGGTTCCGCCGTTTTCGGACAGCCCGACTACAAAGCCGTTATCGCCGAAATGCGGCGGCAGCTGGCATCCGTATAAAAAACATGCCGTTTCAAAATCGGCGGCAACCGTTCCAAACCACAGGCCGTCTGCAAATGTTTTTCAGACGGCCTGTGTATTTACCTGAACGAAACACCTGAAGACAAAGGCATCAGCCTTCTACATTTGTTTCCCCGCTGTTCCGTACCGCAAACCATTCTCCCACCACCGCATTCACTTCATCCATGCCCTGCTTTTTCAGACTGGAAAAAAGCTGAACGCTGACGGCTTGGCGTTCGGCATAACTTTTCAACGACTTTTTGACTGCGCTCAAGGTTTTGATTTGCTCGTTTTTGGAGAGTTTGTCGGCTTTAGATAGTAGAATGTGGACAGGGCGGCCTGTGGCGTGGAAGAAGTCCAACATCCGCAAATCCAGCTCCTTCAAAGGATGGCGGGCGTCCATAATCAGGATAAGGCCGATAAGCTGGCTGCGTTTCTGCAAATAGTCGCCCAATAAATTTACCCAATGCGCACGCACGGCTTCGGGAACCTGTGCGTAACCGTAGCCGGGTAAATCGACCATGAAATTACCGTCAGACAGTTCGAAAAAATTGATGTGCTGGGTGCGGCCGGGCGTTTTCGACACATAGGCCAAGCGCGTATGGTTCGTCAGCGTATTGATGGCACTGGACTTGCCCGCGTTGCTGCGGCCGACGAAAGCGATTTCGGCAGGCGTGTCGGGCAAATCTTTCAAGTGGTTGACGGTGGTGAAAAACTTTGCATTTTGAAAGAGGTTCATAGGGTAGTAATTTCATGTAAATTTGGTATAGAATACCACGTTTATAGCAGTATCGGTTTGGCCGGACGACATCGAAGCCGGCATTTGAGTATAAAAAAGCATTGCCTGACTGTGCGCAATGCCGAACAGGAGCACTCCATGAAACGATTGACTTTATTGGCTCTGGCCGCGGCGGCCGGTACAGCGGCATTCGCCGCGCCGTTGAAAGGCGATGTGGCGAAAGGAAAAGAAATCGCCACGAAAATCTGTGCGGCCTGCCATGCGGCAGACGGCAACAGCAGCATTGCCTCATATCCGAAAGTGGCGGCTCAACACTCGGCCTACATCTTCCGGCAAACCAAAGACATCAAAGAAGGCAAACGCACAACCGGAGCCTCCGCAACCATGGCGCCGCTGGTAGCGGGTCTGTCGGAACAGGACATCGCCAATGTATCCGCATACTACGCCAAACAGCAGGCCAAACCCGGTGAAGCCGATCCCAAAACAAACCCTGAATTGGGTGCGAAAATCTTCCGCGGCGGCATAGCCGAGAAAAAAATCCCCGCCTGCATGTCGTGCCACGGCCCTGCGGGTGCCGGTATGCCGGGCGGCGGAACGGGCATTCTCGCTTATCCGCGCATCGGCGGCCAACATGCATCGTATATCGTGAGCCAGATGGGGCTGTATAAAGGCGGCCAGCGCAAAAACGCCATGATGTCCGACATTGCCAACCGCATGAACGACGAAGAAATCAAAGCAGTCGCCAACTTTATCCAAGGCCTGCGCTAAACCGCCGGCTGCGGCATTCCGACAGGCCGTCTGAAAAATATTTTCAGACGGCCTCGATGCTGATGGCGTTCCCTGCCGGTTGCGGCAAATATTGTTTGGGGGTACGGCTGATCCGATGGTGCAGCGTCGTGGTTTGGGCAACCTTACAGGCCGTCTGAAAACATCCGCCCGGCGGCACGGATCAAGCCAATCCGTTATCCGTTTTTCCTCCCGAAAAACAGATACTTTCAGCCCGTCGGAACACCAATCCCGCAACGCATCTGTGATTTTTTCAGACGGCCTGTTACAGACTTGAAAACCCGCCCCCTTCCCTACCGACCGAAACATTCTTCCGGCCAGTTTATGACCCAATCCAAAAAATCCCTTTCTTTTACCAAACAGCCGTGGTTCGCATTTCTCAGTTCCATGCGTTTCGCCGTGTCACTGTTGAGCGTGCTGGGCATCGCTTCGATTATCGGCACGGTTTTGCAGCAGGGGCAGCAGCAGACGGATTATGTGGTGAAATTCGGGCCGTTCTGGTCGCAGATTTTCGGTTTTTTAGGGCTGTACGACGTTTACGCTTCGGCCTGGTTCGTGCTGATTATGCTGTTTCTGGTGGTATCCACCAGCCTGTGTCTGATTCGGAACGTGCCGCCGTTCCTGCGCGAAATCAAATCGTTCCGCGTAAACGCATCGAAAAAATCGCTGGCGGCGATGCGGCATACGGTGGAGCTGCCCGCCGCCATTACGCCCGAAGTGGCCGCGCGCTATCTGGAAGTACAGGGTTTTTCCAGCAAAACCGTTACGCGCGAAGACGGTTCGGTGTTGGTTGCCGCAAAAAAAGGGGCGATGAACAAATGGGGCTACATCTTCGCCCATACCGCATTGATTGTTATCTGTACGGGCGGTTTGATAGACAGCAACCTGCTGCTGAAAATCGGGATGCTGTCGGGCCGCATCGTACCCGACAACCAAGCCGTGTTCGCCAAAGACTTCAAACCGGAAAGCGTGTTGGATTCGGGCAATATTTCGTTTCGCGGCAATGTGAACATCAGCGAAGGCCAAAGCGCGGACGTGGTGTTTCTGAATGCCGACAAAGGACTGTTGGTGCAGGATTTGCCGTTCAGCGTCGAGTTGAAAAAATTCCACATCGATTTCTACAACACGGGCATGCCCAAGGATTTCGCCAGCGACCTGGTGGTAACCGACAAAAAAACCGGCCGGAAAACCGAGCAGACCATCCGCGTCAACCACCCGCTTACCGTTGACGGCATCACCATCTATCAGGCAAGCTTTGCCGACGGCGGTTCCGACCTGATTTTCAAAGCGTGGAACCTGGCCGACGGCAGCCGAACTCCCGTGAAACTCAACGCCACCTCGATGCGCGAATTCCCGCTGGATTTGGGCAAACAGAAATACCGGCTCGAATTCGACCAGTTTACCGCCATGAACGTGGAGGACATGAGTACGCCGTCTGAAAAGAAAAACACCGATTTTCAGACGGCCGTCAACGATGCGCGTGCCGTCAAACAGGACAAAAAGTTCACCAACATCGGTCCTTCCGTTGTGTACCGCATCCGCAATGCCGCAGGGCAGGCCGTGGAATATAAAAACTATATGCTGCCGGTTAAACAGGAAGACGGCTGGTTTTACGTTACCGGCACGCGGCAGGGACTGGACCAGCAATACCGCTGGCTGCGCATCCCGATGGACAAGCAGGGCAAAACCGACACCTTTATGGCCCTGCGCGAATTCCTGAAAGATGCCGAAGCCCGCAAACAGGCCGTCCACAAAGCCACCGCAAACACGCCCGCAGACGTTCGCGCCCAATTCACGCTGGCCGCCGATAACACCCTGAGCATCTTCGCCCAAGGCGGTTATCTCGCGCTGAACGACTTTTTGGAAAAAAACATTCCTCAGGCCGAACGGGAAAAAATGCAGCGGTCTTTCTACCAGATACTCTACGGCGCGATGAACAGCGTGCTCGACGAAGCCCTAGTCCGCTATAATCTGCCCGCATGGCCCCAAAACGAAGAGCGCAACCGTTTCCTGCTGCACGCCATGGATGCCTATACCGGCCTGACCGAATACCCTGCCCCCATGCTGCTGCAGCTGGACGGCTATAAGGAAGTACGCTCGTCCGGTCTCCAGATGACGCGCAGCCCGGGCGCTTCGCTGGTATATCTCGGCTCGGTGCTGCTGGTTTTGGGAACCGTATTTATGTTTTACATCCGCGAAAAACGCGCCTGGCTGCTGTTTTCAGACGGCCGTATCCGTTTTTCCATGTCGTCGAGCCGCAACGAACGCGACTTACAAAAAGAATTTCCCGAACACACACAACGCCTCAACCGTCTGGCAGAGGATTTAAACCATGACGCAAACCCATAACCCCGCCGTTCCCGAACACGAACTGCTTACCCGAAAATCCTTCCTGCGCACGCTCACAGCGCCCGACTGGCTGTTCGCGCTCTTTACCGCCGCCGCCGCCCTGTTCGCCCAAATACAGGCCGCGCACCATATGGACGTTTACGAAACCGTCATCCTGTGGTCAAGCGCGGTTTCCGCCGTACTGCTCGGCTGGTTTTTCAAACCCATGCGCTGGTTTGTCCCCGGCGCTCTGCTGGCCGCCTACGGCGCAATGCAGCTTTACGGCGGCAACATCGCCCGTACCGAAACCTTTTTCCTGAAATATTTTCTCAGCAGCCAGTCGGCCATCATGTGGCAGTGTGCGTTCGTCTTTTTCGCATTGGCCGCCTATACCGCCGGCGGCATCGTCGCCAAACGCCAACACCGCGACACCAACACCCTGCTCGGCATGGGTACCGCATTCGCATGGGTATCCGCATTCGCCGGCTTTACCGGCCTTTTGGTGCGCTGGCACGAAAGCTACCTGCTGCGCCCCGACGCGGGCCACATCCCCGTTTCCAACCTGTACGAAGTCTTCATCCTGTTTCTCGTCATCACCGCCCTGATGTACCTTTACTACGAAGGCCGCTTCGCCGTACAGAAACTCGGCGGCTTCGTCTTTACCTTCATGGCGGGCGTCGTCTGTTTCGTGTTGTGGTACAGCTTTTCCCGCGAAGCCCATACCATCCAGCCGCTCATTCCCGCGCTGCAATCCTGGTGGATGAAAATCCACGTTCCCGCCAACTTCGTCGGCTACGGCGCGTTCTGCATCGCCGCCATGCTCGGCGTGGCCGAACTGCTCGCCATCCGCAACGAAAAAAACAACCGCAAGTCTTGGCTGCCGCCTTCGCAGGTCATCGAAGAAATCATGTACAAAGCCATCGCCGTCGGCTTTCTGTTCTTTACCCTCGCCACCATTCTCGGCGCACTGTGGGCGGCCGACGCATGGGGGCGCTACTGGAGCTGGGATCCGAAAGAAACCTGGGCATTCATCGTCTGGCTCAACTACGCCGTATGGCTGCACCTGCGCCTGGTCGCCGGCTGGCGCGGCAGAATACTGGCGTGGTGGGCGATTGTCGGCCTGTTTGTTACCGCGTTCGCCTTTGTCGGCGTAAACATGTTCCTGAGCGGCCTGCATTCCTACGGAACGCTGTAAAGCTGCGGCAGGTGATTCAAGGCCGTCTGAAATATTTTCAGACGGCCTAAATTTTGATTGGAACTTCGCAACGGTTTCTTTAAAATACAGCAAAATGAAGCACGATATTGCCGCAAACGGATGCGCGGCAACCATACAACCGATAACGCCGTCTGAAAAGCAGGAGGAAACCGTGCCGCAGATTACCCTAGACAAAACCGATTTGAAAATCCTACAGGTATTGCAGGAAAACGGCCGACTGACCAATGTCGAACTGTCCGAACGCGTGGCCCTGTCGCCCTCGCCCTGCCTGCGCCGTCTGAAACAGCTCGAAGACGCAGGCATCATCCGCCGCTATGCCGCCCTGCTCTCTCCCGTGGCCGTCGAACTCGGTTTGCAGGCGTTTATCCGCGTTTCCATCGACAAAGCCGCCGCAGCGCGCGAAGGATTTTCCGAAGCCGTTCAGGAATGGCCGGAAGTATTGAGCTGCTTCGCGCTCACGGGCGAAACCGATTACCTGCTGCACGCGTTTTTCACCGATATGAACGCATTTTCCCATTTCGTACTCGAAACGCTGCTCTCCCACCCCGGCGTGCAGGATGCCAAGTCCAGTTTCGTTTTGAAGGAAATCAAAAACACCACCGCCCTGCCCCTGTCGCACCTTTACCGCGAATAAACCCGCAGGCCGCCCCCATCCGAAGCACGGAATACGCACCATGAACACGCCTGACACGGAAACCGTCGTCCGCAACACGCAAATCTGGCTGGAAAAAGCCGTTATCGGCCTTAATCTCTGCCCGTTTGCCAAAGCACCATACGTCAAAAACCGCGTCCGCATCGCCGTGAGCGCAGCCAAGCACCTTGACGGTTTTCTTGAAGACCTCGACCGCGAACTGCTGCTGTTGGCCGAAACACCCGCAGACGAACTGGAAACCACGCTGCTGGTTCATCCTGCGCTGTTCGGCGACTTCCTGCTGTTCAACGACATGCTCGACATCGCCGATGCCGCCGTTGCCGACAACGGCTTGGAAGGCATCATCCAGATTGCGCCGTTCCATCCCGATTTCCGTTTCGACGGCAGCGGTGCCGAAGACATTGCCAACTATACCAACCGCTCCCCCTATCCGACGCTGCATCTTATCCGCGAAGACAGCATCGCCAAAGCCGCTGAAACCTTTCCCGATGCGGAAGCCATCTTCGGCCGAAATATCGCGCTGCTGGAAAAAATGGGACACGAAGGCTGGGAAAAACTCGACATCCCGCGCTGCCCGTTCCACCATCAAAACAAAGATTACAGCGGATAAAGCAGCTTTTGCCCGAACGCACTCGGCCGCTGATATTGGTCAATAATATCCGAATAAAAAAGCCGTGTTTGCATCATGCGCCGACATCAAAACACCTCCACCGCCCTCATCCCCCGACCCAAACCCAAGGGAAACCGCACACCATGCTTATCCGCTCCGTATTCTGGTTCATCGGTGCAGGCGCGTTAGGACTCGGCATCATCGGTATTTTCGTCCCCTTTCTGCCGACCACTCCGTTCGTTTTACTTGCCGCCGCATGCTGGGCCAAGGCCTCGCCGCGCTTCCACCGCCGGCTGCGCAAACACCCCTACTTCGGCCCGATGGTGCAAAACTGGGAACACAACCGCGCCGTACCGAGAAAAGCCAAATATCTCGCTTTTTCCATGATGGCCTTATCCTGCCTGATTTCTCTGTGGCGTTTTCCCGAATACTGGTGGGCGACGGCAGCGGCGGCATTATTCTGCCTGTGCGCGGCGGTATGGATGTGGCGGCTGCCAGACGCATAAAGGCCGTCTGAAAACCCGTTTCAACAAGCGAAACGTTTTCAGACGGCCTGTTTACTTTATATAATAAGCCCCTGTCCGCAATCCGAAACGCCCGAAACGCCATGTCTGCCAAACGCCTGATACTTTTCAGCCTGACCGCCGCACTGCTCTCGGCCTGCTCGCTCGTGCGCTACCAACCTTTGGAAACCATTTCCGACATCAACCGCTCTCAGGGCTACCGCGCCGAAACCGTCAAAACATCACGTTATCCGGGCGACGACACGCTGGTAATCATGATGTTTTCCGGCGGCGGCACGCGTGCGGCAGCTTTGGGCTACGGTGTTTTGGAAGAACTGAAGCGGCAGAAGGTATACATCAACGGTCGCGAACAAACACTGCTCGACAGTGTCGACATCGTAACAGGCGTTTCGGGCGGTTCGGTCTTGGCGGCCTATTTCGCGCTGCACGGCAAAGACGCCATTCCCGCTTTCGAACGCCGTTTTCTGAAACAAAACTTCCAGCGGCAGATGACCAAACAAATATTCTCCGCCGCCAACCTGCCGCGCCTGGCCTCGCCCGAATTCGGGCGCGGCGACCTGCTTCAGGAGCAGTTTGACAGCTATCTGTTCAAGCACGCCACCTTCGCCGATTTGGAAAAACGCCGCAAAGGCCCGTTTGCCATCATCTCCGCTACCGATATGGGTTTGGGCGAACACTTTATCTTTACACAGGAACAGTTTGACGTGATGTGCCTTAATCTGGGCCGTCTGAAAATCTCGCGCGCAGTAGCCGCATCCAGTTCCGTGCCGATGGTGTTCTCCCCCATTACCCTCAACAACAACGGCGGTCGCTGCAACTACACTCCGCCCCCCCTCTTTCAGACGGCCTTGCCGCCAGACAACCGCAAACTGCAACAGCAAACCGCCAACGAATTTGCCGACAGTCTTTACCACTACGAAAACAGTTCCGGCCGTCCCTACATCCATTTGGTTGACGGCGGCCTTACCGACAATCTCGGCCTGCGCGCCCTGCTCGACGTTACCGAACTGCAAATTCCCGACGTATTGCTGAACAAACTGCGCAACGAAAAAATCAAACGCATCGTCGTAGTCAGCGTCAACGCCCGCCGCGAAGAATCGGGTGCACTCGACAAAACCGCCGCCGTTCCCGGCTTGGGCGACGTAATCGGCGCCATCATCAATATCCCCATCGACAAATTTTCACAGGAATCCCTACGCCGCTTCCGCATCCTGACCGACCAGTGGAACGAAGCGAAATATCCCGCACACGACGGCACGCCGATTAAAATGCACTTCGTCAGCCTGAACCTGCTCGATTTGCCGCCCTCGCCCCTGCGCAACCGCGTCGCCGCCATCCCCACCACCTTCTACCTGCCGCCCGCCGACATCAACGACCTCAAAAACGCAGGCAAAGTGCTGCTTAACGATTCCGCCGAATACCGCAGCCTGACACGCGAACTGTCGTTCAAGCCGCAAACCGCCGACACCGAAGCCCTGCTCAACTCGCAACCGCAGCAGGCTGATTCCGCCCAAGCGGAACCCAAAGCACAGGACTACCGGAAAATCCCCTAACCCCTTTCAGACGGCCCGCCATACAAGAAAGGCCGTCTGAAAAAAGACCAACCGCACAAGAAACCCGATATGGACAACAAAACACACCCCGAAACCACACCCGTCGACCGCCCCGTACTCATACCGCCCGGCGGCCACACAAAAGTGCTGCTCCACTCCTGCTGCGCCCCGTGCAGCGGCGAAGTGATGGAAGCCATGCTCGCCAGCGGCATCGACTACACCATCTATTTCTACAACCCCAACATCCACCCGCTGAAAGAATACCTGCTGCGCAAAGAAGAAAACATGCGCTTCGCCGACAAATTCGGCATCCCCTTCATCGACAAAGACGACGATTACGAACGCGACCGCGCCGAATGGTTCGACAAAGCCAAAGGCATGGAATTCGAACCGGAACGCGGCATCCGCTGCACCATGTGTTTCGACATGCGTTTCGAAAAAGCCGCCCGCTACGCACACGAAAACGGCTTCCCCGTCTATACCAGCTCGCTGGGCATTTCCCGCTGGAAAAACATGAACCAGATCAACGACTGCGGCCACCGCGCCGCCGCGCCCTACGACGACGTGGTGTACTGGGATTTCAACTGGCGCAAAGGCGGCGGCAGCGCGCGCATGATAGAAATCAGCAAACGCGAAAACTTCTACCAGCAGGAATACTGCGGCTGCGCCTACTCGTTGCGCGACACCAACAAACACCGCAAATCACAGGGCCGGGTGCCGATCAAACTGGGCGTCCTGTATTACGGCGACGAATCCAGCGGATACGAACCGAAAATCCAAGTAGACAAATAAACCGAAGGCCGTCTGAAAAACCGTTTTCCCGTTTTTCAGACGGCCTGCCCGAACAAGGACACAACCCCATGTCTGCGCACACCCTTCCCGACACACGCCCCTTTCCCGCCGAACCGGTCAAAAACAACCTGCTGGTTCAGGCCGGCCATTTGGCGCACAGCCAATCCGCCGCCCAACGCAAACTCGCGTCCGAAACGCTTGCCGTCGAAATCACGCGGATGCTGCAACAGAATTTCTATCTCGAACTTTCCGTCGCCATGAGCATGGCCGCCGACGCCCCGACCTACCGCGAACTGCTGTCCGCGCTCGACGGCGTATTGCAGGCGAAAAATACGGAAGAAATCCAATGGTTTGCCCTGCCCGTCGTTCTCGTGGCGGGCTGCAACCAAACGCAGCAAAGGCCGTCTGAAATCCCGCTTGCCGCCCTGCGGCAATGCCTGTCGGAACACCCGCACCTGAGCGCACTCGCCGATGCACAATGGCTGCCGCATTTCGTCAACGCCGACACGCTCAGCAGCATCAATGCCGGCCAATGGTTCGCCGCCAAGCAAAACGCCGAAGCCGCCCGCAATCTTGCCGACGGCCTTGCCGTGCAGCAACTCGCTTTTCCCGAAGGCCAAAGCGTGCAGGTTGTGTTTGCGCTCGGCTATGCCGATACCGGCATTCAGACGGCCTTAGGCCGGCCGCTTCAAAACGCCGGGCTGCCGCTGATGCAGGTGTTCCAAGAGCATCTGGGCGACGCGCAGCTGACCCTGTTCGCCAACCCGCTCTCCCCCGACACCCCCCTGAATGCGCTGACCGCAGGCAGCCACACCCGCCAGCGGATGGCGATGGACGTATTCGCCGCCAACGCCATCCGCGCCGTCCGCCTGCAAAGCCACCGCGTCGGCGCCGTTATCGCCGCACAGTCCGGCGGACGGATTCTGTTCGGCTTCAACGCCGCCGACAGCGCCTTTGAAATCGAGCCGCAGATTTTTACATGGCAGCTTTCCAGCGGCGACGACATCCCGTTGATTCAGCAGAATTTCTGCGACCTGATGACCGAGTGCCGCGTCGACAATATCTACCTGCTGCACCAAGCCCTGTCCGACACCGACCCCCTGCCCGACTACGCCCGGGCCGTGAAGCTCGACGGACACAACCCGCTGTTCGCCGCCAACACGCAATAACGCGGCAACGTTACGCCCGTAACCACGGCGGCTCCCGTTCAGACGGCCTGCAAACCGCCACAGCCTCTCAAGGCCGTCTGAAACCGAAAGCTGTATTTCGCTCATGACGTTGATGCTCAACACCCCGTCATTCCCACGCAGGCCGGAATCCAGCATGTGTGATATTCACAAATGCTTGTTTAACAAAAGATACCGGATTCCAAACATGGATTCCCGCCTGCGCGGAAACAACGGAAATCGGAACAATCCGCCCCCCCCAGCCAAGCCAACCGGACTGCCGTCCCAACCACCCGAAAGAGCGACATGAAACACCACAAAATCCTATTCGTCTGCCTCGGCAACATCTGCCGCTCCCCGATGGCCGAATACGTTTTCCGCCATCAGGCCGAAGCCGCAGGCACCGCGCACCGCATCACATCCGACAGCGCAGGCACGTCCGGCTGGCACGACGGCGAAAACATGCACCGCGGCACATTGCAGAAACTCGCCGCACAAGGCATCGATAACAGCGGCTTTACCAGCAGCAAAGTCAAAAAAACCGACTTCGATGCCTACGACTTCATCATCGCGATGGACGACAGCAATCTCGCCGAACTCGAACGGCTGTTCGGGCGCCATCCCGAAAAAATCTTCAAACTCACCGATCTCATCCCCGAAAGCGGCTACACCCACGTTCCCGATCCGTGGCACACCGGCGATTTCGACGAAACCTACCGTCTGTGCGAAGCCGGCGGCAAAGCCCTGCTGAAAAAACTGGGCTTGGCGTAATTCGGCTACAACTTTGTTTCAGACGGCCTGACACAGACATTCAGACGGCCTGAGAGAAATCCGGAGAAACCGCAACCGTTTTCATGTAAGCCAAGCCACTCTGCAAAATGATATTCCCCATGCGCCCCCTGCCGTCATTTCCGTACAGGCGGGAATCCATGCAGACACATAGGAAATTACAGGTTATTCAAACGGTTACAAACCCAAACACAGATTCCGTCCCCTGCGGAAACATCCCACCGGTTTCAGACGGCCTGCCTCAACTTCGCAATACAGTTGCCGCTCGCAAGGAATCGATTCAAAAACACAGGCCGTCTGAAAACTTTTCAGACGGCCTGTGTTGCCGAAAAAAACTTATTCTTCGATATTCTTGCGCCACAATACCAACAGCTTGCCGATATGCTGCACAAGCTGCGCATCCACCGCTTCGCACAAAGCATTGCAGATTTCGATGCGCTCCGCCCGGTCGTCGCCGTGCACGCGCACTTTGATCAGTTCGTGTGCGGTCAATGCGGCATCGGTTTCCTTAATTACCGATTCCGTGAGGCCGTGCTGGCCGACCATGACCACGGGGTTGAGATGGTGGGCGCGGGCTTTGAGTTCGAGAATTTCTTTGGTGGAGAGTGTACCGGTCATGGCTGCTGTTTTCCGAAAGGGCAAATAAAGCGGCATTATACGCCAACTCCCGCGCCGACGGGACACGGGCGAACCTGTTACAATACGGTTTTTCCATTCGGGCAGGCGGCAATGTCGGTACGTTCCAAATCTTCAAAAGCGTGGCTCAACGAACACGTCAACGACCATTATGTACACATGGCTCAAAAAGACGGCTACCGTGCGCGCGCCGCATACAAGCTGTTGGAAATCAACGAGAAAGACAAACTGATTAAAGCGGGTACGGTACTGGCGGATTTGGGCAGCGCACCGGGAAGCTGGTCGCAGGTGGCCGCCAAACTGGTCGGGAAAACAGGGCGCGTCTTCGCGCTCGACATCCTGCCGATGGACGCAATCGACGGCGTGGATTTCATTCAGGGCGACTTCCGCGAAAACGATGTGCTCGAAGCATTTGAAACGCTGCTCGGCCAGCGGGAACTAGACCTTGTAATTTGCGATATGGCACCCAATATGTCAGGCAACGCGGTAACAGATCAGGCGCGCAGCTATTATTTGTGCGAACTTGCGCTCGATTTTGCCAAAGGCCGTCTGAAAACAGGCGGCAGTTTTCTGGTCAAAGTGTTTCAGGGCGCAGGCTATCAGGAATACCTTGCCGCACTGCGCGCAACATTCGCGTCGGTGCAGACGCGCAAACCCGAAGCATCGCGCAATCGCTCCAGTGAGCTTTATTTATTGGCAAAAAATAAACGCTGACAAGGCGGGGCGTCTGCTTTAAAATCCGTTTTCATTTTCACCCTTTGTATGGAGCCTTTTCAGTGGGGAATACCGTTAAAAACCTGGTCATTTGGCTGGCTATGATTGCAGCCGTAATGTTAGCCTTCCAAAGTTTCAGCGGAAAGAAGGAAGCCAACCAGAAAATCGAATATTCGCAATTTATCGAACAGGTAACGACCAACAAGGTCTCCAGCGTGAACATTGAAGGTTCGCCTACCGGTTATCTCATTGAAGGCGTGCGCACCGATAAAAGCGAATTTTTTACCAATGCGCCGCTCGACGACAAATTGATTGAAAAACTGCTGGCCGCCAAAGTCAAAGTCAATGTTACGCCCGAAGAAAAACCGGGGATTCTGAGCAGCCTGCTGTACAGCCTGCTGCCCGTGCTGCTGCTTATCGGCGCATGGTTCTACTTCATGCGCATGCAGAACGGCGGCGGCGGTAAAGGCGGGGCGTTCTCTTTCGGCAAAAGCCGTGCGCGCCTGCTGGATAAAGATACCAACAAAGTTACTTTCGCCGATGTAGCCGGCTGCGACGAAGCCAAAGAAGAAGTTCAGGAAATCGTCGATTACCTGAAAGCCCCTTCGCGTTATCAAAGTTTGGGCGGCCGCGTACCGCGCGGCATCCTGCTGGCCGGCAGTCCGGGCACGGGTAAAACCCTGCTTGCCAAAGCGATTGCAGGAGAAGCCGGCGTACCGTTTTTCAGCATTTCCGGTTCGGATTTCGTTGAAATGTTCGTCGGCGTCGGCGCCAGCCGTGTACGCGATATGTTCGAACAGGCCAAGAAAAACGCGCCCTGTATCATCTTTATCGACGAAATCGACGCCGTAGGCCGCCAACGCGGTGCCGGCTTGGGCGGCGGCAACGACGAACGCGAACAAACCCTCAACCAGCTTCTCGTCGAAATGGACGGCTTTGAAAGCAATCAAACCGTGATTGTCATTGCGGCCACCAACCGCCCGGACGTACTCGACCCTGCCCTGCAACGTCCCGGCCGCTTCGACCGCCAAGTCGTCGTGCCCCTGCCCGACATCCGCGGCCGCGAGCAGATTCTGAAAGTACATGCCAAAAAAGTACCGCTGGACGAATCGGTTGATTTGATTGCGCTTGCACGCGGCACACCCGGCTTTTCCGGCGCAGATTTGGCCAACTTGGTCAACGAAGCCGCCCTGTTTGCCGGCCGCCGTAACAAAATCAAAGTTGACCAAAGCGATTTTGAAGATGCCAAAGACAAAATCTACATGGGTCCCGAACGCCGCAGCATGGTGATGCACGAAGACGAAAAACGCGCCACCGCCTACCATGAATCCGGCCACGCCATCGTTGCCGAAAGTTTGGAAGGCACTGATCCCGTGCATAAAGTTACCATTATGCCGCGCGGCCGTGCCCTCGGCCTGACTTGGCAACTGCCTGAACGCGACCGCATCAGCATGTATAAAGACCAAATGCTGAACCAGATTTCCATCCTGTTCGGCGGCCGTATTGCCGAAGACATCTTCGTCGGCAAAATTTCCACCGGCGCATCGAACGACTTCGAGCGCGCCACCCAAATCGCCCGCGAGATGGTTACCCGTTTCGGCATGAGCGACAAAATGGGGGTGATGGTTTATGCAGAAAACGAAGGCGAAGTATTCCTCGGCCGCAGCGTAACCCGTTCGCAGCATATTTCCGAAAAAACCCAACAGGATGTGGATGCCGAAATCCGCCGTATTCTCGATGAACAGTATGCAATCGCCTACAAGATACTCGATGAAAACCGCGAAAAAATGGAAATCATGACCCGTGCCCTTATGGAGTGGGAAACCATCGACCGCGATCAAGTGTTGGAAATCATGGAAGGCAAACAGCCCAGCCCGCCGAAAGACTACAGCCACAATGTACGCGACGGCAATACTGAAGCTACGGTCGATACGGTAATACAGCAACCTGAACAGCTACCGCCCGAGCCTGCTGCACAGCCTGCTCAAACCGCAACAACCGAAAATCCCGCCGCTCCCCCCACGGTTTCTTCAGACGGCAACGCTTCCGACAACGGCGGTAAAACCTGATATTTCGGAATGTGCCATACTTCATCACAGAAAAGGCAGCTTGGACAAGCTGCCTTTTGTTTCACTCAACTTTCAGACGGCCTGAAACCCTAAACAACTTCAGGCCGTCTGAAATATTCAACCAGTTAAACACATTACCGAAAATGTATGATTTAACAGCTCTTTTCGCACCGTATGGATTTGAGCGTTAACATGAATAATCTCATTCCGAGCAGGAGGAAGTCCGCTGTTACCCTCAACTCATTCACATCGGTTTACTGCTCAATAAAAGATATGGCAGGCTTTGGCTTGCACACAGATAAAACAAATTTCGATAACGAAACCGACCGAAAAACATTAAGGCCGTCTGAAAAGTTTTTCAGACGGCCTGAATCATTTATCAGCTTAGCCGATGTAAACCACCACACCGCAATTTTGCTCAGCGGCTTTTTTATAGAACTCCTGTAACTGGCCGAATGCTTTAACGATTTTTCCGCGCCAGAATTCCAGTTCGCCGCTTTCGCTGTTCCATACGGGCGGGTAGATATTGGCCGTAGAAAGCTGTCTGAACAGTGTATGGCTGTTTATCCGCTGGACAGGCGTATCGGTTTTACCGATACCGATAAGCTCCGCCAAACGGCCGCTGAAACTGTAACCGCGCAGCTCAAGGCTGATGCCTGCCATGGTATCGCTGATTTTCCTGACCTGTTCCGCATCGGCATAACTGACGATTTTCCGCCGCTGGCTCATGTCTTTACAGCCGACAACCGCCTGCATCAGAAAACGTTCGGTAGTCGCAGGATCTGCATGGCCGGTGCCTTTACCGGTCAGTACGAAGTGCAAGGCATCCCACATCACGCCGAGTTTGCACTCGGCAACTGGATTGGCTTCGGTTTCCCCTTCGAGAAACGCCAACATGGCTTCGCGGTGGTGTTTGAATTCTTCTATTTGAGGTTGGGGGAAGGCATAGTAAGCCGAGTTGATTCCCATGTCTGTTCCTGTAATGTGTAAATAGTTTTTTGTTTTTTATTTGTTTTACGGCGGAAAACCGTTTTTCCGGTTTTGATTATTGCCGTCTGAAACTGTTTTGCCAATAAAATTTCAGACGGCCATTATAAGCCGTCTGCATATTATACTTCAATTCTGTTCGGTGTAAACGTTTCCCACTTGTTGCAGGCGGGACAGTGCCAAAAAAACACCTGCGATTTGAAATGACAGTTGCGGCAACGATACATCACGCTTTTCTGCAACTGCCGCCCGACTACGGCGCGCATCATATCGGCATCGGCCTTCCATGCAGGATTCATGTCGCTGAGCTTCAAGCCGAGCAGGCGGTACACGCCTTTCAAATCGGGACGGCCGCGCACGAGTTCGACGGCCAAGCGGGCGGCTTCGGCCTCTCCGTTGAGCAGCAGCGATTTTTCATACACCACGTTCATCAGGTCGAGTTCGGGGAACGTCTTCATATAACCCGTCAAACGGCTGAGACCTTCTTGCGGCTTGCCGAGCGCGTCGTAGGCATCGTAAAGTTTCTCGCCGACCATGCTCAAATAAGCGTGGTTTTGCTGCTCGATTGCGCCATAGGCTTCGATGGCCTCGACAAAACGCCCTTGCTTGGATTCGATGTCGCCCAAAACCATATTGGCGCGGGCACATTTTTTGTTTGCTTCGAGCGCCCTACCGACAAAACCGCGCGCGGCATCGTAATCGGACTGGAACAGGGCTGCTTGGGCCAATTCGCAGTAAAACTGTGCGATTTCAAACTGATAAGTCTGTTTGTCCGCACTTAAAATCTGTGCGGTTTCGATGGCTTTTTTCCAATCCCTGTCCTGCTGGTAGATGCTCAGCAAGTGCTGGCGGGCATCCCTCGCCATATCGCCTTGTTGCAGGCCGAGAAAAATCTGTTCGGCACGGTCGACCAAACCCGCACTCTGATAGTTTTCGCCCAGCTCAAACAACACACGGTCGCGTTTTTCGCCGACGGTATCGGGCGAATCGAGCAGTGCGCGGTGCATATTGATGGCTTTGTCGTTTTCGCCGCGCTGGCGGTAAAGTTTGCCGAGCGTCAGGTTCAAATCGTAAGACTGCGGCTGCTGGTCGATAACATCGGCCAATTCGCGCGCCGCCTTGCCGCTGTTGCGGTCAACCAAAGCATCCAAACTTTTGTAAAAGCCCGCAGGCACGGTTTTCGCCTGCTTCAACACGGTTTTCATGTCCACCCGCGCCGCAAACCAGCCCATTGCAAAAAACACCGGCAGCAGCACAAGCGGCAGCAGGAACAGGATTTCGTTTTCCATATGCGCCCTACTCCTTGCCTTCCGGTTTGTCGGCAGGCTGCAAGGCCGTCTGAACGGGCGGTTTGGCAGGAATAGCGGCAGGTACGGGTTCCGCCGTGATACGGGGGTTTTTCTTCACTTCGCTGCGCAGGCGGTTGTTTTCGCTTCTCAGCGACAGTAGGCGGCCGAACAGCGCAAACATTCCGAACAGAATGCCGAGGATAAACGCGCCGAACAGCACCACAATCAACGGCAGCTGCATCCCCTGACCCGGCAGGTAGAAAAAGTCCACCCGGGCCGTATTGCTGATGGCCAGCAGTAAAAATACAACCAGAACAACGGCTTTAACGATAATGCCGATAACCCTCATCCGAAGCTCCCATAAAAAGTCATTCAAAAATTCCGCACAGTTTAAACCATTTGCACCGTTTCGGATACGCGCAGGCGTTTTCAGACGGCCTTACGCCAATTGCGGGCCACGGCTCTTCAGGCCGTCTGAAAACCGCTTTCCGCCCGCATGACCCGAACACCCGCTGCGGCGCAAAGACAGTTATAATAAAGGCCGTCTGAAAACCGTTCCGCCCCGCAAAGGAGAACCGCCATGTACGAAACACAAAACCCCGCTACAGTAAACATCACCCCGCACGACCTGCCGCTGCACTGCTCCGGCCCCAAAGACACACTCGGCTGGAACGGCCACCCGCGCGTATTCCTGCCCGTAGAATCCCACAGCAGCATCGAATGCCCCTACTGCGGCACGGTTTACAAACTCGAAGGCGAAGCCAAAGGCCACCATTGAAACCGCTGCGGGCGGAAACGGCTGAAACCCGGCTGCATCATCCGCCCGACCTTCTGCCCGGCCTGTGCCTCACGGCCTTCATACCCTACAAACCCAAAACCGCCGGCCTGCTGTATCAACAGGCTTTCTGTTTTTCCAATCCCACTTCCTGATTCCCATGCCCAAATTTCCCGTATTGTTTGCCCTTACCCTGTTTTTGACCGCCTGCGGTTCCTACAAAGCTGTCCGCCCCGACGCGCCCGTTCCCCAAGTGGCCGAAACGCCCAATTATTCGGTTAACTACGAAGCGGCAGGCCGCCGCAAGATAACCGCCGTTTACCTCAACAACAACAGCCCCATGGCCGTCGTTCTGAAACAGGGCAACACCGAAGAAATGCTGACCCAGCAACATTCGCTGACCAAATCGGCGGAATACGCTAACGCCACCACCCGCTGGACGGTTCAGGACGGCTTCGCCACACTTGTTCGCAAAGGCAAAACGGTGGTATTCAGGGAAATACAGTAAGGTTCAGACGGCCTATGATTAAGGCCGTCTGAAATACAAAAAGGACGGATCATGCAGCATCTGCAACTTCACGAAAACCTTTCCGTCAGCCGCATCATGCACGGCTGGTGGCGGATGCACGAATGGAATCTCGACACGCGCGGCTGTCTTGACCTGATACACGCCGTACTCGATACCGGTATCGACACTTTCGACCACGCCGCCTGCTACGGCGGCTTTACCAACGAAGGCGCGTTCGGCCGCGCACTGGCCGCCGACAAAAGCCTGCGCGACAAAATGACCATCGTCAGCAAATGCGGCATCTCGTTCCCCAACGACGTGCTGCCCGACATGAAAAGCAAGTTTTACGACAACAGCGCGGAACACATTATCTGGTCGGCGGAACGTTCCGTGCGCGAACTCTGCTGCGGCCATCTCGACATCCTGCTGCTGCACCGCCCGTCGCCGTTTGCCGACCCCGCCGAAATCGCCGCCGCGTTCGACAACCTGCACAGCCGCGGCATCGTCCGCTTTTTCGGCGTTTCCAACTATATGCCGGCGAAATTGTCCATGTTGCAGTCGTATCTCGCCCAACCGCTCGTTACCAACCAAATCGAAATATCGCCGCTGCACCTGCAACCGTTTGAAGACGGCAGCCTCGATTTCCTGATGGAAAAACGCATCCGCCCGACCGCATGGTCGCCGTTGGCGGGCGGCGCGTTGTTTGATGCCGCGAATCCGCAAAGCCGCCGCGTCTTAAACGCCCTGCTCAAAGCGGGCGAAGCCCACAACGAACAACGCCCCGACACACTTGCCTACGCATGGCTGCTGAACCATCCGTCCGGCATGGCTGCCATTGCAGGCTCGGGCAATCCGGAACGCATCCGCAACGCAGTTGATGCCGTAAACATCCGGTTTAGCGCCGAAGAATGGATAAGCGTGTACGCTGCATCGCTGGGGCATAACGTTCCTTAAACCGATTCCGAAGCCGTGTTATTGGTGGCTTCTGTACACGGTTACAGCATTGTGTTTAACCGCATGGAAAGGATTTTACAAAAAGGTTTCACCTTTTCCGCATTTTGCAAAACACAGGCCGTCTGAAAATCGGTTTTCAGACGGCCTGTTTGGTTTCGCAGGTGTAATTCAATATGCGTATTGTGCAATTTTACCGTATTCGTAATCGGCTGTTTCTTGGGCACTTAAATATTGCAAATAAGTTAAAACAGTTTCTATATTCAATGTAATCGGAATATTGATGGCGATGAAGACCGAAGAAAATCTTTCATATTCACAGCCTATTTGTTCCAACCGGGCAAGGCATTCATCCACTTTTTCTTCATCAAAAAAGATGATTCTTATGGTGCTGTTGCCGGAAGATTGAACCGTTTTTTTATAATATAAATGTCCGTTTTCTTCTTTCACAGACACGGTATCTTCATAAGAAACATCGTCGGTATAAAAAGGTATGTTGTCGATTTTAAATAGATTATCCGCCAATTCAATGCCCCATATGCTTTCTTCGCTTGCAGGGGGATAACCGTCTTCGATGATTAGCTTGAAAAAAATCTTTTTCATAATTTACAGTTCAAATGTTCCCGTATTTTAAACGACAGGCCGTCTGAAAATGTTCAGACGGCCTGTGTTCATATCAAAACCGTAAAACGGTTTATTCCGCAGTCAGCACCACTTTCATCGCTTGGTTTTCCGATGCGTGTTTGAACACATCGTAAGCCTGTTCCAGTTCGCTGAATTTGAAACGGTGGGTCAGCATTTTGGTGTAATCCACGCTGCTGGTGGAAATGGCCTTCATCAGCATTTCGGTGGTGTTCGCGTTCACCAGGCCGGTGGTGATTTTCAGGTTTTTAATCCACAGTTTTTCCAGTTTGAAATCAACGGGTTTTCCGTGAACGCCGACCACGGCGATATTGCCGCCCGGTTTCGCAATTTCTTGGCACATGTCCCAAGTGGCGGGCAGGCCGACGGCCTCGATGGCTACATCCACACCGTCTTCGCCGACAATGTCGAACACCTGTTTGGACACGTCGCCCGAAGCGGGGTTGATGACATGGGTGGCACCGAGTTCTTTGGCCAGTTTCAGGCGGTTTTCGTCCATATCGCACACAATCAGCACGCTCGGGCTGTAAAGCTGGGCAGTCAGCAGGGCGGACATGCCGACGGGGCCTGCGCCTGCGATAAACACGATGTCGCCCGGTTTCACGTCGCCATACTGCACGCCGATTTCGTGGGCGGTGGGCAGCGCGTCGGAGAGCAGCAGCGCGACTTCTTCGTTGACATTGTCGGGCAGGGGAATCAGGCTGTTGTCGGCATACGGTGTACGCACGAATTCGGCCTGCGTGCCGTCGATCATGTAGCCGAGAATCCAACCGCCGTTGCGGCAGTGCGAATAAAGCTGGACTTTGCAGTTGTCGCAGGTACAGCATTTGCTCACGCAGGAGATGATGACTTTGTCGCCGACTTTGATGTTTTTCACCGCGCTGCCGACTTCTTCGACGATGCCGATGCCTTCATGACCGAGAATGCGGCCCGGGGTGATTTCGGGGTTTTTGCCTTTCCAAATGCCCAAATCGGTACCGCAAATAGTGGTTTTCACAATGCGTACGACGGCATCGGTGGGTTCGGTAATCTGGGGCTTCGGCTTTTCTTCAAAACGGATGTCGCCTTCACCGTAATAAACCATGGCTTTCATTTTCTACCTTTCAGACTTGTTGGGAATGACTTGCAGTTTATAAAGTAAATATCCCAAAAGTCAAATTTCTTATGAAAATTCAAAATGTTATACCATAACAATTAAAAATCAGGCCGTCTGAAAACTTTTCAGACGGCCTGATTGCTTGTGCGGTGTCCCCATATCTTTTGCCGACGCTCTGCCGGCATCCTAAATGAATGCGGTTATTTTCAGACGGCCTTAATACGCTTTGCGCTTGCGGGAATCGAAATAAGCCGCCGAAAACCACAGCCGCATCCCCACGCAGTCCCTACATCGCACCGTAATTCGGCCCGCTTCCGCCCTCGGGACAAATCCATACGATGTTCTGCGCAGGGTCTTTGATGTCGCAGGTTTTGCAGTGCAGACAGTTGGCGGCGTTGATTTGCAGGCGCGGCTTGCCGTCGGTTTCGACTTTTTCGTACACGCCCGCAGGGCAGTATCGGGTTTCGGGCGCATCGTATTCGGCGAAATTCACGTCCGCCACAAGCTGCGGATTATTCAGCACCAAATGGGAAGGCTGGTTTTCTTCGTGGCTGATATTGGCGAGAAACACGCTGCTCAAGCGGTCGAACGTCAACTTGCCGTCGGGTTTCGGATAATCGATTTTGCGGGCGGCGGAAGCCTTTGCCAGCGACTGCCAGTCGCTGCCGTGGTGTTTCAGCGTCCACGGTGCGCGGCCTTTCAAAACAAGCTGGTCGAAACCGATATAGGCCATCGCGGGATACGCACCCCATTTGAACGCGGGACGGAAATTGCGCGCGCGGTAAAGCTCGTCGTGTAGCCAACTGTGTTCGAACAGGGTTGGGTACATCACGGCTTTTTCGCCGCTGTTTTTTTCAACCGCTCCGTCGGCTTCCGCATGGTCGAGCAGCGGCAGCACGGCTTCGGCGGCCAGCATGCCCGATTTGATGGCGGTGTGGATGCCTTTGATGCGCGGCACGTTCAAAAAGCCCGCCGCATCGCCCACCAATACGCCGCCCTTAAACGCCAATTCGGGCAGGCTCTGCAAACCGCCTTCCACCAGCGCGCGCGCGCCGTAAGCGATGCGGCGGCCGCCTTCAAAGGTTTTGCGGATATCGGGATGGGTTTTAAAACGCTGGAATTCTTCAAACGGCGACAGATAAGGATTACGGTAGTCCAAGCCCACCACCATGCCGACGGCGATTTTATTGTCGTCCAAATGATAGATAAAACTGCCGCCGTAGGTTCCGCTGTCGAGCGGCCAGCCGGCGGTATGCACCGCCAGTCCGGGTTTGCATTTTTCAGACGGCACTTCCCAGATTTCCTTGATACCGATGCCGTAAGTTTGCGGCTGACTGTCTTTATCGAGCCGGAACTTACGGATGATTTCTTGGGAAAGCGAACCGCGGCAGCCTTCCGCAAACACGGTCTGCTGCGCATGCAGCTCCATGCCCGGCTGGAAATTTTCCGTCGGAGTGCCGTCTTTGTCCACGCCCATATTGCCCGTGGCGATGCCTTTTACCGAGCCGTCTTCGTGATAAAGGATTTCCGCGGCGGCAAACCCCGGGTAGATTTCCACACCCAGTTCCTCTGCCTGCTCCGCCAGCCAGCGGCAGAGCGCACCCAAGCTGATGATATAGTTGCCGTGGTTTTGGAAATTGGGCGTAACCGGCAGTTTGAAGGATTTTTTTTCGGTCAGGAACAGCACGCTGTCGTCGGTGACGCTGCGCGACAGCGGCGCACCGCGCTCTTTCCAGTCGGGAAAAAGTTCGCCCAGCGACACAGGATCGATGACCGCGCCCGACAGGATGTGCGCCCCCACTTCCGAACCTTTTTCCACCACGCAGACGCTGATTTCGCGCGATGCGTCGGCTGCAAGCTGTTTGAGCTTCACCGCTGCCGCAAGGCCGGCCGGCCCTGCGCCGACAATCACGACATCGTACTGCATGCTGTCGCGTTCAAAGGTTTCGGTCATGGTTGGGTTCCTGTTCGGTATTCTTGGTTTTCGAGCGCGTAATTATACAGCAACAACATAGCCCCACCAATCGCGCCGGCAAAGGCAAAGGCCGTCTGAAAACATGTTCAGACGGCCTGTCGGGTTGCCAGTTCCGGCAAAGCACAACCGCCCTACCCCGAAATCTGCTCCTCGAAAATCTTGCGCTCCAAACGCCCCAAACAGCCGGCCAGATGGCGGCGCATCAGGTTTTGCAGACGGGTGCGCTTGCCCGCAGAAAGCAGGTCGAGGATTTCGCGGTGTTCCGAATGCGAGTTGGAACGTTTGTCGGGATTTTTGTGATCGACCACGGCCACAATCAGGGCGGAACGGGCGCACAGGGTGTTCACGATTTCGAGCAGCACGTCGTTGCCCAACACGCGCACGAGTTCCACATGAAAGGCATTGGCCAAACGGTTCCAGCTGACGCGGTCACCGCTTTCGGTGGCTTTTTCTTCCAAATCAATCAGCGCATACAGCGGTTGCAGCCGTTCCGCGATGTCCGGCATGGCCAGCAGCATGTCGGTAACCATGCAGTCCAGCTCGATGCGGGTGTTGTACACGTCGCGGATTTCCTTCAGATCGGGCATATGCACGAATGCGCCGCGGTTGGGCTGCAAATCGACGATTTTGTCGTGCGCCAGCAGCGACAGCGCGTTGCGCACGGTATTGCGCGAACAGGCAAGCTGGCGGCACAGCTCCGATTCGGTCAGCTTTTTGCCGGGCAGCAGCTCGTGGTCGGTGATTTTGTCGAGGATTTCCGCATACACGCGGGAGAGCTCGGCATCGTGCCGCTCTTCGGGAATCAGCGAAGAGCTGGCGGGCGCGGACAGTTTGTATTTATCGGGCATATGTCGGTCTCCTGCCTGCTCGGCGCGGATGTGGGCGGGTATCGGTAAAGCGTCGGATTATAAACCATTGCACGGGCGCACTGCCAATTTTCAGACGGCCTGCAACGCCGCCCGCAGGCGCAGTTTCCGCGTGCCGGAAACTACACTTCCACCACTTCGAAACTGTGCGTTACCTTCGCCGCCTTGCCCAGCATAATCGATGCCGAACAGTATTTCTCCGCCGACAGCTGCACGGCTTTTTCGATGGCGCTTTCCTTCAGGCCGCGCCCGAACACCTTGAAATGGATGTGGATTTCGGTAAAGACGCGCGGCGTGTCGTCGGCACGTTTGGCCGTTACCGTGGCTTGGCAGTCCGCCACGTCCTGCCGCTGCTTTTCGGCAATCATCACCACATCGATACTCGAACATCCCGCCACGCCGAGCAGCAGCATTTCCATCGGACTCGGGCCGCGTTTGGCCGCACCTTCCGCCGCCGCGCCTTCCATTACCACGCTGTGTCCCGTCGGTGTCGTGCCGACGAAACACATTCCGTCCAACCATTTTGATGTTACCTGCATGATGTTTTCCTGTCGAAAGAGTATGTAAAGGCTTTATTTTAACAAAAGAAAGCGGAAAAAGGATTTTCAGACGGCCTGCTCCGGTCGGCTGCCTGCCTGCATACGGTTACGCGTCTTGGGACGCTAACCGTACCTACGCAAATTGTTTCCCAGCGGACAGTACAAACGCAGGTACGGTCAGGCGGCACGCCGTAACCGTACGGAACACCATCCGCGCACACACATTTTCAGACGGCCTGCCCCGGTCGGTTGCCTGCTTGCGTACGGTTACGCGTCTTGGGACGCTAACCGTACCTACGCAAACTGTCTCCCTGCGGACAGTACAAACGTAGGTACGGTTAGGCGGCACGCCGTAACCGTACGAAACACCATCCGCGTACACGCTTTTTTCAGACGGCCTGCCCCGGCCGGCTGCCTGCGTACGGTTACGCGTCTTGGGATGCTAACCGTACCTACGCAAACTGTCGAAATACGCACATTTTCAAATGGCCTGCCCCGGCGACCGCGGCAGGCCGTCTGAAAATCCGGACAACGGCACGACAAAAGAAATATGCTGTGCCGACAATCCACAGGCGGTTGTCACGAAAAAAGCGCACCCGCCGGATACGCTTTTCTTACCGCTGAAACAGCGCTTAACAGCGTTTTCAGTCGGCCTGCCCCAAGCCCGACCGTTCGCCCTGATAACTGCCATCGAGCACGGCGCGCCACCAGTTTTCGTTTTCCAAATACCATTCAACGGTTTTTCGGATGCCGCTTTCAAAGGTTTCCTGCGGTTTCCAGCCCAAATCGCGTCCGATTTTGGCTGCGTCGATGGCGTAGCGCAGGTCGTGACCGGGACGGTCGGTAACGTGGGTAATGAGTTCGGCGTAGGATTTCAGGGTTTCAGACGGCCTGATTTCGTCGAGAATGGCGCAGATTGTGCGCACGACATCAATATTGCGCCGTTCGTTGTGGCCGCCGATGTTGTAGCTTTCGCCGTTTTCGGCGCGCTCGAACACCGTCCACAAGGCGCGGGCGTGGTCTTCCACATAAAGCCAGTCGCGCACTTGGCTGCCTTCGCCGTAAACGGGCAGCGGCTTGCCGGACAGGCAGTTCAGTATCATCAGCGGAATCAGTTTTTCGGGAAAATGATAGGGGCCGTAGTTGTTGGAGCAGTTGGTGAGCACCGCGGGCAGGCCGTAGGTGCGCTGCCAGGCGCGCACGAGGTGGTCGCTGGAGGCTTTGCTGGCCGAATAGGGGCTGCTGGGCGCGTAGGGGGTGGTTTCGGTAAACAAATCGTCGGTGCCGTGCAGGTCGCCGAACACTTCGTCAGTGGAGATATGGTGGAAGCGGAACTGCGGTTTGTCTTGCCCGGAGAGCGTGTTCCAATATTGGCGCGCGGCTTCGAGCAAAGTATAGGTGCCGACGATGTTGGTTTCGATAAAGGCGGCGGGGCCGGTGATGCTGCGGTCGACATGGCTTTCTGCGGCCAGATGCAGGATGCCGCGCGGACGGTGTTGGGCAAACAGCGCATCAAGCGCGGCGCGGTCGCAGATGTCGGTATGGGAGAAGGTGTAGCGAGGGTTGCCCGACACGCTTTCGAGCGATTGCAGGTTGCCCGCGTAGGTGAGTTTGTCGATGTTGACGACGCTGACATCGGTATCCCGAATCAGGTGGCGGACGAGCGCGGAGCCGATAAAGCCTGCGCCGCCGGTAACGAATACGGTGTTTTCATTCATGGTCGGGTTTCCCTTTTTGGTGAACGGCATTATTGTATCCCCGTATATCTTATTCAGGATACAGATTCTTCCATCTATCGTTTGCAGGCCGTCTGAATTTTTCAGACGGCCTGTACAAAATACACCGTTAAAACATACCGTTATACCGTTTACTGAATCATCGGCAACGGAATCCGTTGAAGTTACCCCGGCCAAACCGCATATTGTGTTCCACTTTCCGTCATTCTGAGACAAGGACATTTAAACATGAAACTGCACGCTTTAACCGCCCTTCTGCTTTCCGCTTCGCTGGCATCCGTCAGCTTTACCGCAAGCGCCGCACCCAAACAGCCGCGCGGCATTTCCAAAGCCAAAGCCGTCAGTATCGCCAAAGCCCGCGTCGGCGGCGGACGCGTTACCGACATCGGCCGCAGCGAAGGCCGCTACGAAATCGAAATCCGCAAAGGCTGCACCGAATACGATGTAGACGTTTCCATCCGCACCGGCCGCGTGGTCGATATCGACACCGACAACCGTTGCGACAACGACTGATTATTTCCCCCGTCCACCCCAAACAGGCCGTCTGAAACGTTTTCAGACGGCCTGCCGTTTTTCCGCATTGCGGTATCATCGCGGCAGCTTTCCGTTATTTTCAATGTCAGGAGACGTTTTTATGTTTAAAAAATGGCTGGCCGTCATGGCCGTATTCTCATCGCTGTTTGCCCTGAGCGGCTGCGGCTACAACACCATGCAGACGCAGGACGAAGCGGCCAACGCCGCTTGGTCGGAAGTGCTCAACCAATACCAGCGCCGCGCCGATTTGATTCCGAATCTGGTCAACACCGTCAAAGGCTATGCCAAACACGAAGAAAAAGTGCTCACCGAAGTAACCGCCGCCCGCAGCAAGGTCGGCAGCATCCAAATGAGCGCGGAAGACGCGGCGAATCCCGAAAAACTCAAACAGTTTGCCCAAGCACAGGGCGAATTGAGCAGCGCGCTGTCGCGCCTGCTGGTGGTGTCGGAAAACTACCCGCAACTTAAAGCCGACCAAACCTTCCGCGATTTGCAGGCGCAACTCGAAGGCACGGAAAACCGCGTTACCCTTGCCCGCAACAACTATAGCAAATAAACTTATTTATCGATACACACCTGAAACAGCCAATCCACATCCGTAATTCGCAGCCGATTCCTAACACCTTTAATCCAAGCCCACTTTTTCTCTATCTGATTCAGATCGGGGCTATAAGGTGGAAGC
>NZ_JBHCJY010000059.1:0-8911 GCF_041804105.1 Neisseria sp.
GCGGGATGAAAATCGGCCCTTCCATAAATTCGTGCAAATCGGTGCCGCAAATGCCGCACCACGCCACTTTGATGCCGACCGTGCCGGGCTCGACGGTCGGCTCGGGAATATCTTCGATACGGATATCGCCTTTATCGTAAAAACGGGCTGCTTTCATGGGTGGACTCCTTTTGTTTGTGAAGAAGATTAATCGTATGCCGCACGGGGCTGTTGAAGATTATACGCCTTTAACTTGAAACACTTACACCCGCCATTTTGTTAACTTTGGCTGATTCGGATTATATTTTGTTAAGTTGCAGGTACGGTTAGCCGTACGCAGGCGGCGTAACCGTACAAACCCCTACCAAACTTTTCAGACGGCATGCGTGCGGTTACGGCGTACCGCCTAACCGTACCTACGGCGGCGGCGTGTTCAACCACGGCGAATTCGGGTATAGTGAAACCCGTCTGCACATTTGGAAACACAAAGGAAGGTTTATGTTCAAACGCCCCGAAGAACTGATTATGCTGGCACTGGCCGTTTTGTGGACGGTATGCACTTATTTTCTGGCCGGCTGGCTCGGCGCGCCCGTGCAGACTTCGCTGCTGATTGCCTGTCTCACGCTGATTTGGGCGGGGGCGTGTTTCCTGATTTGGCAGCGCGGTTTCAGCCGCTGGCTGTGGCCGCTGTTCAGCGGTTTTCTGGTGGCCTGCTGGTGGCCGTTTCTCGACTGGTATGCGGTCAGCGGCATCGTGATGCCGCAGGCGGCGGGCGATACGCTGGTGGTCAACCTGCCCTGGTACGCGACTTGGACGTTCAAAATCATCATCGCGCTGGTTCCCGTGGCCGTGTGCTACGCCCTGCTGTGGCGGTCGGCACGGAAACGCAAACAGCAGCAGCCGCTGCCGTCGCAGCGTTAAGGCCGTCTGAAAAACGCCCCTGCGGTTTGCTCCGCGGGGGCTTTTTTTCAGACGGCCTGTGCGTGCCAAATAACAAAATCGTCTTAACAACAAACCAACCATTCTTTCCCTTTTTCAGACGGCCTGATTAAAGTACCGCCTGAACAAAACCAAGGAATGCAGCATGACCGCCACCACCGCCCCCCTACTCCGCTTCATCACCGCCGGCAGCGTCGACGACGGTAAATCCACGCTCATCGGCCGCCTGCTCTACGACAGCAAAACCCTGCTCACCGACCAAATCGCCAAACTCGAACAATCCGCCGCCGACGGCGGCACGCCCGATTTCGCCGGCCTGACCGACGGCTTGGCCGCCGAGCGCGAACAGGGCATCACCATCGACGTGGCCTACCGCTACTTCGCCATGCCCGCGCGCAAATTCATCATCGCCGACACCCCCGGCCACGAACAGTACACCCGCAATATGGTAACGGGCGCGTCCACTGCCGACGCCGCGATTGTGCTGATTGACGCGACCCGCGTCGATTTTTCAGACGGCCTACCCAAGCTCTTGCCGCAGACCAAACGCCACAGCGCGATTCTGAAACTGCTCGGCTGTCCCACCGTGATTGCCGCCGTCAACAAACTCGACCTGCTCGGTTTCGACGAAGAAAAATATCGGGCGATTACCGCCGCCTATCGGGAACTGGCCGCCAAAATCGGTTTGCAGGCCGACATCCGTTTCCTGCCCATCAGCGCGCTCAAAGGCGACAACATCGTCAGCCCCAGCGCAAACACGCCGTGGTATCGGGATTTGCCGCTGCTGCCCCTGCTCGAAAGCCTGCCGGCAGGACTGCAAGACACGGCGGAACAGGGGGCGTTTTTCCCCGTGCAGCGCGTCGCCCGACAAGACGGCAGCAGCAGCGACGATTTCCGCGGCTACCAAGGCCGCTTGGAAGCAGGCCGTCTGAAAAGCGGCGACACGGTTAAAGTGCTTCCCGGCGGACAGACCGCCCGCATCGCCGAAATCCACACGCCGCACGGCAAAACCGACAGCGCAGTAACGGGCGAAGTGCTCACGGTTACGCTCGACACCGACATCGACATTTCGCGCGGCAACAGCATCGTTGCCGCCGACAGCCCCGTCGCCCCCGTGCAGGCCTTTCAAGCCGCGCTGTGCTGGTTTGACGAAATCCCGCTCAACCCGCGCCGCAAATACCTGCTCAAACACGGCACGCAGACCACCGCCGCCAAAATCACCGAAATCGCCTATGTTTGGGATGTCGATACCCTGTCGCAGGTCGAATCCGCAGCCGAACTCAGGCTCAACGACATCGGCAGCGTCAGCATCAAAACCCAGCAGCCGCTGGCCGCGGCCCCTTACGCGCACAACCGTGCCGCAGGCGCGTTCATCCTGATTGACGAAGCAACCAACCACACCGTTGCCGCCGGCATGATACGCGGCGGCAGCGAAGCGGGAAATTTTGAAATCTAGGCCGAACCGCAGTCAGGGCATCCGCACAGGCCGTCTGAAAACACCGCTCCGGTTGGAAACGGGTTTTTCAGACGGCCTGTTTTCGGGCGCGGCATCCGTTTGAAAAGCCGGAAAAACCGTTATGGCCGTGCCGGCGGAAATCAGGATGGAAAACGCCGAAGCCCTTATTTGCCGACGGATACCGCAAGACGGATTTCAGCGTGCCAATCTGCGCGGGCATCAAGGTTCAACATATTTTGCCGCCCCCGAATAAAGGAGCAGCCCGCTTCCCGATTCAGTAAAACCGCACATCCCCAGCCTGCCGATTACATACACCTACAGTCAAAATAAATCCGTACGCCCCCTTGATTCCCGTTCAGACGGCCTTTATCTGCATACGACCGCAAACCAAGGAAAACATCATGACCCGAGTATCCATGCTCAATCTCGTGCCCGTACGCGAAGGCCAAACCCGCGCCCAAGCCGTCGAATCCATGATACGGCTCGCGCAGGAAGCCGAACGGCTCGGCTACGCCCGCTACTGGGTTGCCGAACACCACAACATGCCCTACCTCGTCAGTTCCGCCACCCAGCTTCTCATCGGCCACACCCTCAGCCACACGCAGACCATCCGCGTCGGCAGCGGCGGCGTGATGCTGCCCAACCACAGCCCGCTGATGGTGGCCGAACAATACGGCACGCTCGAAACGCTTTACCCCGGCCGCGTCGATTTGGGCTTGGGACGCGCACCCGGCACCGACCAGATGACCGCCGCCGCCCTGCGCCGCAACGAGCGCGACGTGTCGCTCAACTTCCCCCGCGACGTGCGCACGCTGCAACGCTATTTCGGCGATGCCGGACAGCAAGGCTTCGTCTGCGCCTATCCCGGCGTGGGCCTGAACGTGCCGCTCTATATTCTCGGATCCAGCACCGAAAGCGCGTATCTGGCCGCCGAACTCGGCCTGCCTTATGTGTTCGCCGCCCACTTCGCACCGCGTATGCTCGACATGGCCGCCGACATCTACCGCCGCGAATTCAGGCCGTCTGAAACCTTGTCCCGACCCGAATTCACCGTCTGCCTGAACGTGATTGCCGCCGACAGCGACGAAGAAGCACAGCATCTGGCCACCAGCCAGCAGCAGTTTTTCCTCAACGTGGTGCGCAACAGCCGCCAAGCCCTGCAACCACCCGTCGAAAGCATGGATGGCCTGTGGTCGCCAAGCGAACAGGCCATGGCCGAACAAATGCTCGCCTGCTCGCTCGTCGGCGGTAAGGCTTCGGTGGCCGCGCAGTTCGCCGAACTGCAAAACCGTCTCCGTGCCGACGAAGTCATGGCCGTCAGCTATATTTTCGACGAAGACAAACAGTTCCGCTCCTACCGCCTGTTCAAAGAAATCGCCGACGGGGTGTAGATTTTCCGAACACACCCCTACCGCGGCGGTTTAGAGCATCCGCACAGGCTGTATGAACACACCGTTCCGTCTATGGTGCTCCATCCGGTAATACTCAGCTTCATTTTGAACTGAACATGCGCCGCCCAATCGAAAGCGATCCCCCATCACTATGAATGTACCGCGTTTGATAAAGCAGAGTTTGATGGACAAACCAAACTCTTCATTTGGAAAAGCTCATGAGAACCAGCCCTTTTCAAGGCTGGTTTTTTGCATCTAAAAACCGCAATTGAAGATAGGATTTTCTGGAAAAATCATGCTAAGCTGGAATTAGCAAGAAGGATAAAGGCTTATTGTGACCGACTTCATCTTCGTCAACAGGCTCTTAAATCCATTGCCTATTCTAATTGGGAATTGGACGGAAAATAAAAGAAAGGGATGGCTATGGCTTATAAGCAAGAAGCAGCAAAGCAGATTAGAGAGGAATTGAGGCGGCAACTACCTCCAGAAGTCTTTGAAGATGAAGTGGCTGAAAAAAAGATGTTTGGCGGTTTGGCATTTATGGTGCGTGGGAAAATGTGCGTTTGTGCCAGTGGACGGGATGAGGTCCTGGTCATGGCTCGTATTGGCAAGAAGAGACAAAATGCGCTTCTCCCAATAGCCGGTGCCTCTGTTACCATCATGAGGGGCAGGCCCTGTCAAGGCTATATTGATCTGGATAAAAATGCTTGCGAGAACCTGTCTTTTTGGGTGACCCAAGCCCTTGGATATAATTTAGAACTAATAAAGGAGTAATCATATGAAATCACAGTTTACAAGCCTCATCACCGTCTTTCCTGTCAAGGATGTGGAAGCAAGCCTAGTCTGGTACAGAAGGTGGCTGGGAGAGCCAGATAGCATTCCCATGGAAGGGATAGCAGAGTACCAGGTGACCGAGACTGCCTGGCTGCAACTGACCCAAGAAGAAGGAAATCCATCCAGCCTTATCTTGGGTGTAGACGATATCAACAAAGTACGAGAAGACCTCGTCGGCAAGGGTTTGAAGCCGAGTGACATCATGGATTGGGAGGTCGTTTTGACCTGTCAGATGGAGGATCCTGATGGCAATACCATCTCCTTTGCGCAAGAAGTGCTCTAGGATAAGACAAGACTGATACGCCAACCAGTCTTTACCACAGCCATGTCTTCTTTGAGGCTTGGCTGACAGCTCCGGCAGAAATTGCCCAGGAAGTGGCAAAGGAAAAGGCTGTTATTGAAGACTTAAATCGCCAGGTTTCAGAAAAATTACTGGTTGAATCAATCCTTAAAGAGCATATCAGTCAAGAACGGGCCTTGGACTATCTGACCTTCACTCAGCATCTATTTCGAAGTTATTATCCGGCAGCAAGTGGGGCGAAAGAGTCTTCCGGCTTGGACAGCCAGTACGAAAGAGACTTCAATAAGGTCCTTCATCTCATGATTTATGACATCTTCCAAGATGGTAAGTGAAGGGAGTGATTCATGAAGGGAAACAGGTTTTTCAGACGGCCTGTTTTCGGGTACGGCATCCGTTTGGAAATCCATACAAACCCTCATACCCGTGCACATTGCCGTATCCGTACCGATACATTTTCCCACGGTTGTATCGGAGCGACCGGTTGGAGGCGGCGCAATCTGACATCCGGTTTGAATTGCCGGTTCATGTATAAGGCCGTCTGAAAAAAGTTTTCAGACGGCCTTTTGCCGCATACGGAACAGCCGTGCAGTTTGTTTTATAATGCGGTTTTCAAACCAATCAGGACAATCCGATGAGCGATGCATCCCAATCCGCCACGCAAAACAGTATGGCCGTATCCCCTGAAACCGCACAGACGGAGATTCAGCCCCTGCCCGCATCTCCGGCACCGCAAACCGACAAAACACCCTTCCGGCAATGGCGGTTCGACTTTCACGGCAACGCCGGCGAATATTTCAAAATCTGGATTGTCAACCTGTTTCTGACCATCATCACCTTGGGCATTTATTCGCCTTGGGCAAAAGTACGCCGGATGCGCTATTTTTACGGCAACACCCAATTGGGTAACGACCGCTTCGACTTTACCGCCCTTCCGTCACGCATCCTGTTGGGGCGTATCATCGCCGTTGTTCTGTTTACCGCAACCTCGGTACTCTCCAATATCGACCCGCTTTGGGCATTGGTGATGTGGGGCGTCATCTTCCTGGTTATGCCTTGGCTGGTGCGCTCATCCCTGCGCTTCCGCGCACGCAACAGCAAATACGGCAACAGCCGTTTCTACTTTTCCGCTTCAACCGGCCGAACTTACTGGCTGTTCATCAAATGCCTGCTGGTTACGGTTGTCAGCTTCGGCCTGCTCTATCCCGTTGCCCTGTATTGGTTCAAATCCTACCAGATCGACAACCTGCACATCGGCAACCTGAAATTCAAAATGAATTCAAGCATCGGCAGTTTTTACGCAGCCGTACTGCTTCCGTATGGTGTGTTCCTGGCCATTTCTTTTGTGGTATCCATAATCTTCTTATTAATAGCAGGTATCGTAGGCATCTCGTCCCCAAACACCTTCGACCCGAGCACCTTAACCGGTTTGATGATAGTTGTTTTCTACGCTTTCATGCTGGGATTTTTCGTGCCTCTGACCCAAGGCTATCTGTTCTGTACCACATGGCACGATGTCTATACCGGCCGCAGCCGCGTCTATACCCGCATGAGTCCGTTTTCCTACGCATGGGTTAAGTTCACCAACTATCTCGTGATCGTGCCGACGCTCGGCCTGATGCACCCTTGGGCAGCCGTACGTTTTTACCGCGCCGTTGCGGAATCGATGTACGTGGATTTGAGCGACGACCCCGAAAACCTGATGAACCTCGCCCAAAACGACCCGCACAGCATCGGCGAAGAAATCGCCGACATATTCGATCTCGACCTTTCCCTGTAAGGACAAAAACCGCATGACGGACAAAATCACCGTGCGCTATTACGACGGCAAACGCAATGTTCCTTTCCCCGCCGAACTTTCGTCCGACGGGGCATACCTGCGCATCGTTTACGGAGACGGTCAAACCGTTTTCCATCCGCTGCATCAGGCAGAATACATTGCGGCTGTCGGCGGCATACCGCCCGTGCTGGAGCTGCCGGACGATGTCCGCATCGAATTCATCGGCAACGAAATACCCGACTGGCTGGATCTGAAACACAAAACCATGCTCAGGCACGTCGGGCATTTTGAAAAAAGCTGGAAGTGGGTGGGCATCGGTTTCGTTACCGTCATCTGCGTGATTTTCGTCCTGTTCAAATGGGGCATTCCCGGCGCCGCCTATCACGTTTCCCGCAGTCTGCCCGACACAACCCTCAAACAAATCGGCGACCAAACCGAACAGGCCATTGTCCAACTGACCAAAGCAAGCGGCCTGAAACCGGAACGCAGGCAGAAAATATCCGATCTGTATTACAAAACCCTGAAACCTTCCGCCCCCGCCAAGCTGGTTTTCCGCAACAGCAAAACCATCGGCGCCAACGCATTCGCCATTCCCAACAACACCATCATCATCACCGACGATTTGGTCCGACTGGCCAAAAACGACCATGAAATCCTGGCCGTACTCGCGCACGAACAAGGCCATCTGAAAGAGCGCCACAGCCTCCAACAGGCATTGCGCGGTATCGGCACAGGCGTGTTCCTGCTCGTGATTACAGGCGATTCCAACGACCTCGTTTCCAGCCTGCCCGCCACGATAGCGGCCGCACAATATTCCCAGGAATTTGAGTTCGAAGCCGACCTGTATGCCGCCACAGAATTGCAGCGCTTAGGACTTCCGCCCAAACATCTGGCGGATTTCCTGCTCCGCCTGCAAAAGCAGCACGGCCACGAAGAACACGGCGCCACCAATCTGCTCAGCAGCCATCCGCTTACACAGGAACGGGTCAAACGGTTGGAAACATTGTCGGCAAAATAAACACCGAGAGCGCAAAGGCCGTCTGAAAAAAGTTTTCAGACGGCCTTTACCCTTCGCAGCAAACCAAACCTATTGATTATTTCAAATTGCCAAAGCCGCTGCCGAACCGTAAAGTAAGGCCGTCTGAAAACCGTCCGCACAGGAAAACCCGCCCATGCTTTTCGTATTGTCCCCCGCCAAAAACCTGAACGAAAAAGACACCGCACCCGTTCACGAATACACCCTGCCCGAGCTGCTTGCCGAAGCGGAAAACCTGATGGCCGAACTGCGCAGCCTCGCCCCGCAGGACTTGGCCGCGCTGATGCACGTTTCCGACAAAATCGCCCTGCTCAACGCCGAACGCAACGCCGCATGGCACACACCGTTTACCCCCGACAACGCAAAACAGGCCGTATTCATGTTCAACGGCGACGTTTACGAAGGACTTGCCGCCCAAACGCTCGATTCAGACGGCATCCGATACCTGCAAAACTGCGTCCGCCTGCTTTCCGGACTATACGGCGTATTGCGGCCGCTCGACTTAATGCAGCCCTACCGCCTAGAAATGGGCACGCCGTTTGCCAACACCCGCGGCAAAAACCTCTACGAATACTGGGACGGACTCATTACCGACACCCTTAACGCAGCACTCGCCCAATCCGGCAGCGACACCTTAATCAACCTCGCTTCCCGGGAATACTTCAAAGCCGTCCGCCCCGAAAAGCTCAACGCCCGCCTGATTACCCCCGTTTTCAAAGACGAAAAAAACGGCAAGTACAAAATCATCAGCTTCTATGCCAAACGCGCCCGCGGCCTGATGGTGCGCTACGCCGCCGACCATCGTGTTGCGCGTCCCGAAGAATTGAAGAATTTCGATTACGAAGGCTACCGTTTCAACCCTGCCGCCTCAAGCGAAAACGAATGGGTGTTCCTGCGCGCCGAACAACACGGATAAACCCGGGCTGCTTTGGGCTATGCGCCGAAACGCCGCACCACGCTTTTACAACAGCAAATCCGAATCCATAACCGGTAAAACCCGTTTTACAACACATTTCCAAACCCAAACCGCCCGAACGGAAACAGCGGGTAAGTATACCCTCCCCGTTTCCCGACACATCCGGCAGCAGCGAACCGCACGCCCCGCCAAAAACCGCTTGGCAATAACGTGCTTTTTCGTTAAGATACGCGCTTCAAGAAACGGAAGCGTGGCAGAGCGGTTTAATGCAACGGTCTTGAA
>NZ_JBHCJY010000060.1:0-45348 GCF_041804105.1 Neisseria sp.
AAGCCCATGAACTTTCAAGACTATGTCCGCCACGATGCCGTGGGTTTGGCGGAGCTTATCCGTAAAAAAGAAGTTTCCGCCGACGAAGTGTTGCAGGCGGCCTTGAACCGTTTGGACGAAGTCAACCCCAAGCTCAATTTTCTGGCACACGATTTGCGCGAGCGGGCGGCGGCGTGGCGGATGCCGTCTGAAAACGCCGACGCGCCGCTCTCGGGCGTGCCGTTTCTGCTCAAAGATTTGCTGGCCGACTGGGAAGGCGCGCCCACTTGGTCGGGTTCGCGCATGATGCAGAACCACATCGCCAAACAAAACAGTGACTTAACCCAAGCCTACCTGAACGCGGGGCTGCGCGTGTTCGGCAAAACCACCACGCCCGAATGGGGCGCGTATCCCGTTACCGAAACGGAAATCTACGGCATCACGCGCAATCCGTGGAATTTAGACCACACCGCAGGCGGCAGCAGCGGCGGTGCGGCGGCGGCCGTTGCGGCGGGCGTGGTGCCTGCGGCGCACGGCAGCGACGGCGGCGGTTCCATCCGCCTGCCCGCGCACAACTGCGGCCTGTTCGGCCTGAAACCCACGCGCGGGCGCACGGCTTACGGGCCGCTGCTCTCCGAAGCGTGGCAGGGTTTGGTGTGCGACCACGCGCTCACCCGCAGCGTGCGCGACAGCGCGGCCTTGCTCGACATCGCCGTGCAGACCCAACCGCAGGTGCTCTATGCCTGCCCGCCGCCGCCCGCAAACGGTTTTTCAGACGGCCTGAAACAGGAAACAGGCCGTCTGAAAATCGCGTTTTGGCAGCGCGACTGGCTGTGCGGCCAAGGCAACGATGCGGGCACGGACGCGGCGTTCGCCCACAGCCTGAAACTCGTGCGGGACGCTGGGCACGAATTGGAAGAGGCCTCGCCAGAATTCGCCGCGCCCGAGCTGCTCAACCGCGCCGCGCGGGTGCTGGTGATGGGCGAAACGGCCAAGCTGTTTTACCACTACCGCCGCGAAACGGGGCGCAAACTGCCGCACCATCTGCTCGAACCCGTCACTTGGGCGTTGATTGTGCAGGGGCGGCAAATCAGCGCGGGCGAAATGGCGTGGGCGCGCGACATCATGCTGGCGCAGGAACGCGCGGCACGGCGGTTTTTCGCACGCTACGACGTGCTGATGATGCCTGTCTGCCCGCGCACCACGCCGAAAGTCGGCGAAATGCTGCCGCCCCAAGGCGCACAGAAAATCATGCGCCTGCTGTTCGGCACGCTGGGTTTGGGATTTTTATTGAAAAACAATCCGCTGCTGGAAAAAGAAGCCGCCGCCACGCTGAACTACGTCGGCTACACCTCGCCGATGAACATGAGCGGCAACCCCGCCATGAGCGTGCCGCTCTACCGGCACGACGGCCTGCCCGTCGGCACCCAGTTCGCCGCCGCGCACGGGCGGGAAGACGTGCTGTTCAAGCTCGCCGCGCAGCTGGAACAGATGCAGCCGTGGACGGATGACATGCCGCCGTTGTGACGGCGTTCAGCGCAAAGTCCACGATGTTTTTTCAGACGGCCTTTTTAGGCCGAGACCTTGTAAACAAAAATCTCCAATCCGTCATTCCTGCGCAGGCGGGAATCCAAGCTTATCAGCAACAGAAATATATTGATGTTCCGAATGACCGCCTGCGCGGGAATGACGGGTATAGCCTTTCAAATTCAATCCGGGTTTGCAAAGTTTTCAGGCTGCTTGGAAACAGCCGTTCCCTGCGGGCAGAAACAATGCCTGTCTGAAAAAACATTCAGACGGCCTATCCCCGCCCTCCCTCTAACTTTTCAGACAGGCATTCCGCACCATGACCGCAACCGGCAACAAACTGCTTTTCCTGCCCGGCGCATCCGGCAGCACCGGATTCTGGCAACCCGTTATCGACCATTTGCCGCCGTCGTTTGACTGCGCAGTACAGCCCTATCCCGGATTTTGGGGCGAACCGCCGCAGCCCGACGTGAACAGTTTAGAAGACTTAAGCCGTTGGATTATCGGAAAAATTCAGAAGCCGGTCATTCCGGTGGCGCAATCGATGGGCGGCATCATCGCCGTACAGGCCGCCTTGCAGAAACCGCATCTGGTGCGCGGTTTGGTGTTGGCCGCCACGTCGGGCGGCATGGACATGCGGCGTTTCGCGGCGGCGGACTGGCGCACCGATTATCGGGTGGAAATGGCGCAGTTGCCGCAATGGTTTGCCGATGCCCCGCCGCAGGATTTTTCGCCCGACTTCGGCCGAATCCGCCAAAAGACCTTGCTGATTTGGGGCGGTCGCGATGCCGTCAGCCCGCCCGCCGCAGGAGAGTTTTTGCAACGCTCACTGCCCGACGCGCGGCTGATGGTGGTGCCGCAAGGTGGACACGACGTGGCCTTCAGCCATGCCGGCGAAGCGGCGCGACTGATTGAGCAATTTGTTTCGGCTTTGGCAGACGGTTGAATCGGGGGGCAGACAGGCAACCGATGCTTGGCATGCTTGTCTGATGCCGCACACCGCTACCAAAATAAACTTTTTCAGACGGCCGGAGAGCAAAAAACCGCCGGAATATCGGATATTCGGGCAAATCGCGACGATGCGGCAACAGCAGCACACACAATCGGCAAGCAGTATAAACGCAGCCTTAAATCATGTTCCGACACAGTTTTAAACCCAAAAGGCCATTTAAAATGACAATTTCAGACGGCCTCCTGTTCCAGGCCGTCTGAAAACACAAATCCTACCTGAAAGAAAACAGAAAATATGCAGAAAATCATCCATTTCTTCCGTTCCGAACCTGCTGCGGGCATTGTGCTGATGCTTGCCGCGCTCTCGGGCATGGTTGCGGCCAACGCTCCCGTATCCGCCGCGTATTTCGGCGTGATGAACGGCTATGTTGCCGGATTAAGCGTGCTGCATTGGATAAACGACGGCCTGATGGCGGTGTTTTTCCTGTATGTGGGGCTGGAAGTGAAACGCGAACTGCTGCAAGGGGAATTGGACAGCAACAGCAAACGCTTCCTGCCTGCGCTGTCGGCCTTTGCAGGCTTGGCCGCTCCTGCGCTGATTTACCTGCTGTTCAACAGCGCGGACGGCCCGACGGCCGACGGCTGGGCCATTCCCGCCGCCACCGACATCGCTTTTGCGCTGGGCGTACTCGCATTGTTGGGCAGGCGTGTGCCCGTATCGCTGAAAATCTTCCTGACCGCGCTGGCGATTATGGACGATTTGGCGGTCATCGTGATTATTGCGCTGTTTTACACCGAACAAATTGCCTGGCCGTATCTCGCGCTGGCGGCCGTTACGTTCGGCGCATTGGTGTACTGCAACCTGAAAGACTGTATCCGCAGCACACCCTATCTGCTGCTCGGCCTGCTGTTGTGGTTTTTCTTTTTGAAGTCGGGCATCCATGCCACGCTCGCAGGCGTGCTGCTGGCCTTTACCGTTCCGCTGCGCGTTACTGCGGCTGCGGGCGAACCGCCGCTGCTGAAATGGGAACACGGTTTGGAAAAATGGGTGGCGTTTTTGGTTGTACCCGTTTTCGGCTTTGCCAACGCGGGCGTGTCGTTCGACAACTTTTCTGCCGAAACGCTGTTCTCGCCCGTGGTTCTCGGCATCGCACTCGGCCTGTTTCTCGGCAAACAGCTCGGCATTTTCGGCACGGTGTGGCTGGCGGTCAAACTCGGCTGGGCGAAACTGCCCCATGGTGCAAGCTGGCTGCAGGTGTACGGCGTGTCGCTGCTGTGCGGCATCGGTTTTACCATGAGCCTGTTCATCGGTCTTTTGGCGTTCGACGATCCCGTCTTGCAGGATTACAGCAAAGTCGGCGTATTTTTGGGTTCGCTGCTGGCCGGTTTGACGGGATATGCGGTATTGCGGCTGGCTCCGGCCAAAAAAACGGAATAACCCCGCCCGAACAACCGAAGGCCGTCTGAAAAACGTTTTCAGACGGCCTGTTCCATACTTTTTCAATCCGTACCGTTTTGCGCTTACAATCGCTTTTTTTCAGACGGCCTGACACACAAGGAAACACACCATGGCAAAAGCCCCCAAAACCGTTTACCAATGCAGCGAATGCGGCGGCACTTCGCCCAAATGGCAGGGCAAATGCCCGCATTGCGGCGAGTGGAACACGCTTCAGGAAAGCCTGGCCGCGCCCGAGTCGAAAAACGCGCGTTTCCAATCGTGGGCGGCGGATACGGCGCAAGTGCAGGATTTGTCGCAGGTTAGCGCCATCGAAGTACCGCGCGAGCCGACCGGCATCGGCGAACTCGACCGCGTGCTCGGCGGCGGCCTGGTCGGCGGGGCGGTGATTCTGCTCGGCGGCGACCCCGGCATCGGCAAATCGACGCTGCTGCTGCAAACCGTGGCGGTGATGGCGCAAAGCCGCAAAGTGCTGTATGTGTCGGGCGAAGAATCGGCGCAGCAGGTGGCGCTGCGCGCGCAGCGTTTGGGTTTGAAAAGCGAAGGCGTGAACCTGTTGGCCGAAATCCGCATGGAAGCGATTCAGACGGCCTTGAAACAGCACGAGCCTGCCGTTGTCGTTATCGATTCGATTCAAACCATGTATTCCGACCAAATCACTTCCGCGCCCGGCTCGGTTTCGCAGGTGCGCGAGTGCGCCGCCCAGCTTACCCGCATGGCCAAGCAGATGGGCATTGCCATGATTTTAGTCGGCCACGTGACCAAAGACGGCGCCATCGCCGGCCCGCGCGTGCTGGAGCATATGGTCGATACCGTGCTGTATTTCGAGGGCGACCAGCATTCCAACTACCGCATGATACGCGCCATTAAAAACCGCTTCGGCGCGGCCAACGAATTGGGCGTGTTCGCCATGACCGAACACGGCCTGAAAGGCGTGTCCAACCCGTCGGCGATTTTTCTCGCCAGCTACCGCGACGACGTGGCCGGTTCGTGCGTGCTCGTGACGCAGGAAGGTTCGCGGCCTTTGCTGGTGGAAATTCAGGCACTTGTTGACGACGCGCACGGCTTCACGCCCAAACGCCTCACCGTCGGCCTCGAACAAAACCGCCTCGCCATGCTGCTGGCCGTTTTAAACCGCCACGCGGGCATCTCCTGCTTCGACCAAGACGTGTTTCTCAACGCCGTCGGCGGCGTGAAAATCGGCGAACCCGCAGCCGATTTGGCCGTCATCCTCGCCATGCTCTCCAGCTTCCGCAACCGCCCGCTGCCCGAAAAAATGGTCGCCTTCGGGGAAATCGGCCTGAGCGGTGAAGTCCGCCCCGTCGCACGCGGGCAGGAACGGCTCAAAGAAGCGGAAAAACTCGGCTTCAAACGCGCCATCGTGCCGAAAGCCAATCTGCCGCGCAATGCGAAAGAGTTTCCGAATTTGCAGATTTTCGGTGTCAGCACCTTGCAGGAAGCGGTGGAGGTGTGTAGGAATGCCGGAGAATAAACAGAGTCTGAGACCTTGGCAAAATTCGAAAATACTCAAAAATCCCTAATCCGTCATTCCCGCGCAGGCGGGAATCCAGATCTGTCTGCTTCAGGAATATTTATAAATTACAGAAAGTTAAAATTCTGGATTCCTGCCTGCGCGGAAATGACGGCATAGGTTTCCAAGTTTGAACCGGGTTTGCAAAGGCTTCAGGCCGTCTGAAAAAACAAACATTTATGCCGCCGTAAAAAGCGGTTAACCATACCCATCAAACAGCCCTGTTTCCCGACCATGAACGCCCGTACCGCCAAACACAAAAAAACGCCGCCTTTTTGGCGGAAATGGATAAAACCCGACAGCAACGCAGAAGAAGTATTACTCATTATTTTCTATATTTTTCTAGTATTTAGTGCATTTTTACTGGTTAGCCTGCTGATGGATTGGCTATTTTCCCGTCCAACCAAATTCAAGCCGCTTGCATGGTATCTGATTGCGGCATCAGGCGGATTGCTGCCGCTTTTTCTGGCAGCACAATGGCTGCTCCAACGCCGGCGGCATCCGCCCAAACCATCACGCAAACCGCGCCAAAGGAACAGTCAAAAGCAGACAGGCCGTCTGAAAAACCTTGCCGAAGGAATATGGTGGACTGCGGTGGCCTTTATACTCGGTACCCTGCCTGCCGTGTTTGTCGTCAAAACCGCCGTTATCGTCATTCACCACGGCTTTATCCGGCCGCAAACCGTGTCTGCGGAAATTACGGATTTTTATCCGGACAGTGAACACTGCAGCGAATGGCAACTCAAACTCGACGACGGCCGCATATTTCGAGTATGCGACACCGGCCGCGAAGAACACGAAATCGGACAGCGCGTATCGGTAGAAATGTATGAAAGCCCGTTGGCTTATGAATTACATTATGTCGCCGACCTGCCCGAAACAAAGCAATAAACATCAGGCCGTCTGAAAACCGGTTTTTCAGACGGCCTTAACATTTCCAAACCGCACCTGCCGCCCCGCCTGACAAAACCCGAACGCTCAGGCTATAATCCACCGCCTGTTTTCAGGAAAAACCAAGGACAAACCGATGAAGAAAATTCTGCTTACCGCCGCCGTACTCACACTGTCTGCCTGCGGGTTCCACCTGAAAGGTTCGGCGGGCTTCGACCAAGCCCTGCCCTACCAAAGCTGGCAGGTCAACGGCCAAGGCTTGCAGCAGGCTTTGGAGCGCGCGCTGCGCCGTGCCGACGGCAAACCCGTTTCCGCGCCCGAAGCCCAAGCCGTCATCACGGTAACGGAACTGCAAAACCGCCGCGACATCCACACCATTACCCGCGCGGCCGAAATCAACGAATATATGCTGACGCTGCGCGTAGTGGCCCAGGCTTCCCGCAACGGGCAACCGCTAGGCGCGCCGATGGAAGTGGTGGTCAACCGCAGGATGGACTACGCCGACAGCGAAATTTTAGGTAAAGCCGAAGAAGAAAACACCATCTGGGCGGAAATGCGTACCGACGCGGCCGAACAGATCGTCCGCCGCCTGACCTTCCTGAAAGCGCAATAATGGCCGCGTTCGACATCGCGCAGCTTACGCCCGATATGCCGCTGAAACCGCTGTATGTGGTGCACGGCGAAGAAGACCTGCTGCGCATCGAAGCCTTGGACACTCTGCGGCAAGCAGCAAAAAAACAGGGCTATCTCAACCGCGAAGTCTATACGGCGGACACGTCGTCCGACTGGAACGAGCTGTTGCAGTCGGCAGGCAGTATGGGGCTGTTTGCCGACTTGAAACTGCTGGAAATCCACATTCCGAACGGCAAACCGGGCAAAGCGGGCGGCGATGCGCTGCAAACGCTGGTCGAACACCTGCCCGAAGATACCGTCGTCATCGTGATGCTGCCCAAGTTGGAAAAGGCGCAAACCCAAGCCAAATGGTTTGCCGCGCTGTCCAAACACGGCGTGATACTCGAAGCAAAAGCCGTGAATGCAAACGCGTTGCCGCAATGGATTCAAGGCCGTCTGAAAAAACACGGACTCGACATCGAAACCGAAGCGCTGTCGCTGTTTGCCGAACGCGTGGAAGGCAACCTGCTGGCGGCCAAACAGGAAATCGACAAGCTCGCCCTGCTGCATCCGAAAGGCCATCTCGTCAACATGGCGGATGCCGAAGCAGCGGTGGCGAATGTGGCGCGTTTCGACGTGTTCCAACTGGCGGGGGCATGGATGGGCGGTGATGCCGCACGCACCGCGCGGTTGCTCGAAGGTCTGGAAGCGGGTGGCGAAGAACCCGTGTTGCTGCTGTGGGCGGTGGCCGAGGACATCCGCACGCTCATCCGCCTGACCGCCGCAATCAAGCAAGGGCAGAGTATACAGGCCGTGCGCAACAGCCTGCGCCTGTGGGGCGACAAACAAACGCTTGCGCCGATGGCGGTCAAACGCATCAACATCAACCGCCTGCTCGAAGCCCTGCAAACCTGCGCCCGCATCGACCGCATCATCAAAGGCGCGGAAGACGGCGATGCGTGGGCGGAATTCAAGCATCTGGTTACGCGGTTGGCAATATGATGCCGTAAATACCGGAAAAATTTTTCCGGCAGACCCGTTCCCGACAGCCTTTCATCACGCATTAACCCGTTTCCCTATACAGCCCTCGAAGCCGTTCTCCGCCGCAAACAGGCTGCATCCCGACAGCCGAATCTCATGCCAAACAGCCGCACCGTCTCCGCTGTCTCTTCCGTTCCGTTTTCCATTCTGCCGCGCCAAGCCAAGAACCTTTCCCGCGCCGCATGAAACGCTGTAAAATACGGTTAAACCCTAAGGCCGTCTGAAAGCCCGCACAATCCGTTTCAGACGGCCTTCACAACCCCGTTACGAAAGAAACACACCCTTATGGACAACAAAGCCAAACTACGCCTTGCCGGCCTGCTGTTGCTGGCCACCGCCGTTTTAAGCCTGATACTCGTGCTGTTTACCGATTCATGGCCGATTGCCATCCTGCTCGCCGTCCTCATTATGGCCGGAGCGTGCGGCGGCTTTTACTGGACATCCCGCCGCCAGCAGCGCCAGTTTCTCGAACGCCTGAAAAAATTCGACATCGACCCCGAAAAAGGCCGTTTCAACGAAGCCAACCTGCGCCGCATGTACCACAGCGGCGGACAAGCCCAGAAAGATGCCGTAACCATCCTGTGCATGTCGCAGAAATGCTCGGTAGACGAAGCCCACGCCATGTTCAAAAAACGCCCCACCAAACAGGAACTCAACCAGATGGCGGCGAAAATGTCCAAAGGCCAGAAACGTCCGCACCGCTGATGCGTGCCAAGGCCGTCTGAAAAACATTTTTCAGACGGCCTTTGTTACGGCAAACCGTTTTTGACAGCCGCAGCAAACGGCTTTACCGAACCGCCATCTGTGCCTGCCTGAAAACAACGGCTTGGCAGACTGCTTCAATTTGCCGACTCTGCCAAAATGCCACAACCAGACCACAGTTTCCGTCGTCATGTCACCGCCGCTGCGAAGCATACTCCGCTATGCCACAGCCGAAAAACATACCGCCGGCAGGTTCCACATCCCGAAAACACCACACCGACCATGATGCCCACCGCCCCACTCAAACGCCGTTTCGCCGCCCTACTCTACGAACTTCTGCTCGTCGGCGCTGTAACCGTGCTTGCATCGTTCGCCGCAGGTGCCGCCGCCATGTTGTTGAACAAACTCTCCCCCCTGCCTGCCAGTTTCGCAGCCATCTTGATTCTGATGGGCGCGTGGTGGATGTATTTCAAAATCTGCTGGCACAAAAAAGGCGGTACGCTGCCGATGAAGGTATGGCAAATCGGACTGACCGATCTGTCCGGCGCACGTCCCGTCCCCAACCGTCTGCTCCTGCGTTTCATGTGGGCATGCGTATTCCTCGTTTTCATCCCCCTGCTCGCTTATGCCGCCCTGCGTCATTGGGGCGGTATTCCGCCCAAACCCGCCTTCGGTGCGGCCCTGATTTGGTGGATGTTGCCGTGGGGCTTTGCACTGTTCCATCCCGACAGGCAGTTTCTGTACGACTTTCTCTCCGGAACGCGGCTGGTGGATCTGAAAACTCCGTCCAAACCGGAAAATCCTATTGGATGATGCCCGCATTAACTTACGCAAGCCGGCCGCACCGTTCCTTCAAAAGCAGAAATTCGCCGTCTCTGATAAAAAACCCTTTTTATTCAAATACCTGAAAACATTAACTGTAAATTCCTGCCTTTACGGGAATGACGGAGATTGAACAATACCGTACAAATCAAAATACCGCGCAACCACATAAAGGCCGTCTGAAGCCCATTTCAGACGGCCTTACGCTACCCGCTTGTATCAATACTTCCATTGCCGGGCAGATACCGTTATCCGTTGCAACAGCGTAACCGCGCAAACTGCAAAATACCGCAAAAACACCGCAGGTTCTTAGCTGCCGTTATGCCGCTCATTATGCAGAGGCCGTCTGAACATTTTTCAGACGGCCTCTGCTTCGCAACGGGCTTCAACTTCCCGTTTGCCCGAAGCGCACAAACGCTTCCTGCTTCGCTTTTGCCTTGCCCGAATCAACCGCTTCCCGTGCGGCTTCAAGGCCGTCTGAAATATCGGAGACCACATTGCCTGCATACAGGCAGGCTGCCGCGTTGAGCAAAACGATGTCGCGCGCCGCACCTTTTTCACCGCCCAAAACGCGCTTCATCACAGCCAGCGATTCGGTACTGTCGGCCACTTTGATGCTGTCGAGATTCGGATAAACAGGCAGGCCGAACTGTTCGGGATGGATGTCGTATTCGGCGATGCCGCCGTTACGCAGCTCCGCAATTCGGGTGCTGCCCGTTACCGTGATTTCGTCCAGCCCGTCGCTGCCGTGCGCCACCAGCGCGTGCTGCGAGCCGAGCTGCTGTAATACGCGGCTGAGAATGCCGCACAAATCGATATGGAACACACCGATCAGCTGGTTCGGCGCACCTGCGGGGTTGGTCAGCGGCCCCAAGATATTGAAAATACTTCGGAAACCGAGCAGGCGGCGCACAGGTGCAACATGGCGCATGGCACTGTGGTGGTTTTGCGCAAACATAAAACCGATGCCGATTTCGTCGATACTGCGGCCGACTTGTTCGGGAGTCAGCGCCAAATCGGCTCCCATCTGTTCCAACACATCGGCCGCACCGCTGGACGATGACACCGACCGTCCCCCGTGTTTGGCCACTTTCGCCCCCGCTGCCGCCGCAACGAACATGGCGGTTGTGGAGATATTGAAGGTTTTCGCACCGTCGCCGCCCGTACCGACGATGTCCACCAAATGTCCTTTTTCCCCCGATACGGGAACGGCGGCGGCAAATTCGCGCATCACGGAAGCGGCGGCGGCGATTTCCGAAACGGTTTCGACCTTGATGCGCAGTCCGGTAAGAATCGCGGCCAGCTGTTCCGGCGGCACTTCTCCGCGCATAATCTGACGCATCAAATCCGTCATTTCATCGTAAAACAGTTCGTTGTTGTCAATCAGGCGTGCAATGGCCTGCTGCGGGGTAATCATTTTTGCTTCCTTTGAGACTGGCTTCATCATCAACAAATAAAAAATCGATACTGTGGGACGGCTGCTTTGAAAATAATGCGGAAAGTTTCTGACCGCCGTCAGTCCCGCACCGATAAAAATCCATGCGATATGTATCGTTTTAAAATCCATCTGCTGCATAAGGGCCGGTAATCAGGACAAACGGGATGGAAACTTTGCTCATCACTTCAGGCCAAGTACATCCGTATTAAAAATACCGGCTCGCGGCAGACAGGTTTTGATTATAGACAAGGCCGTCTGAAAACCACAAATGCTTTTCAGACGGCCTACCTAAAAGATTCAACACGATGAATCGGCGATAGTACCCCACATCACCACACTATCCGCCGCATACAATGCCATCCCGTTTCAGTTTCCATACCTTTTAACGGGACATCATGCATAATCTTGCAGTTATCCTGTTCAACACAGCATCAATGCAGCGGCATTTTCAGACGGCCTGCCAGTGAAATCTTGCCGTCCTCCGCTTTGTTTTGCGGTTCGTGTGTTTTGGCGGCCTGAACACGGGCGGCATGTTCGGCAGGCGTCTGCCACGGCTCCGGCTCTCCCGCACGCAGTCGGGCGGCCTGTTCCGCTTCCGATTTGATGCGCGCGGCTTCACGTGCTGCAGCATACCGGGCGGCTTCTTCAGCCGCTTTCAGTTCAGCGGTACGTATCCTGCGGGCATGCTCTTCCGCTGCTTTCAATTGTGCCGCGCGTTCTGCTGCCGCTTGGCGTGCAGCCAATTCCGCCGCCTTTCTTTCGGCGGCACGCATTCTGGCAGCGCGCTCTTCTGCCGCTTTCAAACGCGCCGCACGTTCGGCCTCTTCCCTTTCGCGTGCAGCCTGCTCCTCCAAAGCTCTTTGACGGGCGGCACGGGCAGCAGCCTCACGCTCGCGGACTGCCTGCTCTTCGGCAGCTTTCTGACGGGCGATACGTTCCGCGGCTTCACGTTCTCGAGCAGCCTTCATCCGTGCCGCGAATTCAGCGGCTTCACGCTCTCGGGCAGCCTGTTTTTCTTCAGCCCTTCTTCGCGCTTCGCGCTCGGCAGCCTCGCGCTCTCTGGCGGCCCATTCGCGTGCGGCTTTCAAGCGTGCAGCGCGTTCCGCTTCCTCACGCTCGTGTGCAGCCTGTTCTTCCTCAGCTTTCCGACGGGCTGCCAGCTCGGCCTGTATGCGTTCCTGTTCGGCGCGCTCTTGTGCGGCTCTTCTGTAAGCCTCCTGCTCCGCCGCCAGCCGCTCGCGTTCGGCCTGTTGCTCCTCCATCCGTTTGCGGGCTTTAAGTTCGGCTGTTTTGAGTTCCTGATCGGCCCATTCTTTTGCCGCTTTCAGACGGGCTGCTCTTTCAGCTTCTTCTCGTGCACGTTCAGCCTGCTCTTCTTCCGCTTTCCGTTTTTCCTCTGCTTCGACTTCCGCACGTTTTTGCACCAAACGCTCTTCGGCTTCCTTCAGGCGGGCGGCACGTTCTTCAGCTGCGCGCTCAGCTGCCGCACGTTCTTCCTCCTCGCGGCGTTTGGCGTTTTCAGCCTCAACCGCCGCAGCCTCCCTTGCACGCAAGGCTTGTTGTTCAATCTGTTTCACGCGCTCCGCACGCTCTGCCTCTTCGCGTTCGCGTTGCACTCTTGCTTCTTCATCCAACTTCGCGGCTTCCGCTTCGGCTGCCCGTGCAGCACGCTCTTCCGCAAAACGGATTGCGGCGGCACGGATTTCAGCAGCCCGTGCTTCAGCAGCCAACTCTTCAGGCGTTTTTTTGGCATCGGCAAAAGCTTTGGCAGCGGCAACGGCTTCCAAGTCAATCGGCGGCGGCAACAAATCGGCCAAATTTTTCTTTGCCGCAGGCACCGGCGGAACAACCGCGGCAGCTTGGGCAACGGGAACGGCTGCCGGCTTAAATTCTTCTACCTGTTTCCGCTCCGCATCAGGTGCGGAAACCGTTTCCTTCAATGGCGCAGGCGATCCTGCAAGCCATGCGCAGGCCATGATGGCAAAAATACACAACCACAACCAAGTATAAGCGGCAGCGGTTTCAAAATCCGACGGCGGCAGCCACAAGATACCGATATGGCGGTAGGTATTGATGAGATTGACCACCCATGAAACCAGCACCAACACCAAAAATACGGCCAGTGCACTGATCAGGATCAGGCGCAGGCCCGAAAAATCGCGGCGGGCGCGGCCTGCATTGATGATGACAGCCGAAATCAGCGTCAACGGCAAACCGGTAAACGACGTATAAAACACGATTTCCAGCAGATGGCTGAAAATGCCGTCATTGCGGGCAGGAAAGCCGGCTTGGGCATCTGCCCACTGGACAATCTGCCAGTTGAGTTCCATCAGCATCAGCGATGCGGCAAAACCGCCGAGCATGGCATAAAGAAAAACTTGCGGGTGGGGGTAATAACGGTTTGGCATTTCCAACAGCCTTTGTTTCCGGTGTTTGGTCGAACACCTGTATTTTTTAGCAGCAGACAATCCGGTTTTGCCTTAACCCTTATTGTCGTCATTCAGGCAAAACGGGAACATCCGAGTGTCGTAAATTATCAATTAAAAACCAACGTACTGAACACAGACATACGGCCTGTTCAGGCCGTCTGAAAACCGGCAAACTCCTTCAGAAAATTATCCAGCATTTCATGCCCGTGTTCGGTCAGCAGCGCTTCGGGATGGAACTGCACGCCTTCGATTGCGAATTCTTTATGGCACACGCCCATGATTTCGCCGTCGTCCGTCCAAGCGGTGATTTCCAGACAATCCGGCAAAGTGTCCCTGTCGATGACAAGGCTGTGGTAGCGCGTACAGGTTACAGGATTGGGCAAACCTGAAAACATGCCTTTATCAAGGTGGCGTACCGGCGAAACTTTCCCGTGCATCAGGGTTTTGGCACGTACAACGTTGCCGCCGAACGCTTCGCCGATGGTCTGATGCCCCAGGCAAATGCCCATAATCGGCACTTTACCTGCAAAATGCCGCATGGCGGCTACGGAAATCCCTGCTTCTTTCGGCGAGCAGGGACCGGGGCCGATAACGAGATATTCGGGATTCAGTGCTGAGATTTCTTCCAACGTAACGGCATCATTGCAGCGGACTTCGACGGTTTGGCCCAGTTCGGCAAAATACTGCACGATGTTGTAGGTAAAACTGTCGTAGTTGTCTATCATTAAAAGCATCGGTATTCTCTTGTCTCCCCGGCTGTTTTCAGACGGCGCCGCATTCCGAAAATGCCGTTGGGGTACATTGTAAACGGCTCGTGCCGATATGTCATATTTTATTGTATCCCCGCTGCCGCAGCCAGATTTTCGGGATCGTTGATGAATGCCCACATTGCTTCGTCGGTATCAAAAAATCCTTTCCGCACAATATAATACAGTTCTCTTTTGACCTTCGCATCCGCACGCCGCACCACCACGCGCATATTGCAGCAATGTGCGGCCATGGCCAAGATTTTCGCAGCGAATACGGGCTGGTGCAGACGCGGCAAAACCGAAGGATGGCGGCCGAGATATTCATTGATTTTGCGGCTGCTGCCCTCAAAATCGGTGTGCAGCGGGTCGATAAACACGATGGTAAAAGGCATTCTGCCCAAATGGTCTTCCATAAATACGGTGGCAAAACAGGATACAGACCGAAATATAACAGCTAAACAGGCCGTCTGAAAACCTTACGGTTAAAGATTTCAGACGGCCTTTGCCCCTTATGCCCGAATCAGGGCATAAAAATACCGTTCGGCACAGGATACCGAACCTGCTTGGCATTTGTACCGTATAATGCCATCTTTATCTTTAACCACGACAGCAAAAGGACACATCATGCGTTGGCAGGGACGGGAAGAAAGTTCCAATATCGAAGACCGCCGCGGACAAGGCGGCGGACGCGGCGGGAAAACGCCCGGCATCATCGGCATCATCGTATTGCTGGTGGGCGCTTATTACGGCGTGGATTTATCGGGCATCGTCGGCACTCCGGGTTTAAGCGGCGCGCCCCAACAGCAGACCGCCCAATTGGACAACCAGCTTGAAGCCGATTTACGCAAAATTTCCGGCGTTACCCTGAAAAGCACGGAAAACGCATGGAAAGCCTATTTCGCCAAACACGGCAGCCAATACAAGCCTACTACGATGGTGCTCTACCGCGGCGGCACGCGTACGGCCTGCGGCACGGGGCAATCCGCGATGGGGCCGTTTTACTGCCCTGCCGACCAAAAAGTCTATATCGACTTATCGTTTTACGACGATATGCGCAAAAAGCTCGGTGCACAGGGTGATGCCGCGTTTGCCTACGTAATCGCCCACGAAGTCGGCCACCATGTGCAGAACCTGCTCGGCATTCTGCCCAAAGTCAATCAGGCGCAACAGGCCGTGGGACAAACCCAGGCCAACGCCCATTCGGTCAAACTCGAATTGCAGGCCGACTGCTTCGCAGGCATTTGGGCAAACTACGCCCAGCAGGAAAACCTTTTGGAAACAGACGATTTGGAAGAGGCCATTGCCGCAGCGGAATCCGTGGGCGACGACCGCCTGCAACACCGCCACCAAGGCCATGTCGTCCCCGACAGCTTTACCCACGGCTCGTCTGCCGACCGTATGGCATGGTTCCAGCGCGGCTTCAAAGGCGGCGACATCAACCAGTGCAACACATTCGGCTCGTAAACCGTTTTTTCAGACGGCCTGTGCCGGTATCGGGCAGTTTCAGTTTGCCGATATTGTGCCGCTGCCGTTTATAAAGTTGAAGGCCGTCTGAAACCCGATTTCAGACGGCCTTTCGTATGTGTTACAATTTTCTCCGAAACTTTACCCGAAACAAAGGAAAAACCATGTCAGCAACCATCGCACGCGATATTTTCAAAGCCTACGACATCCGTGGCATCGTCGGCAAAACGCTCACCAACGAAGCGGCCTACCTTATCGGCCGTGCCATCGCTGCCAAAGCGGCAGAGAAAAACATCGGCAAAATCGCCATCGGCCGCGACGGTCGTTTGAGCGGCCCCGACCTGATGGCCGCCTTACAGAAAGGCTTTACCGACAGCGGCATCGACGTACTCAACGTCGGCATGGTGGCCACGCCGATTCTGTATTTCGCCGCCATCCGCGAATGCAGCGGCAGCGGCGTGATGATTACCGGCAGCCACAATCCGCCCGACTACAACGGCTTCAAAATGATGCTCGGCGGCGATACGCTCGCAGGAGAAGCCATTCAGGAACTTCTGGCCATGATTGAAAACGGCGGCTTCGTTTCAGACGGCCGTACCGGCAGCGTAACCGAAAAAGACGTTGCCGAAGAATACATCAGCCACATCGTCGGCCACATCAAACTCAAACGCCCGATGAAAATCGCAGCCGATGCCGGCAACGGCGTAGGCGGTGCGTTTGCCGGAAAACTCTACCGCGCACTGGGCTGCGAAGTAACCGAGCTGTTCTGCGATGTGGACGGCAACTTCCCCAACCACCATCCCGATCCCGCCAAACCGAAAAACCTGCAAGACCTGATTGCCGAACTGAAAAGCGGCGATGCCGAAATCGGCCTGGCGTTCGACGGCGATGCCGACCGCTTGGGCGTGGTTACCAAAGACGGCAACATCATCTATCCCGACCGCCAGTTGATGCTTTACGCCGAAGACGTATTAAGCCGCAACCCGGGCGCAAAAATCATTTTCGACGTCAAGTCCACCCGCCTGCTCGCCCCGTGGATTAAAGCACGCGGCGGCGAACCGGTGATGGAAAAAACCGGCCACAGTTTCATCAAATCGTCGATGAAGAAAAACGGCGCGCTGCTGGCAGGCGAAATGAGCGGCCACACCTTCTTCAAGGAACGCTGGTTCGGCTTCGACGACGGCCTTTACACGGGCTGCCGCCTGCTGGAAATCCTGTCCGCCCATGACGATCCGTCCGCCGTATTGAACGCGCTGCCGCAAAACATTTCCACGCCCGAACTCAACATTGCCCTGCCCGAAGGCATGAGCGGCCACAAAGTGATTGAAGAATTCGCCAAAACCGCCGAATTCGACGGTGCAGTCGAAACCATCACCATCGACGGCCTGCGCGTGGAATACCCCGACGGCTTCGGCCTGATGCGTGCTTCAAATACCACGCCGATTCTGGTTTTGCGCTTCGAAGCAGACAACGATGCCGCCATCGAACGCATCCAAAACCAGTTTAAAGCCGTGATTGAAAGCAATCCCGCGCTGAAATGGGAACTGGAAGCGCATTAAGCGGTGTACCGGTTTGAAACCGTATCAGGCCGTCTGAAAATCCATTTTCAGACGGCCTTCTTCCAATCGAAATAATCCTTAAAGCAGTTTGGATTAAAGCGTAAAACTACAGCATAAACGATACGGCAAATACAGCTTCTGGCTGCATACAGCCGTTCCCCAATACCGCTGCACCACCGCAGGCCGTCTGAATTCCTTGTTCTGCACCTTAACCTTGTATAATAACGCCCCCTGCTTGAAAGCCATCGCAGACATCATGACCACTCCCGACCAATCCTCCCCGCACGACGAATTCAAACGCGGCATCAAAGAATGCGCCCCCATGCTGGTGGGCATGCTGCCGTGGGCGCTGATTTTAGGCGTTCAGGGCGGGCAAAAAGGCATGAGCTGGCTGGAAATGCTGCTGATGACGGCCATGAATTTTGCCGGCGGTTCCGAATTCGCGGCGGTCAACCTGTGGCAAAACCCGCTGCCCGTGGCCTTAATCGCTGCCGTAACCTTCATGATCAACTCGCGCCATATTCTGATGGGCGCAGCCTTGGCTCCCTATCTGAACGGCCTTCCGCTGAAAAAAGTTCTGCCCGCACTGTTTTTCATGACTGACGAAAGCTGGGCAATGGGGCTGGCCGATGCGCAAAAACGCAAGGCATTGGGTTTGCCCGCATTCAGCCTGCCTTATTATGCGGGCAACTGCATGGTGATCTATATCGTTTGGATCTCGTTTGCCGCTGTCGGCGCAGCAGTCGGGCCGATGTTCGGCGATGTGGCCGCATGGGGTTTCGGGATGGCATTTCCCGCCGTATTTCTGGTTTTGCTGCGCGGCATGTGGAAAGGCTTTGCGGCCGCGCGCCCGTGGTTGGTCAGCTTGGCGGTTGCCGTAACGGTTTATCTGACGGCTGACGGCGCATGGTATGTACCTGCCGGCGCGCTTTCCGGTCTTGCCGCCGCTTATTGGTGGGGGAAACCGAAATGATTTCGTGGGAATCGTTCCAAGTATTTGCCGTGATGCTCGCCGTTACCTATTCCACACGGCTTGCCGGTTATTTCGCGCTGCGCAACCGCAGTTTCAGTCCCCGCACCGCCGCCGTGATGGAAGCCGCACCAGGCTGCGTACTGATTTCGGTGATTGCCCCCTATTTCGCATCCGACAAACCGCACGAACTCATCGCCATCTTTCTGACCCTTGCCGCCGCCACACGCTGTTCCATGCTGGTAACCGTCTTGGTCGGCGTGGCATCATCAGGAATACTCGGCTATTTGATGCGGTAAAGTTTAAAGGCAGCAAACAGGCCGTCTGAAAATACACCGTGATAAAAAAACAGCTTATTCCACCGACGCTGATTTCAAAATAGAAAGCCCTTTTCAGGGCTTTTTGATTTGGCTGTGTTTGGATATTGTGTACACAGTCTTTTAAAACTTCTCTTAATAAAACGGTATGGCCGTCTGAAAACCTGCGTAGGTACGGTTAGCGCCTTTTGCGCGTAACCGTACGCAAGAGCGCAAGGGTTCCGGCCTACGGCAAGGAGGCCGTCTGAAAACAGTTAGCCTTCCGTACGGTTACGCCGCTTGGTGCGGCTAACCGTACCTACTCGATATATTTGAACCGAACGGAATCCTTCAGTCTCCCGTCAGATGCCGTCTGAAAACCCAAGCGGCATCCGAATCATCTGTTGAATCACACAGGGCTGGTACAGTTTATTTGCTGCTGCCATATTCTGCATTGATCAACAGATGATTCGGATGCCGCTTGGGTTTTCAGACGGCCTGTGTACCGGCAAAACAAAACGCCGCATTGCTGCGGCGTTTCTTTCATGACTTCGGTTATTTGGAAGCGGCTTGCAGCGCCAAATCGACACGCTCGCGCAATTCCTTGCCCGGTTTGAAGTGCGGGACATACTTTTCGGGTACTTCCACACGTTCGCCGGTTTTCGGGTTGCGGCCGATACGGGCCGGACGGTGGTTGAGGTCGAAACTGCCGAAACCGCGGATTTCAATCCTTTGGCCGCGCGCCAGCGAACGGGTCATGGTATCCACCAAAACCTTTACGCTGTATTCCACGTCTTTGGCCATCAGCTGGGTTCCGTTCCGTTCGGCAAACACTTCGGCCAGACGAACCATCAATTCAGACTTAGTCATGTCTGCAAACCTCTTATTCTTGGTCGCCCGACAGTTTGGCTTTCAGCAGGTCGCCCAAGCTGGTGGTACCGGCGCTGGCGGTAGCGGCCGCGTTGACAGAGTTGAGGGCATCGCGGTTGTCTTTGGCGTCTTTCGCTTTGACCGACAGCTTGATGCTGCGGTTTTTGCGGTCAACGGTTGCCACAACGGCTTCGACTTCCTCGCCTTCTTTCAGAACGTTACGCAGGTCTTCCACGCGCTCGCTCGACCATTCGGAAGCAGGCAGGTAGCCTTCCACTTCGTCAGACAGGGCGATGACCGCACCTTTGGCATCAACGGTTTTGGCAGTGCCTTTAACCAAAGAGCCTTTGTCGTTCACGCTGATGAAGTTGCCGAAAGGATCGCCTTCGAGCTGTTTGATGCCCAAAGAGATGCGTTCTTTTTCGACATCGATGGCCAATACGACGGCTTCGACTTCTTCGCCTTTTTTGTATTTGCGTACGGCTTCCTCACCGGCTTCGGTCCAAGACAGGTCGGACAAGTGAACCAAACCGTCGATACCACCGGGCAGGCCGACGAATACGCCGAAATCGGTGATGGACTTAACCGCGCCGGAGATTTTGTCGCCTTTGTTGTGGTTGGCTTCGAATTCTTCCCACGGATTGGCCTGGCACTGCTTCATGCCCAAGCTGATGCGGCGGCGGTCTTCGTCGATTTCCAGAATCATCACTTCCACTTCGTCGCCCAGTTGTACGACTTTGCTGGGGTGGACGTTTTTGTTGGTCCAGTCCATTTCGGAAACGTGTACCAAACCTTCGATACCCTGTTCGATTTCAACGAACGCACCGTAGTCGGTCAGGTTGGAAACCTTGCCGAAAATGCGGGTTCCTTGCGGATAACGGCGGGTCAGGCCGCTCCACGGATCTTCGCCCAACTGTTTCATACCCAGAGAAACGCGCTGTTTGTCTTGGTCGAATTTCAATACCTTGGCTTCGACTTCCTGACCCACTTCCAGCACTTCGCTCGGGTGTTTCACGCGGCGCCATGCCAGATCGGTGATGTGCAGCAGGCCGTCGATGCCGCCCAAGTCGACGAATGCACCGTAATCGGTGATGTTTTTAACGATACCTTTAACCACAGTGCCTTCCTGCAGGTTTTCCAGCAGGGCTTTGCGCTCTTCGCCCAAAGTGGCTTCCAGAACGGCACGGCGCGACACCACCACGTTGTTGCGTTTCTTGTCGAGCTTGATGACTTTGAACTCGACTTCTTTGCCTTCAAAGTGCGAAGTGTCTTTGACGGGGCGCACGTCCACCAGCGAACCGGGCAGGAATGCGCGGATGCTGTTGATCATTACGGTCAGGCCGCCTTTGACTTTGCCGTTGATGACGCCGGACAGGATGTCGCCGTTTTCCATGGCTTCTTCCAAGGCAATCCAGTCGGCGGCACGTTTGGCTTTTTCACGCGACAGTTTGGTTTCGCCGAAACCGTTTTCGACGGATTCGATGGTTACGGTAACGAAATCACCGATTTTTACTTCAATCTCGCCCTGGGCGTTTTTGAATTCGCTTACGTCAATCAGGGATTCGGATTTCAGGCCGGCATTTACGGTAACGAAGTTTTGGTCGATGCCGACCACCTCGGCGGTAATCACTTCACCGGGGTTCATTTCCTGAAGGGTAAAGCTTTCTTCCAGCAGTTGGGCAAAATTTTCCATAGTCATAAATAACTCTTTTCGGTGCACCGCCAAGGGGCGCGGGGTTGGTTTGAAAACAGCCTGCCGCCCCTGGCGCGGCAGACCGGTAAAACTGCAGACGTATTTTCAGACGGCCTTTTGATAAAGCGTAAGGCCGTCTGAAAAACTGGCGGGATTATACTGCAAAATCAGATTTCCGCATACCAATCAAGCACTTTTTTTACAGATTCTTCTATGCCCATATCGGAAGTATCCAGCAGCAAGGCATCGGGAAGCTGCACCAGCGGTGCAACCGCACGGCGGCGGTCGGCTTCGTCGCGGGCTTCGATGTCCGACAGGATGCGGTCGAATGCAACGCCTTCGCACGGCAGGCCGAGCTGTCTGGCGCGGCGTTCGGCACGGATTTTCGCGCTGGCCGTCAGAAAAATTTTCAGCTCCGCGTCGGGAAACACCACCGACCCCATGTCGCGCCCGTCGCCCACCAAACCTTTTGCGGTCAGGAAATCGCGCTGGCGTTGCAGCAGCGCGGCGCGCACTGCGGGGAACTGAGCCACTTCCGACGCGCCCATGCCGATGCTTTCCGTCCGGATGGCTTCGCTTACATTTTCACCGTCGAGCAGAATCAGGCCGTCTGAAAACACCGCCGGCAGTTTCTGCGCCAATGCCGCCACCGCGTATTCGTCGTTCCACGCCGCGCCCTGTTTTTGCGCATACAGCGCGGTTAAACGGTAAAGCGCGCCCGAATCGAGATAATCGAAGCCGAGCGCGGCGGCCACGCGCGAAGCAACCGTGCCTTTGCCCGACGCGCTCGGCCCGTCGATGGCGATGACTTTCTGTTTGGTATGGGTCATGATGGTTCTTTAATGAAAAACAGTCGGAAAATGCGGAACAGAATTTCAGACGGCCTGTTGCGGCACAGGCCGTCTGAAAACGTCCGCCGTTGCTGCGGATTGTAAAGCAGCCGCAGGGAAACCGCTACGTTTATCCTAAAGATAAAACGGAACCGAACCGGCCGGATTTTTAAGCCGTGCCGTATCCGGCCTGCCATATCCGACCAATGCCTCTTCCATGCGACAGGGAATCCGTCTCCGGCATGAGCCATTGTTCCATCAATGTTCTTCTCTATTTTGCCGCTACTTTCCTGCACGGCAATAACGGCGCCGTGCCATGTTTCGAAATCTGCCTGCCATCCGGTTGCCGCCGCAGCAAAGCGGCAATCAGAGTGGGTATTGCCATCCATCTTCCGGGCCGTCTGAAAACGGTTTTCAGACGGCCTGACATACCGAATGTAAAAATTCCACCCTGCCCTGGTGCGGCGTACGGAATCCGCCTGAAATCAGAGTATAATCCGCCCCGTTTGTTTAAACTCCCTAACGGAACTTAACCATGCAACAACTCAAATTGGCGGTTTCGGGCGCACAGATTCTGTTCGTCGCTTTCGGCGCGATGGTGCTCGTGCCGCTGTTGACCGGACTCAACCCCGCGATGGCGCTGCTCGGCGCAGGCATCGGCACTTTGCTGTTCCAACTGCTCACCAAACAGAAAGTGCCGATTTTTCTCGGCTCTTCGTTTGCATTTATCGCACCGATTATCTACTCCGTGGCCGAATGGGGGTTGCCTGCAACCATGTTCGGCCTGTTTGCGGCGGGCTTCATGTATTTCGTCTTCGCAGCTCTCGTGCGCTGGCGCGGTTTGGCCGCGGTCAACCGCCTGTTGCCGCCCGTGGTGATCGGCCCCGTGATTATGGTCATCGGCCTATCGGTGGCCGCAGCCGCCAGCAGCATGGCGATGGGGCAGGCCGACGGCAAACAGGTGGTCGATTATTCGCTGTCGCTGCTGCTGGCCGGGTTCAGCTTCGCCGTCACCGTGGTGGTAACCGTGTTCGGCAGCAAAATGATGAAGCTCATCCCGATTTTAATCGGCGTGGCCGCAGGCTATGTTTTGGCATTGGCGTTGGGCGTGGTGAACGTTCAGCCGATTATCGATGCGCCTTGGTTTAAAGTACCCGATTTCGTCACCCCCGAAGTCAACTGGCAGGCCGCGCTGTTTATGCTGCCCGTCGCCATCGCCCCGGCCATCGAACACATCGGCGGCATCATGGCCATCGGCAAAGTGACCGGCGAAGACTACACCAAAGACCCCGGCCTGCACAAAACGCTGGCGGGCGACGGCTTGGGCGTGTGCGTGGCCGGCTTGATCGGCGGCCCGCCCGTTACCACTTACGGCGAAGTAACCGGCGCGGTGATGATTACCAAAAACAGCAATCCGAAAATCATGACTTGGGCGGCCGTATTCGCCATCTGCATGGCGTTTTTCGGCAAATTCAACGCCCTGCTCGCCTCGATTCCCCTGCCCGTGATGGGCGGCATCATGATTCTGCTGTTCGGCACCATCGCCTCGCTCGGCCTGAAAACCCTGATTGATGCGAAAGTGGATTTGATGCAGCCGAAAAATCTGGTGATTGTCAGCTCCGTGCTGACCACGGGCTTGGGCGGCATGATTATCAAAGCGGGCAGCATCAGCTTCGCCGGTGTGGGTTTGTGCGCGATTCTGGCGATTCTGCTCAACTGGCTGCTGCCCGATGCCAAACCGGAAAACTGATTCGCGTACAGTTTGAAATGAAAGGCCGTCTGAAAAACGTTTTTCAGACGGCCTTTGACGTGATACCACCAAATTCAGCAATTTCAATAGGCGGTTTTGATGCACAGCCGTCTGAAAACGGCTGAATCAGCTACCGCCTGCGGAAATTGTCCAATCGCGTTTCAACACACAGCCGTCTGAAAACGGCTGTTTCCGGTCATCCATATTGTTGTCAATAACCGCAGTTTCAACACACAGCCGTCTGAAAACGGCTGGTCCCCGTGGTTGTCCCCACAGGCGGCGAGACTGGTTTCAACACACAGCCGTCTGAAAACGGCTGACAAATACTGGCCGGTAACCAAAGGCTACTGGCCGTTTCAACACACAGCCGTCTGAAAACGGCTGAGCCTTCTCCGAAAACCTTGCCGCATCAGGCTTCCGCCACCGAGTTTCGCCAAGCATTCACGAAAAAGGCCGAGCCTAGTATAGCACGGCTTTCTCTTTGCTCTTTTCCATCACAACCATTTGTTTTTTCAAGAAAGTTATTTACCGCCAACCCCGCTCCTTTTTTCTGTGTACAACCGTTTGGCGGACTATGGCGCATCAAAATCCCCCAGACTGCCCGCAAAACCTGTGGCGATAAGGAACAAATCCGCATACGGTTCCGCCGTCCGTCTGCAAGTTAAAGGCCGTCTGAAAACATTTTTCAGACGGCCTTTGTTTATGCACGAATAAAACACGGCTTATTCGATGTTCTGAACCTGTTCGCGCATTTGTTCGATTAACACTTTCAGTTCGACCGAAGCCTGTGTGCATTCGGCGGCGATGGCTTTGCTGCCGAGCGTGTTGGCTTCGCGGTTGAGTTCCTGCATCAGGAAATCGAGACGCTTGCCCGCACCGCCCTTGCCTTCGGTAACGGTGCGGCGCACTTCGGCGATGTGGGTACGCAGGCGGCTGAATTCTTCGTCAACGTCGGATTTTTGCAGGAACAGGGCAAGCTCCTGCTGCAAACGGTCGTTGTCGATGTTGCCGACGGCTTCCTGCAGGCGGGTTTTCAGTTTGTCTGTATAGGCGGCAATCAGCGCAGGAAACAGCTCTTCCAATGCGGCAATGATTTCTTCCATCAAATCAAGACGCTGGATCAGGTGCTGGGCGAGTTTTTTCCCTTCGCGCAGGCGCGAGGCGGAAAATTCTTTCAGAGCCGCCGTCAGCAAACCGGCCACCGCCGTGCCGAGGGCTTCGGCATCGGTGCTGTTTGCGGCCAGCACGCCGGGGAAATTGAGGATGTCGGCCACCGTCAGCTTACCCAAACCGCCGTGCGCTTTGCGGATGTCTTTCGACAGCGCGGCAAGTTTTCCGACCAACTCTTGGTTAACGGTTAAAGCGGCGCCGTTCTGAACGTCCTGCAACTGGATGCGGCATTCGATTTTGCCGCGCTGGGCAGCTGCGGCGATTTGTTCGCGCAGCGTGCCTTCCAAATGGCGCAGGTCTTCGGGCATACGGAACTGCAAGTCGAGATAGCGGTGGTTGACGGAGCGGATTTCGAGATTGACGCGTTTGCCCGCAGCTTCGCCGGAAGCGTTGGCATAACCGGTCATGCTGTGAATGCTGCCCGCAGCGGCTTTGGCCGCAGGTTTGGAAACAGATTTGGCAACGGCTTTGGCCGCGGTTTTTTCAGACGGCGTTGCGGCGGGTTTTGCCGCTGCCTTGGCCGGTGCGGTTTTTGCGGGGGTTTTACGGGCGGCGGCTTTGGCCGGTGATTTTTCTACGGTTTGCGTTTCGGCTGTTTTCGCAGGGGCTTTGCGTGCGGTCATCGATTTAGCTCCGTTCTGGTTGCGGGTGGAAGTAGCCCGAAATATAACACATTTACGCGTGATATAATCCGCCGCACCATCATTGCAAGGACAAACCATGACCGACTACGCCCGCAGCGGCCGCGCCGCCGACGAGATGCGCGCCGTAACCATCACGCCCCGTTTCCTGCCCCATGCCGACGGTTCGGCGCTGATTGAATTCGGCAACACAAAAGTCATCTGCACCGCCAGCATCGACGAAGCCGTGCCGCCTTTTCTGCGCGGCAAAGGCGAAGGCTGGGTAACGGCGGAATACGGCATGCTGCCTGCCTCCACCGCTGGCCGTATGCGCCGCGAAGCCGCCGCGGGCAAACAGTCCGGCCGCACGCAGGAAATCCAACGCTTAATCGGCCGTTCGCTGCGCGCCGTGGTCGATATGGAAAAACTGGGCGAACGCCAGATTCTGATTGACTGCGACGTGATTCAGGCCGACGGCGGCACGCGCACGGCTTCGATTACCGGCGCATTCGTCGCCCTGCAAATCGCCGTCAACAAGCTGCTTTCAGACGGCCTGATTGCGGAAAACCCCGTCCGCGAAGCCGTGGCCGCCGTATCCGCAGGCGTGGTCGGCGGCGTGCCGCTGCTGGATTTGGATTATCCCGAAGACTCGGGCTGCGACAGCGATGTCAACATTGTCATGACCGCATCGGGCAAAATCATCGAAATCCAAGGCACGGCTGAAGGCGCGCCGTTTACCACCAACGAATTGGGCAAACTGATTGCGCTGGCGCAGAAAGGCATATCGGAACTGACCGCCCTGCAGCGGCAGGCACTGGAAACCTGAAACATCAAGCCGTCGGAGGAGTGGCCGTTCCCGTAACACCATCCGAAAAACCGGTTACCGACTCCGCCGACGCCATCGGTTTTCCGTCATGCGGATGATTGGATTTTCATCCGCTTCGGACATCACAGGAACATCTCCGTCTGCCATGCACATACAACTGAAAGGCCGTCTGAAAAATGTTTTTCAGACGGCCTTAGCTTATTTCTTCACCACAAAATAGATGCCTGTCAGCGTCATCGCAATGCCGATGATTTTGTTCCAAGAAAACGACTCCTGAAACAGTATCAGGCTCAGGGGCACAAGTAACAGCGCGGCCGCGCCGTTGACCACCACACCAGACCATTGTGCCGAACCGCCGCTCTGATAAGCCAGCAGAAAACCGAGTTCGATACACAAAATGCCTGCGGCCACCAGCCACAGCCGCCAATCCGCAGCCAACGTGCCTACGGATGAAAAATCGGTTTTGCCGAAAAACGGCATAGCCGCCAAACACAACGCCAGCGCACTGACGTAGTAAAGACTGAGCAGCAGCATCGGATTGGCAGAAACGTCGTGTAGGGATTTTTGGCCGACGTGGTACAGGCTGCTGCCGACGGCGGCAAGCAGCAGGAAAAAAAGCGTGGATTTCATCATTATCGGAATTTCAGACGGCCTTTATTAGGCAAATCGGTTCTAAATACGGCCTGCCGTATCGGGTCGTATTGCAGCGTTTATCTGCCATAAAGCCGAAGGTTTCGGCCTGACGAAAGCCTGGCGGCTGTGCCGTCAGGCTTTCGGTTCGGGCAATCCCTGCAATCGAGGCCGACCGTATCGGAGTTGGAACAGGGTCAGTTTTTTCTTTTCGCCGCAGGGTTAACCGCATGCAGCCTGGCTCCGAGACGTCGCACGGTTTGTCTGATGACTTGGCTTTTTCCGCCGCGTTCCAGCCCTTTTTTCCACACTTCCTGCGCCTGCTGTTTTTCGCCGAGCTGCCACAAAACTTCGCCGTAATGCGCGGCCACCTCGGGATCGGGATACTGTTCGAACGCAAATTGGAGATAGGGGCGGGCTGCCTGCACATCGCCTTTCAGGTAATACGCCCAGCCGAGACTGTCGTTGATGGCGGGAGAATCAGGTTCGATTTGATGGGCCGCCTGAATCAGGGTCAAGGCTTCGTCGACATGCTTTTTATCCATAGTCAGCAACGTATAGCCGAGCGCGTTCATGCCAGTGGCGCTGTTGGGGTTGAGCTGAAGATAGCGGCGCAAGTCGGATACGGCTTTTGCTGGCTGGTTCAGCCCGTCGGCGTAAATCATGGCACGGTGGTAGAGAATGTCGGACAACTGTTCTGTCGAACCGCGCTGTTTTTCGACTTTGGCGGACAGTTTGTTTAATTCGGACAGCGCTTCTTTCGGGCGGTTGCTTCTGGACAGCGCATAAATCTGGATGCGCTGCAAATCGCCGCTGTTGAAAAAACGCCCTTGCTGCACAGGCAGTTTCTGCCCTTTTTGCGCCTCTTTCAGCGCGGCTGCATAGTTGCCGCGGTCGGCATAAAGGGAAGCACTCAATACGGCTTTGTCAAACGCATAATCGGAAGCACTCACGCGGTCAAGCCATTTTTGGGCGGATTGGTAGTTTTTGTCGTCGGCATAACGCATGGTGGCGATGATGGCGGCACGGCTCTTCTGTTCGCGCGTACCTGCGTTATAGGCTTTTTCCACATAATTGCCGAACACGGAAATATCGTCTTTGCGGATACCCGCCAGCAGCGCGGCCTGCATGTAGAGATCGGCGCTGGGATTTTCCGACAGCATCTGCTGCAGGCGACTGTAAGCCTTACCGTAGTCTTTGGCGGTAATCAGGCTGCTGATTTCCAACTCCTGCCAAATCGGCGACAGGTTTTTCGTATCGGTTTTTTCAAAAAAACGGCTGATGATTTTGGGATTGCGGTGCGCAATCAGGCGCAGGGTCAGCTCGGTGGGCGGCAGAAGCTCGGAATCGAGTTTTGCCAAACGCTGCAAGGCTTCGACAGCGTGTTTTTCATGGTTGCCGTGCGCGCTGAAAATTGCGTCGGCAATCGCCGCCTCGGGCATATCGGGGTATTTTTTGGCAGCCTTGTGCACTTGGCTTGCGATTTTCTCACTCAAACCGGGCTGGCGCACCGATGCCTGCGCCAACAGCAGAAACAGCCGCCGCGCCTGGGTTTCGTCGGCATTGTTCAATACGCCGTCGAAATTTTTCAGCGTATATTCGGTATCGCCCGACAGCAGGCTGCGCACCCAAGCCATGCGTTTTTGCGCTTCGCCCGGCACAGGCTCTATCTGCTGCCACTTGCGGTAAATCATATCCGCATGTTCAAAGGCATTGAGCGAAACGGCCATTTCCAGCGCACGTTCGGCGATGTCGGGATTTTTCTGCCGGTCGAGCATCACCATATAAGTGGCCAGAGCCGTACCCGCATCCCCCTTTTGCAGGGCGGTTTCGCCGCCCAACAGGGTAAATACCGTGTTCGCGCGTTCCACGATTCTTTTGCGTCGCTTTTCTTCGGAAAGGCGGCTGTCCTGCTCCAAACGGTTGGTCGGAATAATACGCCGGTATTCCTTTGCAGACGGCATTTTCAATTTGGTTTCCGGCACTTCTCCGGCAGAGTGGGCATAGCCTGCACATGCCATACAAAACGCCAACAGCGGAGCGGCGAAGCGTTTACGGGCAAAAAACATACAGAATCCTTAATATCATAATGGGGGAACACGCGGTTTTCAGACGGCCTGAACCCTGCATTCCAATCAAATCTTTACTGTGCGGAAAAACGGCATCCGTCGAAACAGGCATCCGTCCACCGGACGGCATGGTTTCCCGTTCGGGTTTACTGCGCCCGTCCGCCAGAGCCGGAAAACGGTGGACAGTTTTCCGAAGAACCGATACTTTATCACAAGCACGCGCATTTGTTGATTTGCCGCCCCGCAACATCGGCGGTGTTTTCCGTTTTTTTCAGACGGCCTGTAACGGCCAAAACGCCGGAACAACCAAACGGTACCGACATGCCGCAGTTCCCGTTCCGCCGCAGGCCGTCTGAAAACCGTTCCGCAACATCATGAACACCGACCGACTCGTCCTTTTCCTGCAACAGGCCGCTGCCATTCCGCTCGAGAGCGAAACGCAACGGCTGAACATGTTTGAACATTCGGCATCGAAAGAAGCCGCCGTTCTGATCGGCATCGTCGCCAAGCAAAGCGGCTGGCACATCCTGCTGACCCGCCGCGCCGACAACCTGCGCCACCACAGCGGACAAATCTCGTTTGCCGGCGGACGCATGGATGTTTCCGACGACACGCCCGAAACCTGCGCCCTACGCGAAACATACGAAGAAACCGGTATTCCCGCCGAAGCATGGCAAACCTTCCCCGCCCTGCCCTGTCTGGCCACTCCGTCGGGATACCGCGTCCACCCCGTTCCCGCGCTTTGCCGCCACAATCCTCCCGTTTTCCCCAATCCCGACGAAGTTGCGGAAATCATTTACCTGCCGCTGGATGACGCACTCGACCTTGCCCGCTACACAAGCCGCACCGCCGTCCATCGCGGCCAAACCCTGCACACGCCGCAACTGCCCTATCTGAACCACGACATCTGGGGATTGACCGCCCTGATTCTGAAAGGATTGGCCGAACGCCTGCAACGGTGGCAGCAGGCCGTCTGAACGTTGTGCCGAACACTTTTTCAGACGGCCTGCCCGTATCCTGACAACTTCGTGCCGTCTGAAAAACAGTTAACCCTCCTGATTGCCGCCATCCCGTACCGCATATGGTTTGTAACGGGTGGTTCGGCCTCTTTCAGATATGCCGTATTTGGGTAGTATTGATAACTCATACACGATTGACTAGGTTGGCCGAAAGCTTTCAGATATGCCGTATTTGGGTAGTGTTGATAACACAGCGGCAAGATGGTTTTTTTCCCACTTCCTTCATTCGCGCGCAGGCGGAAACCCATGCTTGAAATCCGACATCCTTTTTTTAAACAATCACTTGAAAAGATAAAAAATGGATTCCCGCCTGCGTAGGAATAACGGAAACCAAGTATCAACACAATATCCAAACACAGCCTTCGGATATCCAACTGCCTTATCCGACTTATCCGATATAGCCGCTCCTTTACAGACGGAATACGCATTTCTCCACTGCCATCCCGTGCCCACATCTGCCGCCTTGATAAAAATCACGCCCCTTCAATCAAAAAAACCGCTTGCCGAATCAACCAAACCATCAACCGCCGATACGGAAATCCTGTACAGAAAACAGGCCGTCTGAAAAAATGTTTTTCAGACGGCCTCATAACGTTTGCAACACGTTAACCTTAAACGACGCGGAATACTTGCCGCTTACTTGGCTTTACTCCGTTTTTTGCGCTTGGCTTCGGTTTTCGCAGCTTCCTTTACCTTAATCTTCACGCCTTTTGCCTTGCGTTTGCCTTTGTCTGCCTTGGCTTTGCCTGCGGATTTTCCGTTGCCGTTTTCAGACGGCCTGCCCGCTTTTTTGCCCGGTACGGCGGCTTGCACAGCTTTGCCCTGTTGGGCGGCCGCTGTTTTTGCCGTGCTTTTCCGGCTGCGTTTTTTACCGGCCTCTCCGCCGCTCACCAACGTCAAATCGATGCGGCTGGTATCCAAATCCGCACGCGCCACACGCACGGTAACACGGCCGCCCATACTGAAGCGCACGCCGCTGCGTTCGCCTTCGATCGCCATGATTTCGGGGCGGTAGTTGAAGTAGTCTTCGCCCAAATCGCTGATGTGGACAAGCCCGTCGATGTGGATGTCGTCAAGGGTAACGAAGATGCCGAAACTGGTCATGCCGGAAATGCGGCCGCCGAACACTTCGCCGACTTTGTCGCGCATATAGTAGGTTTTCAGCCAGCTTTCGACATCCCGGCTGGCATCATCGGCACGGCGTTCGCAAAACGAGGTGTGCACGCCGAGCTCCTGCCATGATTTTTCGGGCACATATGTTTTACCCTGCAAAACAGCCTTAATCGCACGATGGACGGTCAGGTCGGGATAGCGTCGGATGGGCGACGTAAAATGCGCATAAGCGGAATAAGCCAGCCCGAAATGGCCTTCGCAGGCGGGTTCGTACACGGCCTGCTGCATGGAACGCAGCATCATCACTTGCAGCATCTCCGCGTCGGGACGGCCTTTGAACTGTTCGGCCAGCGCAGCGTAGTCTTTCGGCGTAGGTTTGTCGCCGCCGCCCAACGTCAGGCCGAGCAGGGCGAGCTGTTCGCGCAAGGCGGCGAGTTTTTCGGGCGTAGGGCCGAGATGGTTGCGGAACAATGCCGGATGCTTGTGTTTCTGTAAAAATTCCGCCGCGCACACGTTGGCGGCAAGCATACATTCTTCGATGAGTTTGTGCGCGTCGTTGCGGACAACGGGAACGATGCGTTCGATTTTGCCGTTACCGTCGAACACCATCTGCGTTTCCACGCTTTCAAATTCCACCGCACCGCGCTGCTGCCGCTTGGCCTGCAGGATTTTGAACAGTTTGTAGAGCGTTTCGATTTGGGTTTTATGCGGATAATCGCCGCCCTGCTCGAGCCAGTCCCAAACCTGGTTGTAGGTCAACCGCGCATGTGAACGCATCACGGCGGGATAGAAGCTGTATGCTTTCACATTGCCCGCATAAGTTACCGTCATGTCGCACACCATGCACAAACGCTCGACATCGGGATTGAGCGAACAGATGCCGTTGGACAGATTTTCCGGCAGCATCGGAATCACGCGGCGCGGAAAATACACGCTGGTGCTGCGTTCCAGCGCATCTTTGTCGATGGCATCTAGCGGTTGCACATAATGGCTCACATCGGCAATCGCCACCACCAAGCGGTAGTTTCGTCCGATTTTCTCGGCATAAACGGCATCGTCGAAATCGCGCGCAGTTTCGCCGTCTATCGTGATCAAAGGCAGACTGCGCAAATCAATGCGGTCTTTCAAATCGCTTTTGCGTACACGGTCGGGGATTTTTTTGGCGGCTTTTCCGCAGGCTTCGCTGAAACGGTGCGGCAGATGGTGTTTGCGTACGGCGATTTCGATTTCCATGCCGCTGTCGGCATAACCGCCCAACACTTCGACGATTTTCGCAACGGCCGGACGGTGGCCGTCGGGATAGCTGTCGATTTCGGCCACAACCACCTGGCCGTCTGAAGGCTTGAATTCGGCCACGCTGTCAGGTTCCAATACAATGTCCTGCAGGCGTTTGTCTTCGGCCTCGAGAATCGCTACGCCGCGGTCAAGATAAAAACGGCCCACCACCTGCGACTGCGCCCGTTCGACAATGTCCAGCACCTGCCCCTCACGCCTGCCGCGCCGGTCGATACCGGCAGGACGGACGGTAACAATATCGCCGTGCATCACCCCGCGCATCTGGCGTTCATACAAAACAAAATCGCCCTGCCCCGCAGACACCAGCGGCACGGCGAAACCGAAACCGTCTTTGTGCGCTTCCACGCGGCATTTTACCAGTTCCAGCTTTTGGGCCACACACACCGCACCACGGCGGTTGATCAGCACCTGCCCGTCCCGCTCCATCGCGCGGATACGGCGCACGAAAAATTCATATTCGTCTTCCGTAATCGACAGCATCTGCGCCAGTACGGCGGTTTTCAGCGGCACGCCTTCCCGCTCGAGAATTTCAATCATCCATTCGCGACTGGGCAACGGCTGATCGTAACGCTGTTTTTCCCGATTTAAAAAAGGGTCTTTCTCTCTCAAATTTAACTGTTTAGTGTTTTTTTTCATTTTGGCTGTTGACAATCTTTCACTTAAATATATAATTCTGACTTCTTTGCGGCTGCAGTCGCACTGTATCGCAAAACACCGAATAAAGCAAAGCCCAGATGGCGGAATTGGTAGACGCGCCAGCTTCAGGTGCTGGTATCCTCACGGGTGTGGAAGTTCGAGTCTTCTTCTGGGCACCACAGCTCTGTTTCATTCGGATAAAGATAATTGCCCAGGTGGCGGAATTGGTAGACGCGCCAGCTTCAGGTGCTGGTATCCTCACGGGTGTGGAAGTTCGAGTCTTCTCCTGGGCACCAGAATACCGGTAACAAACCGGTTTTCCGTTTTTTAACGGTTAAGGATTTTTTCAGATGGCCTTATGGTTTATAATGCCGTCTGAAAGCTAAAGTTTTTAGAGGGGTGGATGAGTGGTTTAAGTCGCACGCCTGGAAAGTGTGTATACGTTAATAGCGTATCGAGGGTTCGAATCCCTTCCCCTCTGCCACAACATTAAAATCCCTTGATAATTCAAGGGATTTTTTATTTATCAAATCAGCCACTCAAATAAGGCCGTCTGAAAACTTTTTCAGACGGCCTTATTTTAAAAACAAGATTACGCTGCAACGCCCTCTAACGGATTAGTTTGCACAGCAATATAAATTTTTCCCTGCCGCCGCCCTGTCCAACTGGGAAGCCGTGCTTCTCGGAGAAAAATTGGTTCAGATAATACGGCGGTTAATATGCGGTTTTTTAACGTATCCAACATGGTTTCCCGATCTGACTAAACCGAATACCAACCGATGTATATCGAGACATATATGATTTTTAAAGCCTATTTTCCATACTCTTCCGGTTCTTCCTACTCCCGTTCATAACAGCGGCCCCATCAGTCTGACGGTGTTTTCCACCAATCCCCACCACTTCGCGCGCTGCTGCCATGCTTTCACGGTAATGTAGCTGCTGTCGGCCAAGTAGTTTTCCTGAAGTGCGCGGACTTCGGCGGTTACGGTTCTATCGTACACAGCCAAGCTGATTTCCAGATTCAGGAAAAAGCTGCGCATATCCATATTCACCGTACCGAACAACGTGTAGCCGTCATCAACAGTCATTGTTTTCGCATGCAGCAGGCCGCCTTTGAACAACGCGATTTTCACGCCTGCATCCAAGAGCATCGGGTAATAGGCCCGGCTGGCATAACGCACCATCAGCGAATCGACTTTTTCCGGCAGAATCAGAATGACTTCCACGCCACGTTTGGCAGCAGTGGTCAACGCGGTAAGCAGCGGTTCGTCGGGAACGAAATACGGCGTGGTTACGGTAATGCGCCGCTTGGCTTGATGCACGGCGCACAGGATGGTTTCGTAAATCACTCGGTCGCTCTGCTCGGGGGATGACGGAATCACCTGCGCAACCACACTGCCCTGCTGCATTTTTTCGGGCAGCATTTCGGGAATGCGCGCTTCGTTTTCGGTCAGATATTGGCGGATGCTTTGCAGGTTTTCATCGTTTTCGACTGCCAAATCCGCATAAAACACCGCGGCCATTTCCAACACCATCGGCCCTGTACAGCGCATCATCACATCCACCCATTCGCCGACACCCGCTCCCTGTTTGAAAAAGCGCGGGTCAACCAGATTGTAGCTGCCTGTATAACCGATTTTACCGTCCACAATCAACAATTTGCGGTGGTTCCGCAAATCGCTGCGGGTAAACAGCGTTCTGAGCGGCCCTACCGGTAGGGCGCTGTGGACTTCAACACCTGCTTCCTGCAACATTTCCGGCCAAATACTGCCGAAAAAAACGCTGCTGCCGACTGCGTCGGCCAATACCGCGCAATCCACGCCACGATCAGCGGCACGCAGCACGGCGTTCAGAATCTCTTCAATCCGCCCCTGCGGTTCGATGATGTAAAACGCCAGCAAACAGGAATGCTCCGCCGCATCAATATCTTGCAGCATGGTATCGATGATGCCGTCTGTGGTCGACAGCAGTTGCATGGCATTGCTGCGGGTTGCGCCCAAACCCGTGCTGCGGGAAGCCACCAGGCTCAGCCCGTGGTAACGCGGACTGATACCGCTTCCGGTATCGAGATAAATGCCGTCGAGATATTTCTCGGCAAACCCGCGGTAAAAGCGGTTCATTTCTTCCGACCGCTTCGCCCGCGCCATGCCCAGCCGGGGTTCGCCGACAAGCAGGTAGGCAACCGTGCCGAACAGCGGGAAAAGAAACAGGATAATCAGCCACGCAAAAGCCGTGCCGGTATTGTGCTGTTTATAGAGTACGCGCACCGCACAGGCCAGCGCCGCGGCGGTGTGTAGAAAAAGGAAAAGGCTGCCCCAAGAAAACTGCATCGTCATCGTAAGCCGTTGTTTTTCAGACGGCCTTATCTATTAAAATTCCCCCCTGCATTTACTTTATTTACAAATTCATAAATGCAAGAGATTTCCCAAGTTTCAACCGGCTTTCCGTATGCGCAGAAATGACGGAAGTTGGAGAAATCCATTGTGCCAACATGTCATCAACACAATCTCTAAATACAGCATGTTCAAACACATTCCAAACACAAAGGCCGTCTGAAAAACATTCAGACGGCCTTTGTCCTTATCACGGTCAACCGTGATACTGCCGCGACAATTCGTGTACCGCGTCCACCAGCACTTTGGCGTGTTCAGGGTCGGTATGCTGGTTGATGCCGTGTCCCAAGTTGAACACATGGCCGCTGCCGTGGCCGTAGGCTTCGAGAATTCGGGCGACTTCGGCGCGGATGCTGTCGGGCGTACCGAACAGGGCGAACGGGTCGAAATTGCCTTGCAGGGCGACTTTGCCGCCGACGCGTTCGCGGGCCTGGCCGATGTTGCACGTCCAGTCCAAGCCGAGCGCATCCGCGCCTGCTTCGGCCATCGCTTCGAGCCATTGGCCGCCGCCTTTGGTAAACATGATGACCGGCACGCGGCGGCCTTCGCTTTCGCGTTTGAGGCCGTCTGAAATCCGTTTCATGTAGCGCAGGCTGAATTCTTTGAACGCGGCATCGCTCAACACGCCGCCCCAAGTGTCGAAAATCTGCACGGCCTGCGCGCCGGCATCGATTTGGGCGTTAAGGTAGGCTGTAACGGCGCGGGCGTTTACGTCCAAAATTTTGTGCAGCAGGTCGGGGCGCGAATACATCATCGATTTGATGGTGCGGAACTCTTTACTGCCGCCGCCTTCCACCATATAGCAGGCCAGCGTGAACGGGCTGCCGGAAAAGCCGATGAGCGGCACACGGCCGTTCAGGGCCTTGCGGATGGACGTTACCGCGTCGAACACATATTGCAGCTTGGCCATATCGGGCACGGCGAGTTTGGCGATGTCGGCTTCGTGTTGCAGCGGACGCTCAAATTTTGGCCCTTCGCCTTCGGCAAAATACAGCCCCAAGCCCATTGCGTCGGGAACGGTGAGGATGTCGGAAAACAGAATCGCCGCGTCCAAATCGAAGCGTTCGAGCGGCTGTATCGTTACTTCGGTGGCCAACTCGGTGTTTTTGCAGAGTTCGAGAAAACTGCCCGCACGGGCTCGGGTGGCTTTGTATTCGGGCAGATAGCGGCCTGCTTGGCGCATCATCCAAATGGGGGTATATTCGACGGGCTGTTTCAACAGCGCGCGCAGGAAGGTGTCGTTTTTAAGTTCGGTCATGTGATGTGCGCTTTCGGATGAAATGCCGTCTGAAAGATTCAGACGGCCTGTGCGGATAACGTTCGGAAGAGTCCAAACTGCGGACGGATACGCGGATACATTGTTGCCGCAAAACAAGCAAATCCGGTATCTGCAAACAACTTACCGGCACAGGCCGTCTGAAAACCTGTTTCAGACGGCCTGTGCCGGATCGGTTATTTCACAGCGGGCAACTGTGCGTTTTCCGCTGCGGTGATGTTTTCCAAAGCGAGGCGGCGTTGGGCTTCGGCTTTTTCGCCCTGTTCGGTGGCATCATATACTTTGGCCAGCGCAAGATAGGCCGCCGACGTCGGTTTGACCGACAAACTGGCTTCAAGATAGCCCTGCGCTTTGCCCCACAACTGGCCGCCGTAGGCCAGTTCGCCCAAACACAGCAGCAGGCCCGCGTTGTCGGGATCGGCTTTGAGCCAGCCGTCGGCAGTGTCGATGGCTTTCTGCTGCTCGCGGCTGCTCAGAAAACGCACGCTGTCGGCAAAAGGTCGGAGCAACTCGGCATTGCGGCTGTCGGGGTAATGTTCTTTTACCCATTTGACCGCCTGTTCGTACAGCCCCAACCGTTCGTATTTTTCAGCAATCGGTACGCTCAGGCTGCCGTTTTTCAGACTGTCGGGAATGCGTTTCAGACAGGCTTTCAGGCCGCCCGCGTCGGACACCAACGCCAGCAGGCGGCGGTATGCCCAAGTTTGGTATTCGGCTGCTTCAAAATCGTTGACGGCACCTGCTTTGGCGAGCTTGTCGGAAGTGGACAATACTTCCAGCGCATTGCCGTGATCAAAAGCGTAACGCAGTTGCAGGCGCACCAGGCGGGTCAGGTTGGCATTGATGCGCGCGGCGGCGTTCAGATTCTGCTCGGCTTCGGGATAGTCGCGGCGGTTGAGCGCAGATTCGGCCAAAAGCAGATGGCGGGAAAGCTGCTGTTTCGCAGGCAGGGTTTCGATGTCTTTCAGATAGCGGTCGCGCAATGGGGCATCGTCCATCTGATCGGCGGCATGTGCACCCAGCATCAAGGCCAAAGTACGGTTATCGCCCGCTTCTCTGTTGGCCAACACTCTGGCCGCTTCCTGCTCGGCTTTTTGGAAACGGCCTTCAAAATAGGCCAGCCCCGCCTGGTTCAAAGCCAGCGCAGCCTGACGGCCTTTGCGGGCGGTACCGAAACGCTGCATGCGGTCGGGCATACCCAACAGCCCCGCAACCAGGCGCACCAGCATATAAAGCGCCACCACGAACAACAACAGCCCGACCACGAAAGCGTGAAGGTTGACACGCAGCATGGTCTGTTCGACCACGATATAGACATTGCCGCTATACGTGCCTGCCGCCAGCGCCAAACCGACAGCCACGGCAAACAAAACCACAATCCAGATTACGCTTTTCATGTGTTACGCCCCTTTCGCGCCGTTTTCCGGTTTCGCAGCCGGCTTAGCGGTATCGGGTTTGGCTGCTGAAGCAGGCTTCGCGGCTGGAGCGGCCGCAGGTTTTTCGGCTGCTTTCGGTGCTTCTTTGGCAGGCTCCGGCGTTTTCACACCGCTTGCCGCTTTGTTTTCAGACGGCAGCGCAGGGATTTTCGGTGCGGCCGAAGGCTGTTCTGCCGCAGGCTGGGAAGCGGCTGCCGGTGCAGATGCAGCGGCGGCGGGAGCGGATTCGAAACCGGAAGCGTCCACGCGGGTACGGCGGCCTTCCTGATAAGTATTGACCGCAGTCAGGCTGGCTTTGAGCGCATCATCGGAAATCATGCGCAAATCCAATGTTTTGAGTGCGGCGATTTCTTTCAGCCATGCCTGCGTGGCGGGCGATTGCGCATCGAAATACTGCTTGACCGCTGCTTCCGCGTTGTTCAAATCGCTCTGATAAACCTCGCCGTTGTGCTGGAGCAGCGCCAAACGCGCATCCAGCAGACGAAGGCGCAGGTTTTCGCGCACGAAATAAACCTGTTCGGGCGACATCAGCATGGCATCCGAACTGTTCAGACGGCGTACTTCCACCAAGCCTTTCAAAGTTTCGGCGGTTTTGTTCCACGCGTTTTCCCACCACGAGCCGGACTGTGCGGGCTGCTGCACGGGAGCGGCTTCGCCCGGCTTGAGCGTGCCGTCAACCATGAGCGGCAAACCGGCTACCGCAGTTTCCAAACGGTCGATGCGCAATGCAGTACCGGAAACGTCCAGATACGGACGTGTTTTCAGTGCGGTCAAGTCTTGGCTGACCGCCTGTTTGATGGGCAGCAGATCGGGTTGGTCGAAACGGCTCAGACGGCTTTCGATGTGTTCCAGCACGCCCACCGCCGCCTGCACGTTACCCGAAAGCAAAAGCTGCTGCGACGCCAGGTTCAGCATGGTTTCGGTTTCGTCCACCAGCCAGTTGACGCGGCCTTTCTGCAATTCCTGAAACGCACGGTGCGCCGAAGCAATTTGGCCGCTGTTCTGCTGCTGGCCGGAAGCCAGTTTCGTCAGCTCCGCGGTAATGGCCTGCTGGCGGTGCAGGCTTTCCTGCAGCAGCGTGGCGTTTTGCGATTCGCCCAACGCGGCTTTGTCCAGTTTTTGCTCTACCGCCAAATCGCGGGTTTTCAACTCGTTCTGCCCCTGTACGAACAGGAAGCCTGCCGCGCCTAAAGCCAGAAGCGACAGCACCAGTGCGCCGAGCGCCACGCCTTTTCCTGAAGATTGCTTGATGACCACCGGCTGCGCGGCGGGGGTTTGGTTGTTCGGTTCTTGCATAGGTTTTCCTGTGTGTGGCGCAGCCTGCGGTTGGGGCTGCGCGGGAATCGGTTCGGAAACGGGTTCCGGAGTTTTGCTTTTCGAGCCTTCTGAAACAGGCGGCGTATTCTCGGACTTGACGGGGGAATCATGAACAAGAGCCTGCCCTGCCGCATCCACGGTAATCACGTTCCCTGATGCCGCAACGTCATGCACGGATGCTTCGGCATGGTATCCGGAAACGTTTTCAGACGGCCTGTCTTCAGAATGTTGCGGTACGGCCGCTTTTTCAGACGGCCCGGCATCCGTTTTATCCGCCAAAGCCAAAGCCGCACCGTCCAAACGCCGCACCACTTCCACCCGTTCCGCACCCGCACGGCGGAGCGCTTCGGCAATGCGCGGATGATGGGTGAAGTATAGCAAGTTCCGCAAAAATTGGGCGTACTCCTGCGGCGCTTGTGCGAACACGGCCTGCGCCAATTCTGCGGAAGTAACATAAACAGCCCGCATATCGCGGTTGTCCAACGTTTGCCAATCGAGCGTATGAGGCCGTCTGAAATAAATTTCGGCATATTCGGGTTTCAAGCCGAGCGCGGCCAAACCTTCCGACAGCACATCGCGTCCGCCGTGGCCGCGTACGATTAACACCCGCGAACCCAGTTTCAAATCGCGCCAAAACGGCAGACGCAGCACCGCTTCGCTGTCGTGGCCGTCATCGGGAAAATGGATTTCCGCTACGCCCGCCGCCTGCAACGCTTTGGCCGTTGCCGCACCCACCGCCACCTGCGGTTTGACGCCGTCTGAAAAATCCACAGCAGCCCGCGCCGTTTCCACCGCCGTCGGGCTGACCCAAAACACTGCATCCGCCGCAGCATACCGTTCCGCAAACTGCGCCAGCGCCGCTTCGTCGGGCACGATGTCGAGCGGACAGAACGGCAAAGCATCCCATCCCGCCTTACGGCAGGTTTCGGCATCTGCCGCCGCACGCTGCGCGGGACGGACGATTAAGATGGTTTTCATGATTTTCAGACGGCCTTTCCGTTTGCGGCCTGCACATCCGCCGCAGTTTGAATCTATTCCAGCGTTCGGGCAGCTCCGTTAAAGGCCGTCCGAAATAACCGATACCATACCGCAAACCGCCGCAAACCGCCACAATTAAGGCGACCCGACGGTTTTCAGACGGCCTGTCGCAGTTGTTCCAAAGGCTGTGTCGGGTGTGTCGGGTAATGTATAGGTGATGTATTTGATGACACTAAAAATACCGTCCATGCCCGCGCAGGCGGGAATTTACCGTCAACTCACAAGCTCATGGATTGAAAAGGTTTCTGAAACCTCAAAGATGGATTCCCGCCTGAACGGGAATAACGGCTGAGAACGATTCTGCATCAGGCAGCACCAACCAAATACAGCCCTCAAATACAGGCTTTTAAAATAAAATGGTTCAGCAACCGCTCCGAACCTTATCCGGCTACCACAACCGCAACCATTCCATGCCGGAATCCCGGTTCTTTTTCCCGCTGTTTTCCTGCTGTTCGCGCTGCTGTTTGCGGAAATTCCAAGGCTCTTGCGGATCGGTTTTCTTCCACAAACCGACCCGTCCGGCGTGGGCTTTTTTCATGGCGGCGGCGTAACCGGCATAGTCCGAACCGTCCTGTTTTTTCGCGGCATAAGACGTGTAGTGCCATGCCGCACCGCGCCGCAGCTGGGCAAGGTTCAGGTCTTTGCCGTCCACTTCCACTTTGGCCACTTCGCGGCGGTAGCGGTCGCGCTCGAACACGGTTACGGCAACGGTTTTACCGTCGGCCATATCGCGCAGCGAATCACGGGCGGCTTCGCCGTAAGCCTGCTGTATTTCGGGCGCATCGATGTAAGCCAGACGGATTTTGTGCTTCTGCCCGTCCGAATCGGTTACGCGCAGGGTATCGCCGTCTGCAACGGAAGTAACTCGGCCCGTGTAGCTGCGTTTCGAGGGAACTTGCCGCTTATCGTTGCGGCCGCCGTCGCTGCGGCTTTTGCCGTCGTCAAACAGGCTTTTCCACGCGGATTCGGCCCGACCGTTTCCGCCCGACGGTGCTTCCGAAACGGCTTCCGCCCCGTTTTGCCCGCCTTCTCTGCGAAAACCGGTTTTTTCCGGCAGCAGACTGTCCAAACCCGACGCGCCCGCCTTTTCCACCAGACTCACGCCGTCGCGCACCCATTCCAGTTCGTCGCTCTGATAACCCGCCACACCGAGCGCGGCAAGTATCGCGGCAACGGCGATTTTGGCCGTAAACAGTTTCTTTATCATACCTTTACCCATCAAGGCCGTCTGAAAACAGCGTCAGGCCAAAACGATTTCCAGATTGTCGATCAGCCGCGTACTGCCCAAGCGCGCCGCCGCCAGCACCACCAGCCGCTTGTCGCCCGCATGCGCCACTTCCAGCGTGTCCGCATGGCGGATTTCCACATAATCCACCGTCCAGCCCGCATCTTTCAGACGGCCTGCCGCCGCCGCTTCCAAGCCCGCATAGTCCACATCGCCGCTTTTTACCGCTTCGGCAACGGCACACAGTTCGCGGTACAGGCGCGGTGCTTCGGCGCGTTCCGCCTCGCTCAGATACTGGTTGCGGCTCGACAGCGCCAGGCCGTCTGAAGCGCGGCCGGTATCGACGGGCACGATTTCGATGTCGAAATCCAAATCTTCGACAAACCCTTTAATCACCGCAAGCTGCTGGTAATCCTTCTTGCCGAAACAGGCCGCATCAGGTTTGACGATATTGAACAGCTTCGTTACCACCGTTGCCACGCCCCTGAAATGGCCCGGGCGGAACTTGCCGCACAGCTCGTTTTGCAGATTCGGCGGTTCGACGTTGTAACGCTGCGCCACATTCGGATACAGCTCGCGCTCGTCCGGTGCGAACACCACCGCCACGCCCTCGCCTTCCAGCTTGGCCGCATCATCCGACAGCGTGCGCGGATATTTGTCGAAATCCTCGCCCTGCCCGAATTGCAGGCGGTTCACAAAAATGCTGACAACAACATTTTCCGCACGCTTCTTCGCCTCGCGCACCAGCGCCAGATGCCCTTCGTGCAGATTGCCCATCGTCGGCACGAACGCCACGCGCCCTGCGGTTTTGCGCCATTCGCGCAACTCTTTGACTGTGTGGATGATTTGCATGGTTTAGCCTTTCATTCCATCTTAAAATTTACATATATTAATATAGAGATAATTTACTTCAGCTTGATGGTTCGATACCCATCCCGTCCTGCCTTATCCGTTTTTGCACACAGCGAACCGCCGCAGCGGACAATATCCGATTTCGCCAACAACTCCGTTATTTCCGCAGCCGCTTTGTTTTCTTTGATTCTGTCTGCATAATGTGCCGCCAGCCATACGCCGCAAAACAGCATCGACACCATACACACCAAACAAACCGTTGTTCCTATCCAAGCCTTGCGGGCAATTTTGCGGTTTTCTTCCGTTACCAAATGCAGATAGGTGTTGAACTCTTTACTGCGGTGTACCATCGTTTCATGCGTTTCGTCCATGTCCTGCCTGTATTGCCGCAGCACCCTGTCCAAATCCGTTTTGATGTTTTCGGTCGCAAAAGCCGTCAGTTCTTTTTTATACTGCGCCAGCGATTCATCGAGTTGGCGCTGCATCCGGTCGGTCGCCTCTTCCATCTGCTGCTGATACCTTTCCGTCAGCATCGCGCCCATTTCCAAAACCGCATCTATCTTCTCAACGGTTTGTTCCGCATCCATTCGCTACTCCCATCACTTTAAATAAATCAAATACTGTTTCAGACGGCCTAACGGCTCATGCCGTAGGAATGCTGCCGCTCCATCTGCCTTTCCAATTCGCGCCTGCGGTCTTCTTCCGCCAGCCTTTCCTGTGCCTGAAGCGTCTGCTCGAAACTCTCGCGGGCCGGAGTAGCTGCGGCTTTTTCCGCATGGATTACGGCATCACTGAAACGGTGGGCACGGGTCTCGTGCCATGCTGCGACCCTGCCGTCGTTACTCACGCCCACATCTTGAACCGCAGGCATACGTTTGGCATAGGCTTCCGCCGTCAGCGCGGCAACGCTGTTTCTCATGCCGTGTTCGGTATAAGGCAGTTTGTGTTCGTCGTAATATGCCCGCAGCTTGGTATCGATTTGGCCGTAAAGCTCTTGGGCGCGCTGCGGCATATTGCCGAGACTGAAACGGCGTTTCTCCTCTTCCGCCTGCAGCCTGTTCATTTCGGCGGCTGTATCAAATTCCGCCATTTTCCTGCTTGCCGTGGGGCTGTCGGCAATCAGTTGCCGGTTTGCCTGACGGAACGTCTCATGGTCGTCCTGCTTGGCGGCTTCCAGCAGTTTGCCGTATTTGGAAAACAGAGCATCCAATTTGGATTCCTGCGGGTCGGCAACCGCTTTTTCTTGAGCGGCCCACTCCTGGTAACTGCCCCTGCCATAAGCAATGGGAATCCAAGTATTGCGCTGTGCGCCGTCGTAAGTGTGGTTGAATGTTCCCAGTACGGGCGGATTTTTACCGATGTCTTTGTAGGGCATGGTTTGCCCGTCCACCCACAGGCCGTTCTCTTCCAGCATTTCTTCGGTCAGCCTCGATTTAACCATATCCAACACCAAAGGCTCTTTGCTGTTCGGATTGTGTCGGCGTTCCGCCGTAATAACCTGTCCCACAATCCATGAGCCGTAATGATTGTAATAGTCGACATAGTCGTTGAGCTGGCAGCCTGTCGGCGGGCAGTAATTGGCCAGCTGCACCTCTTCCCTCCCCTTGTCAAAATAATTTCTGCCCATCACGTCCAGATTTTTCTCTTCCGACAAAGTCATATCGGCATTCGGCACAATACCTTTCAAAGAATAGAAATCGCCCTCCGACGTTGGTTCCTCTGCAATAAAATCCTCCATTCGTTGCCATGCCATTCCATAAAGTTGTGCCCACGACGGAATATTTGCCGGATTATTGGTCGGGTTTGCTGCGCTGACCAAGGCGTTGAATCCGGCAATCTCCGCGCTGGCTTCATCCCTCCGGAAAGATGCCAACAGGGATTGGATTTCTTCGGTATAGTCGCGCACGGCGGGTTGCCGCGCTTTGCGGTCAATGGCTTGGAAAAATTCATGCGTTGCCTTTTGCTGCTCGGGGTCATTTAAACCGTGCTGTATCTCATGGGCCAGCACAAAAACCATATCGTATTTGTTTTCCTTAACCTGAAATGCACTGTTGGTCAGATTGCCTAACGGCAGGCTGATTTTTTTCGTAACGGGATCAAAGTTGCCGCCTGCGCTCACCGACGGATCAAGGGCTTTAAAACCGGCCACTCGCCCTTCGGCCACGGCGGTATTAAACTGCTTCGTCAAAAAGGGCGAAGCAGTCAGGGCATCCATCAGGTTTTGATAATGCTCTGGCAACACATCGGGTTGTTTGCGGAAATCATCCAACATTTGCAGCGATGCAGGGCTTAAGGTTAGCTGTTGATTGGGCATGATTTACCGTCCTTTGTTTTTTTCAGGTACATAAATGCCAATTGTTTTGATACAAGCAGGCCCCGGATTCCGCCAATCCGTACCCGGACCGCCCCTGGCTGTCAAACTGATCTTGGCCTGAAGATTGCCTTTCTTCATATCAAACCCTTCCAAAATAGGCGCGCGCCCCCATGCCCTTCTCGGCAGAATGGTAAAACCCTTGCTTTTGGCCAACACACCGAAATCATCCATCGTCATTTCGCAAACAGGACGCATATCGGGATCGCTGCCCGGTTTTGTGTTGTTGACACCGACCGAAAAACGGAAAGACAACTGTTCCATTTTTGGGGGAACATAGTAGGCTTTAAACATATACCACCCACTATTGGGCAACTGCTCACTAATCCTATATCCCTTGTCGGTTTCATTATATTTAACCGGCAAACCAAACACCTGCTCCAAACGCTGCGGAGAAAAATCTTCCGTGGTCTGCGCCACGCTCATCAAATCCAGCAGGCGCGTCAATGCTTCTTTCTGTGTCAGTTTCGGTTTGACTTCTTTTTTGCTCATGGTTTTGGC
>NZ_JBHCJY010000061.1:0-15416 GCF_041804105.1 Neisseria sp.
ACGGTTACGCCGCTTGGGGCGGCTAACCGTACCTACGTTTCTGAAAACGGTAATACAGATACAGCCGACCGTTCAACCAGTGTAACCGTGCAAACAGGGCATGCGAACGGAAATTCTTGCCGTGCAAATTCAAAGGCCGTCTGAAAAACAATTCATGCTTTTCAGACGGCCTTCATCATTGTGCTTAGTTGATTGGCTGCCAAATGTACGGTTACGCCGCTTGGGGCGGCTAACCGTACCTACGTTGCCAACCGTTTCACGTTTCGGCTTCTGCCCGCCATTCGGCCAGTAGGCGGCGGGCGGTTGCTTGGTCGGGGTAGCCGTTGTCCAATGCGGCTTCGAGCAGGCGGCAGGCTTGGGCGGTGCTGCGGGGCAGGCCTTGGCCGAAATAGTACTGGCAGGCGAGACTGTATTGGGCGGCGGGATCGCCTTGTTCGGCGGCCAGCTCGAACCAGTAGGCGGCTTGGCCGTAGTCGGTTTCAACGCCCTGCCCGCGGTAATATATGTTGCCCAGTGCGCTCATGGCTTGGCGGTGTTGGAATTCGGCGGCTTCGAGATAGAGTTTGCGGGCAAGGGCGAAATCTTGTGCGCGGCCGATGCCTTTGGCGGCGGCTTCGGCGGCTTGGAAGGCGCGTTCGGTTTGCTGGCGCAGCAGGGCGGCGGTTTTGGTTTGGTCGTATTCCTGCTGTTCTTGGTTGAGCACGGCGCCGCTGATGAGTTTCTGGTAGGCGGCGATGTTGCCCAGTTCGGCGGCTTCACGGTAGTAGGCGCGGGCGGCTTCTTCGTCGGCTTTTACGCCCAGGCCGTAACGGTAGATGTCGCCCATCAGCCGCAGGCCTTCGGGATGGTGGTTTTCGGCGGCGGCGCGGGCGTGGCGGCGCGCTTTGTTGGGATTGCGTTCGGTGAGCGTGCCGGTCAGGTAGAGGTGGGCGAGTGCGGCGCGGGCGTTGTCGTCGTGTTCGGCGGCGGCACGGTACCACCTGACTGCGGCGGGATTCTCCTGTTCTTGGAACAACGCGGCCAATTCGGTTTGCGCAGGCACGATGCCCGCTTCGGCGGCAACGGTCAGGTGTTCGACCGCCGATGCCGTGTTTTGCGCCACGCCCTGCCCGTAAAGATACAGACGGCCCAACTGCCAATGTGCCAGCGGCAAACCCTGTGCGGCGGCTTTGAGATACAGCGCAAGCATGATGCCGTAATCGGGTTCGGCGGCATTCTGTTCGTGTTGCGCCAGATAATATTGGGCGAGCGGATGTTCCTGCTTGGCCGCTTCTGCCGCCCAATGCACGGCGCGCGGGTCTTGGGCGGTGGCGTAGTATTCGAACAGCCGCAGCTGGGCGGGCAGTATGCCGTTTTCGGCCAAACGGGTGTAGCCGTCGATTTGCGAAACGAAACTTTCGCCCTCGGCCTCGCAGATTTGCAGCAGATTGTAGGCGGCGTATCCGTGGCCGCCGTCGGCTGCCCGTTGCAGCCATCGGCGGACGGCTCGGATGTCGGGCTGCTCCTCCTCCGACAGACAGGCGGCAAGCTGAAATGCCGCTTCGGGATGGCCGGCTTCGGCCGCTTCGTACAGCAGCGGCACGGCGGCCGCGGTATCGGGCGGGTTCTGCTCCAGCAAGCCGCAGGCTTGGCGGTACAAGGTTTCGGCGTGGGTTTCCATGATGTTTTTGGTGTGCGTGTCGGAACGGAAAAACCGAAATTATACTGAAGCGTCCTGTTTTGCGTGAACGGCCTGCCAAACGTCGGCGGATTGCGATAAAAGGCCGTCTGAACAAGGTTTCAGACGGCCTTTCGGATTACGGCACGGGTTTGAACCGTTTTTTAAAACAGGCTGTGCGTGAAGATTGCACGGATGCCATACCGATACGGCGGATTGCTCCGGCTTCCGCCATTCCCGTGCAGGCGGGAATCCATATCCAAAATACAAAATATTTATATTAAACAATCATTTGTATATAAAAGCCGGATTCCCGCCTGCGCAAAAACAACGGAAAACCAAGTATCCACGCAATATCCGCCCCCAGCCTGAACATCCCCACGGCAACACTCTGCAAACCATGCCTGCTCAGGCGGAAACCCGTTTTTCAGACGGCGGTATTGGTGCAAACGGCATTGTCTGCCCGTTACGGTCCCGATTTGCGGCATAACGGACGGCACGATTCAAACCGCACTTCGCCGCGCCATCCGTCGGCTACCGCCTTATCCGAACAGTTTCCCCTGAGCCAAAAGCGTTCTCACGGGCGTAAAACCGCGTCGGTGTTCGGGCAGCACGCCGTACCGCGACAGAGCTTCCAGATGCGCCGCCGTGCCGTAGCCCTTGTGTTTGTCGAAACCGTATTGCGGATAACGCTGCGCCAGCGCATACATTTCCGCATCGCGCGCGGTTTTGGCCAGCACCGACGCGGCTGAAATTTCGATGATTTTGCTGTCGCCCTTTACCACCGCTTCCGCTTCAACACCCAAATCCGGCGGCACGCGGTTGCCGTCGACCAGCACTTTTTGCGGCCGGACAGCCAAACCCTGCACCGCCCGCGCCATCGCCAGCATGGTTGCGTGCAGGATGTTCAGACGGCCTATTTCTTCCACCGACGCGCTGGCCACGCACCAAGCCACGGCCTGCGCTTTGATTTTCACCGCCAGCTCGTCCCGCTTTTTCTCGCTGAGTTTTTTGGAATCGGTCAGCCCGTCCAACTCGTAATCGGACGGCAGAATCACGGCGGCGGCAAACACGCTGCCGACCAGCGGCCCGCGGCCTGCTTCGTCGACACCTGCGGTAAGGGCTTGGAGCATGGGCTGTTCCTTGAAAATAACGAATGGGGTTGAACCGGCCGCGCCGTCTGAAAATATTTTCAGACGGCCTTCGCTTCGATACGGCAACGGCAAATCTTACATACGGCACGGTAACGGCAATCAGTATTTTGGAAAACTAACCGGCTGTGTCGGCACGGTATGCCGATTGGGGACGGCAGCATTCACAACCGTCATGCCCGCGCAGGCGGGAATCCAAACCTGCCATGACAAACAAGCGGTTTATTCAGACAGATTCTGAAATTCCGCCTTCCGGATTCCCGCCTGCGCGGGAATGACGAAACAACAACTATCAACACAATCCAAACACAGCCTTTGCAAACCAACCGGCTTCCGAAATCCGTGCGGCCAAGCCGTCTTCGGCTGCTGCACCCGAAAGCTGTTTTTCAGACGGCCTTCGCTTCTTTCAACACCGCCGCCGCTGCCAGCTCTGCGGTATCTTTTTTCAGCATTTCGTGCAACGCGTAAAAATCGCGTTCCAATGCGGCGGTTTTGTCGGGGCTGTCGTACCAGTCGGCAATGGCGGCGGCGAGTTTCTCAGGGGTGGCATCGTGCTGCAACAGTTCGGGCACGGCTTCTTTGTTCAACAGAATATTCGGCAGGCCGACGTGCGGCACTTTGATTTTGCGCTTCACATAAGCGTAGGTGAGCGCGGAAATTTTGTAACTGATGACCATCGGCCGCTTGCACAGCGCCACTTCCAGCGTGGCCGTACCGCTGGTGACCAGCACCACGTCGGCGGCGGTACAGGCGAGGCCGGACTGTTTGTCGAGCAGCTTCACCGGCAGCACGGCAAATTCGGGCTTGGCCAGATATTCGCGGATGCGCCGGCCGCTGGCTTCGGTGGCAACGGGCAGCACGAACTGCGCCTGCGGATAACGCTGTTTCAGCAACAAGGCCGTCTGAAAAAAAACGGGACACATATAGTCGATTTCGCTCACGCGGCTGCCGGGCATAATCGCGAACACGGGAATTTCAGACGGCATATCGAGCTGTAAACGCGCCGCCGCACGGTCGGCAACCAGCGGCATGGTCTGCGCCATCGGATGCCCGACAAACTCCGCCTGTCCGCCCGCATCGATGTACAGCTGCGCTTCCATCGGAAACAGGCACAGCACCTTGTTGACCTGATGCACGATTTTGTTCACGCGTTCGCGCCGCCAAGCCCACACCGACGGGCTGACGTAATGCACGGTGGGAATCCCCGCCGCTTTGAGCTTCTCCGCCACGCCCAAGTTGAAATCGGGCGCGTCGATGCCGACGAACACGTCGGGCCGGATGCGGATTAAATCGTTGACGATGCCTTTGCGGATTTTCAGGATTTCGGGCAGGCGTTTGACGACTTCGACAAAGCCGCGCACGGCCAGTTTTTCCTGTTCGTACAGGCTCTCGAAGCCTTCGGCAATCATGCGCGCGCCGCCGATGCCGACGAAGCGGGCGTTCGGACAGCGCTGTTTCAACGCGTGGATAAGGTGTGCGCCGAGCAGGTCGCCGGATGCTTCGCCGACGCAGACGGCGATGGTTAACGGTTTGGCTGTTTGGTTCATGATTCGGGCCGTAACAGATGATTCGGATGGTCGGGATTGTACCGAAGAGAAGGCCGTCTGAAAAAACTTTTCAGACGGCCTTGTCCGGCCGCGAACAGGTTTGCACGGAAAATCCGTACCGTTTTCCGGCCGGTTCCGCCGTAAGCCGCCGCCTGCGGGATGCCGTCTGAAACCCATTAAAATTTTTCATACAGCCATGCGGATTTGTCGTTTGCACTTGCCGCCGAAAACGTGCATGATACGCCCGTACCCGTTTATCTGCCGCTGATGCGGGCAATCTTTTTTCCGGAGACCAACAATATGAATACCTTTCACCTTTCAGGCTATCCGCGCATCGGTGCGAAGCGCGAGCTGAAATTTGCCGTCGAAGCCTTCTGGAAAGGCGCGAAAACCGAGGCCGAAGTTGAGGCCGCCGCCGCCGAAATCCGCCGTCTGAACTGGGCCGCGCAAAAAGCCGCCGGTGCCGATTTCGTACCTGCGGGCGATTTTTCGTTTTACGACCATGTACTTGACCTGCTGTGCACTTTGGGCGCGATTCCGAAACGCTTCGGCTTCGACGCGGCCAAACTGACGCTGCCCGAATACTTCCAACTGGCGCGCGGCAACGCCACCCAGTTTGCCATGGAAATGACCAAGTGGTTCGACACCAACTACCACTACATCGTGCCCGAATGGCACGCCGACACCGAATTTTCGGTCAACGCCGCCAACCTGACCGCCCAAATCAAAGAAGCGCAGGCGCAGGGCCACAATGTGAAACCGACTTTGGTCGGCCCGCTGACCCTGCTGTGGCTGGGCAAAGACAAAGAAGCGTTCGACCGCCTGAGCCTGCTGCCGAAACTGCTGGCCGCCTACGCACAGCTCCTGCGCGAACTGGCCGCCGCCGGCGTGGAATACGTTCAGATTGACGAACCCGTTTTGGCGGTGGATGCCGACAAAGCCTATTACGATGCTTTCCCGAACGTTTACAAAGAGTTGGCCGCCACCGGCATAAAAATCGTCATCGGCACCTACTTCGCTTCCGTGGCCGAACACGTCGAGCTGCTGAAAAACCTGCCCGTGGCCGGCGTACACATCGACTGCGTGCGCGCACCCGAGCAACTGGCCGTGTTTGCAGACGCATGGCCGTCTGAAAAAATCCTGTCCGTCGGCCTGATTGACGGCCGCAACGTATGGCGCGCCAACCTGAGCAAAGTGATCGACACGCTGAAACCCGTTGCCGACAAACTGGGCGGCAACCTGTGGATTGCGCCTTCCTGCTCGCTGCTGCACAGCCCGCAGGATCTGGCGGTTGAAGAAAAACTCGACCCCGAAATCAAAAACTGGATGGCGTTTGCCGCACAGAAACTGGTGGAACTGGGCACGGTGAAACAAGCCTTGGCCAACGGCAAAGACAGCGTGAAAGAAGCCATCGCCGCTTCCGACGCCGCCGCCGCCGACCGCGCCACCAACAAGAAAATCCACAACGAAGCCGTGCAAAAACGCGTGGCGGATTTGCCCAAAGGCGCCGACCAGCGCAAATCACCGTTTGCCGAGCGCATCAAAGCGCAGCAGGCTTGGATGAACCTGCCCGTGCTGCCGACCACCACCATCGGCTCCTTCCCGCAAACCACCGAAATCCGCCAAGCGCGCGCCGCCTTCAAAAAAGGCGAACTCTCCGCCGCCGATTACGATGCCGCGATGAAAAAAGAAATCGCCTACTGCGTGGAAGTTCAGGAAAAACTGGAGCTGGACGTGCCGGTGCACGGCGAAGCCGAGCGCAACGACATGGTCGAATACTTCGGCGAGCAACTGGCCGGCTACTGCTTCAGCCAGTTCGGCTGGGTACAGAGCTACGGCAGCCGCTGCGTGAAGCCGCCGATCATTTTCGGCGACGTTTCCCGTCCGAGTCCGATGACCGTTTACTGGTCTTCCTACGCGCAAACGCTGACCAAACGCCCGATGAAAGGCATGCTCACCGGCCCCGTCACCATGTTCAAATGGTCGTTCGTGCGCGACGACATCCCCTTGAGCGTGGTCGCCAAGCAAATCGCTCTCGCCCTGAACGACGAAGTGCTGGACTTGGAAAAAGCCGGCATCAAAGTCATCCAGATTGACGAGCCCGCCATCCGCGAAGCCATGCCGCTGAAAAAAGCGCAATGGGACGAATACCTGGCCTGGGCCTGCGAATCCTTCCGCCTCTCCAGCACCGGCGCGGAAGACAGCACCCAAATCCACACCCACATGTGCTACTCCGAGTTCAACGACATCCTGCCCGCCATCGCCAGCATGGACGCCGACGTCATCACCATCGAAACCTCGCGTTCCGACATGGACTTGCTGACCGCGTTCGGCGACTTCAAATACCCGAACGACATCGGCCCGGGCGTGTACGACATCCACAGCCCGCGCGTCCCCACCGAAGCCGAAGTGGAACACCTGCTGCGCAAAGCGATGGACGTTGTGCCGGTAGAACGCTTGTGGGTCAACCCCGACTGCGGCCTGAAAACCCGCGGCTGGGAAGAAACCGTGAAACAGCTTGAAGTGATGATGGCAGTGACCAAAAAACTGCGTGCTGAGCTGGCTGCGAAATAATCAGGCAAACGCCTGAAACCGCAAAGGCCGTCTGAAAACAGGTTTTCTGTTTTCAGACGGCCTTTTTCTCTGCCAACCCAACACGGCATTCAAGCAAACCGTCGCTGCCAAGCTGCTGGATTAGCCGTTTTGCCTGCGCACCCCACCCTTTTCACGAAACCCACGGAAATACAGAACACCTTGGTTACCCGAGCAAGGCTGCGCTTGAACGGAACATCAGTTCGCACAAAATCAATTACTCAAACCCGTCATTCCCGCGCAGGCGGAAATTCATGGAGACATTCACAACCTGATGAATAAAAACCGTATTTCTCAAATTCAAAACCGGATTCCCTCCTGAGTGGGAATGATGTGGTCAGTATGTCCGACGTACCATCCGGATACTGCCTAAAACAAGCGGCAGAAGCCGGACGCAGACTCATATCCACACGGCAAGGGCATCTACAAGGGCATCTATGAAAACAGCCTGCCCTGCTGCGCTTTACCACTCAAAGGCCGTCTGAAAATATCCGTTATACAGTCAGCCGAACGCACCCTGTTCAACCAATCCTGACGTGTCAGGGGTCAAATATTCAGACACAAATCAGGCCGTCTGAAAACGCCATTGGATACGGTTGCGCCGCTTGGAGCGGAACCACCCATCCGCCTGAATTGTTCACAGAAACTTCACCGCCCCAACGCGGTTTGCCGTCCAAACAACGCGACCGCACATCCGCAAACAGACAGGCCGTCTGAAAATATCCGTGCACGGTCAGCCGAACGAACCCAACCTTGCCGTGTCAGGGTTCGAATATTCAGATACAAATCAGGCCGTCTGAAATTTCAGACGGCCTGTCTGTTTGCCGTAAGCACCTACGGCTTACGCCCCAGCGTTACCCTGTCCAACCCCGCCAAATCGGGCAGGGTTTCTATCTGCACAAAACCGTTCCGCCGCAAAATGCCGCGGACGGCCGCACCTTGGTCGAAGCCGTGTTCCAACAGCAGCCAACCGCCCGTTTTCAAATATGCCGGCGCACCGTCGGCCAACGCACGGATGCAGGTCAGGCCGTCTGAAAAATCGGTCAACGCCCCCTGCGGCTCGAAACGCAAATCGCCCTGCGTCAGGTGCGCGTCGCCCGCTTCGATATAGGGCGGGTTGGAGACGATGATGTCGTAACTGTTTTGTTCAGACGGCCTGTCGGTATCGAACCACGAGCCTCGGGCAAATTCGACGGCTGCACCCAAATCCTGCGCGTTTCGGCGGGCAACGGCCAATGCGTCGGCGCTGATGTCGCTGGCGCGCACGGATGCATCGGGGCGTTCGAGTGCGGCGGTAACGGCGACGATGCCGCTGCCCGTTCCCAAATCCCACAGTTTTCCGCCCTGCGGCAACCGCGCCAATGCGGCTTCGACAAGGTGTTCGGTTTCGGGGCGCGGAATCAGAACGGCCGGGCCGACGGCAAACGACCGCCCGTAAAACTCGCGCACGCCGAGAATATAGGCCACGGGTTCGCCGTTCAGACGGCGTTCCGTAAACGACTCAAGCGCGGTGCAGACCTCATCGGGCAAGGATTCGCCGTCGCGGGTAATGAGCTGGGCGCGGGTATAGCCCGTTGCGTGTTGCAGCAGCAAACGCGCTTCGTTTTTCGGCAGCGGGCAGGTTTGCAGCCATTGGGACAAGGTAGGCATTTCAGACGGCCTTTGCTGTGGCGGGGCTGCCATTAAACCGCATGCGCCTGCAAACGGCAACCCGATTCGGGCGGCGGATGACACGTCATGCAGGTCGTCTGAAAAAACACGGCAAACCGTAACCGCGACCATGTTCGGAAGGGATAACGCTCAACCGTTGCCCCATTATGCCCACATAGACAGAACCCGCAGCGACAGTCTGTCATCACGCCCCCATAATCCTACTCGGCTGTGTTTGGATAATGCGTTGATGACCGATAACGCCATTCCCGCGCGGAACGGAAATCCGGTCTTAAGTTCAGAAAACATCGTTTATTCACACACTTATGAATATTAACGCTGGATTCCCGCCTGAGCGGGAACGACGGCAAATGCAATCAACGCTATATCCAGACGCAGCCTTTTCCAATCCGGCAGGCAAGCTGTCCATGCGGCAACACGGAAGGCGGGAACAGGCAGAATATGTATCCGCATGATTTACCCCGTTCCGGAACAGGCAGACCGGCCAAGGTTGTGCCGTGCCGAAACACACAAAGGCCGTCTGAAAAACTTTCAGACGGCCTTTGCAAACAGGTTCAACAGAATCAGCGTTTCATCTCGCCTTCAATCGCACGGATATTGGCCTGACGGTCGCGCACGGTCTGCTCCAAACGCTGGATTTTCGCCGCGTCGCTGCCTTTGCGCTTGGCTGCGCTCAACTGAGCTTTGGCACGCACGAGCGCGGTTTTCTCGTTTTTGACTTCGTTGTTCAGAATCTGCGCGCGGGTAAGCTGAACTTTGGGCTTGACCGGCGGAGCGGGGATGGTGGGCGCGGGAACGATTTTGGCGCGGCGGTTCGCTTCGGCCGCTTTTGCCTTGGCCGATTTGCCGCCGTTGCGCAGGCGCACATCGAGTTTGGGATTGGCCGCTTCCGCGGAATTGGTTACGCTGCTGCCACCCTTCTGCGGCAGCACGGTAACATCGCCGCCGCTCTCGGCCAACTCGCCCGGTTTCTGTTTTAAATCAGGCTCGACGGGTTGGACGTTGTCGACTTTTTCGGCAGGCGCGGAACCCGAACCGTCCATTTGCGACAGGAAGCATTCGGGCCCCAGTTTCCGGTCGGAAAAAGTGCCGTTGCAGATATAGACGGCGGCCTGCGCGGAAACGGCGGTGCCGCTCAGCAGCAATGCGGCCAACAGGCGGTATAAAGCGGTTTTCATCTTGTCTTCGGTGTGGCGTGGGATAGAAGTCGGCTATTATACTATGCCGTCTGTAAATTGCGTTTAATTTAAATTGTCGGACGTACCCGTATGTTGGCAATACCGACGGCATTTCGGAAAATCCGGCGCAATCATTGTAATTTCATGCAGTTAATCTATGTAAAAATCATACAGCACATGTTTTACAAACCCGCAGCCCCGAAACACCAACTGCATAAAAGCCATAAAAAATTCATTATGTTATTTTTCAGACGGCCTGTACATTTTTTCACACACCGTACAGGCAGATTCTTCCGCACGGCCGGCCGCAAAACTTTTTTCCGGCAAAACCATCCAATAAAGCGATCCACTCCTGTTTGCCGGGCATAAAACTACTAACCTGACTATTTATCCCCGCAATAACAGCTTGCGCGGGCATATGTTTTCCCTTTTCTTTCCCCTTCCCTTCATGTTTGAGAAATCCTTATGAAAAACATCACCATTCAAAAATTCGCCGACAAATCAGCCAAAATCGGCATCGTCGGTTTGGGTTACGTCGGCCTGCCGCTGATGCTGCGTTACGTCGACATCGGCTATCAGGTTTTGGGCTTCGACATCGACGAAGAAAAAGTGCGCAAACTCAACAACGGCGAAAGCTATATCGAGCATATCCCGTCCGATAAAATCGCGGCGGCGAAAAACAGCCTGTTTGAAGCCACCACCGATTTTTCGCGCATCGGCGAAGTGGAAGCCGTGATTCTGTGCGTGCCCACCCCGCTCAATAAATACCGCGAGCCGGACATGAGCTTCGTTATCGACACCACCGATGCCGTGAAGCCTTATCTGCGTGCCGGCCAAGTGTTGTCGCTCGAATCCACCACCTACCCCGGCACCACCGAAGAAGAACTGCTGCCGCGCGTGCAGGAAGGCGGCCTGAAAGTCGGCGAAAACATCTTCCTGGTGTACTCGCCCGAACGCGAAGACCCGGGCAATCCCAATTTCGAAACCCGCACCATTCCGAAAGTCATCGGCGGCCACACGCCCGCGTGTCTGGAAGTCGGCATCGCGCTTTACCAACCCGCCATCGATAAAGTGGTGCCCGTGAGCAGCACCAAAGCGGCCGAACTGACCAAGCTCTTGGAAAACATCCACCGCGCGGTGAACATCGGTTTGGTAAACGAGATGAAAATCGTGGCCGACAAAATGGGCGTGGACATCCACGAAGTCATCGACGCGGCGGCCACCAAGCCGTTCGGTTTCGTCGCCTACTACCCCGGCCCCGGCTTGGGCGGCCACTGCATCCCCATCGACCCGTTCTACCTAACCTGGAAAGCGCGCGAATACGGCGTGAACACCCGCTTCATCGAGCTGGCGGGCGAAGTGAACTCGGCCATGCCCGACTATGTGGTCAACAAAACCGTGCTCGCGCTCAACGACCACAACCGCGCCATCAAAGGCAGCAACGTGCTGGTATTGGGCATCGCCTATAAGAAAAACGTGGACGATATGCGCGAAAGCCCGTCGGTACACATCATGGAACGCCTGCGCGACTTGGGCGCAAACGTTGCCTACTCCGACCCGCACGTTCCCGTGTTCCCGAAAATGCGCGAACACAAATTCGACCTGAAAAGCGAGCCGTTTACCGCCGACAACCTGGCCAAATTCGACTGCGTGGTGCTGGCAACCGACCACGACAAATTCGACTACGGCCTGCTGAAACAGCACGCCAAGCTGGTGATCGATTCGCGCGGCAAATTCCGCGGCGAAGACGCGGCGAACATCGTGAAAGCGTAAAGGCCGTCTGAAAAAGCGCAGGACGCACGGCAGACAGGCCGTCTGAAAACGGCGGCTCAGCCCGTCCTGCGGACAACCGTTATTTGTTTTATCAAACCCGCCGCAATCGCCGGCCGAAACGGAAAACCCCTGCGGCATTGCCGGAACACCCGTGCAACGCGGTTCCCGACCGAACCACCGGTTTCCGCCCGCATGCCCGAAGCTGTCAACGCGGGAAAAACGGTTCTAAAACCTACCCTTTCAGAACATATACCGTTTTTCAAACGGCCTGTTCCTGCAACACGAAGGCCGTCTGAAAAACCCATCCAGAGACTCTCTCATGTACGAAACCATCCAAAACCGCAAAATCAAATTCGCACTTGCCGGCTGCGGCCGCATTTCCAACAACCACTTCGGTTCGTTCGAAACCCTGAAAGACGAATGCGAGGTCGTTGCCGTGTGCGACACCAACCCCGAAAACCTGCAAAAAGCCGTAGAGCGCACCGGCGCCAAAGGCTACGCTTCCTACACCGAAATGCTGGCAAACACCGACGCCGACATCATCGTGCTCACCACACCCTCGGGCCAACACCCCGATCAGGCCGTTGAGGCCGTTGAAGCCGGCTTCCACGTGGTTACCGAAAAGCCGATGGCCACCCGCCTGCACGACGGCGAGCGCATGGTGAAAGCGGCCGACAAAGCAGGCAAACGCCTGTTTGTGGTGAAACAAAACCGCCTCAACGCCACCCTGCAAATGCTCAAACGCGCCGTAGAAGAAAAACGCTTCGGCAAAATCTGCATGGTGCACCTCAACGTGTTTTGGACGCGCCCGCAGGAATATTACGACCAAGGCGGCGGCTGGCGCGGCACGTGGGAATTCGACGGCGGCGCATTCATGAACCAAGCCAGCCACTATGTTGACCTGATGGAATGGCTGATCGGCCCGGTGGAAGACGTGCAGGCGATGATTTCCACCCACCGCGACATCGAAACCGAAGACACCGGCGTGGTCAACATCCGCTGGCGCAACGGCGCACTCGGCTCGATGGCCGTTACCATGTGCACCTACCCGAAAAACCTCGAAGGCTCGATTACCATTTTGGGCGAAACCGGCACCGTGCGCATCGGCGGCGTGGCGGTTAACGAAATCCAAGAATGGAACTTCGCCGACACGCGCGACTACGACGAGCAGGTAAAAACCGCCAACTACGAAACCACTTCGGTTTACGGCTTCGGCCACCCGCTCTACTACAAAAACGTTATCGACGTGATGCGCGGCCAAGCCGAGCCGATTACCGACGGACGCGAAGGTTTGAAATCGCTGGAACTCTTGATTGCGGCTTATCTTGCCGCCCGCGACAACAAAACCGTGTCGCTTCCGCTGGTTTACTGATAAGGCCGTCTGAATATGAAAATCGCCGTAGCAGGCGCAGGCATCATAGGCGCGTGCACCGCTTGGGCGGCGGCCAAACAAGGCCACGCCGTTACGCTGTTCGAGCAGGACACCGTGATGGCGCACACCAGCCAATCGTCGTCCAAACTGCTGCACGGCGGCCTGCGCTACCTTGAAACCGGCCAGTTTGCGCTGGTGAAAAAAGCCCTGCTGGCGCGCCGTTTCTGGCTGGAACACGCACCCGGACTGTGCCGCCGGCTGGAATTGCTGTTCCCCATCTATGCGGGGCGCGGCCGCCCCAAATGGCAGATCAGCATCGGCACCAAGCTCTACGACTTTCTGGCCGCCGGCAGCGGCTTCCCGCGCAGCTCGTGGCTCGACAAAGCCGAAACGCTCGAGCGCTGCCCCACTCTGCTTTCAGACGGCCTCAAAGGCGCATTCTCGTTCTACGACGCACAAATGGACGATTTCGCACTGGGCCGCTGGGTGGTGGAACAATGCCGCAGTTTGGGCGTAAACGTGGAAGAGCGGCATAAAATCGAAACCCTGGCCGAACTTGACGGTTTCGAGCGCATCGCCAACGCCACCGGCCCGTGGGCAATGGCGCTGCGCCGGCAACAGGGCGGAGAGCCAGCCTACACCATCGACTGGGTGCGCGGCAGCCACATCTTTATCGACCGCGAACAAAAACAGGCGCTGATGCTGCCGATTCCGCAAGAAAAACGGATTTTCTTCGTGCTGCCCTACCAAGGCAAAACCCTGATCGGCACCACCGAAATCCGCCAAAACCACCCCGAAGCGGAAAGGCCGTCTGAAACCGAAACCGATTACCTTTTGGCCGCCTACAACGCTTACCACAGCGAAAAACTCACGGCGGCGGATGTGAGCGGCAGCTTTTCGGGCGTGCGCCCCCTGCTCAAAAGCGCCGCCAACCCGAGCGACGCCACCCGCGAATGGGCGTTCGAGCGCGTGGACAACGTGCTGCACATCTACGGCGGCAAATGGACGACGGCGCAGCTTCAGGGCGAAGCGGCCTTACAGGAGTTATTAAAATGACCGACTACACCGTACACCCCAGCGCCATCGTTGACGAAGGCGCGAAAATCGGCGCCGGCAGCCGCATCTGGCATTTCGTACACATCTGCGGCGGCGCCGAAATCGGCGAAAACTGCTCGTTCGGGCAAAACGTGTTTGTGGGCAACCGCGTGAAAATCGGCGACAACTGCAAGATCCAAAACAACGTTTCCGTTTACGACAACGTTTACCTCGAAGAAGGCGTGTTTTGCGGCCCCAGCATGGTGTTTACCAACGTGTATAACCCGCGCTCCTTAATCGAGCGCAAAAGCGAATACCGCGACACGCTGGTGAAAAAAGGCGCCACGCTGGGCGCCAACTGCACCATCGTTTGCGGCATCACCATCGGCCGTTTCGCCTTCGTGGGTGCGGGCGCAGTAGTAAACAAAGACGTGCCCGACTATGCCCTGATGGTCGGCGTGCCCGCCCGCCAGATCGGCTGGATGAGCGAATACGGCGAGCAGCTCGACCTGCCCGTGAGCGGCAGCGGCAGCGCCGTCTGCTCCCACACCGGCGCCGTTTATACGCTTTCAGACGGCCGCTTGAGCAAATCAGAATAATATCCAAATCAAATACGCGAAGGACAAACACCATGCAGTTTATCGATCTCGCCGCCCAACAGGCGCGCATCAAATCAGAAATCGACGCCAACATCCAAAAAGTGCTCGCCCACGGTGCCTATATTCTCGGCCCCGAAGTGGCCGAGCTTGAAGAACAGTTGAAAACCTACTGCGGCGCGAAATACTGCATCAGCGTGGCCAACGGCACCGATGCGCTGCAAATCGCGCTGATGGCCTTGGGCGTGGGTGCGGGCGACGAGGTTATCACGCCCGGTTTCACCTACATCGCCACCGCCGAAACCGTTGCCCTGCTCGGCGCAAAACCCGTTTACATCGATGTGGACGAAAAAACCTACAATATCGACCCCGCCAAACTCGAAGCGGCCATCACCGATAAAACCCGCGCGATTATCCCCGTTTCGCTTTACGGCCAATGCGCCGATTTCGATGCCATCAACGAAATCGCCCCCAAGCACAACCTGCCCGTGATTGAAGACGCCGCACAAAGTTTCGGCGCCACCTACAAAGGCCGCAAATCCTGCAACCTCACCACCATCGCCTGCACCAGCTTCTTCCCCAGCAAACCGCTGGGCTGCTACGGTGACGGCGGCGCGGTGTTTACCAACGACGAAGAGCTGGCAACCGTTATCCGCCAAATTGCCCGCCACGGCCAAGACCGCCGCTACCACCATATCCGCGTGGGCGTAAACAGCCGCCTCGACACCTTGCAGGCCGCCATTCTGCTGCCCAAACTGGCGATACTCGAAGAAGAAATGCAGCTGCGCGGGCAAGTGGCCGGAATGTATGCCGAAGCCCTTGCCGAAGCCGGCATCGCCGCGCC
>NZ_JBHCJY010000062.1:0-23599 GCF_041804105.1 Neisseria sp.
TACGCCGTAACCGTACGAAACGATGTTTCCGCCCGCTACGGTGTCCGGTATGCCGAGATGTTCCGTGCGTCATGCGGAAAAATACGGGTGGCGGAAATGCGTGCGGCGGATGCCGTCTGAAAAACGGGAATGTTTTGTCGGGCGTGCGTACGGTTACGCCGCCTTTGAGCGGCTAACCGTACCTACGGCGGTGGATTTATATAACCGGTGTAACTCGTGTAGGTACGGTTAGGCGGTACGCCGTAACCGTACGAAACGATGTTTCCGCCCGCTACGGTGTCCGGTATGCCGAGATGTTCCGTACGCCATGCGGAAAAATACGGGTGGCGGAAAATGCGTGCGGCGGATGCCGTCTGAAAAACGGGAATGATTTTATGCTGTCGGGTGTGCGTACGGTTACGCCGCCTTTGGGCGGCTAACCGTACCTACGGCGGTGGTTTTTGATGGGGGATGCGATGCCTGATTACCGAAGGCTTTTCCGACCGGGCGGAACGTGGTTTTTTACGGTAAATCTGCTGAAGCGGACAAACAATGATTTGCTGGTTCGGGAAATCGATTTGCTGCGGGAATCTGTGCGTAAGGTAAAAAAACAATATCCGTTTGAAATCGTGGCTTGGTCGGTAATGCCGGAACATATGCATTGCATTTGGAAACTTCCTGACGGGGATACGGATTTTCCGTTGCGCTGGCGTTTGATTAAAAGCCATTTCAGCCGGAATCTGCCGAATACCGAATATCGTTCTCCGGCACGCAGGAAAGACGGCGCGCGGGGTATTTGGCAGCGGCATTATTGGGAACATCTGATTCGGGACGAAACGGATTTGCAGAGGCATATCGATTATGTCCATGTCAATCCGCTCAAGCATTGTTGGGTAAGACAGGTAAGGGATTGGCCGTATTCGACTTTTCATCTGTTTGTACAACGGGGGTTTTATCCGCCTGATTGGTGTGGGATGTTGGAAGACGGTGATTTCGGAGAATAATGCGTTGCTTCTGAAAATTCGGATGGTGCGTGGGTTTGTACGGTTACGCCGCCTTTGGGCGGCTAACCGTACCTACGGTTTCTGAGTTGTAATTTGATTTATAAAGGGAATGTTATGAAAAATTTGCGGGAAACAGGGTTTACGCTGGTGGAGCTGATTGTTGTCATCGCGATTATCGGCATTTTGGCTGCCGTGGCTTTGCCGTCTTATATGGGCTATGTGGAAAAAGCCGCCGACGGTGCGTGTTTGGCCGAAGCAAGGGCATACAGCGGAACGGTGCTGAATATTGTCAGCAATCCTGCGATGGATGGTTTTCCGATTCCCGCTCCCGAAAACAAAGCCTGCGAAACCACAACCGATGCTTCGCAATGGAAGAAATATACAAGCAAACTGAATGACATCGAAGCGACTGCCCGTAAACCGGGCGGGGCAAAAATCAAATGCGATTTTCAGGATAAAAAAGGCTGTTGGATTGTGAAGTAGCCAAGGCTTGAACCTTGAGCACCGATATTTTCTGTGCCCTAATTAGCTAATCTGGTTTAATAGAATAATGCTATGCAGGCGAATATACATGATGCGAAAACCAATCTGAGCCATCTGGCCAAATGTGCCTATGAGGGGCAGACCGTGATTATTGCGAAAGCGGGCAAGCCTTATGTCCAGCTTGTGCCGGTGGAAAAAAGCGAACGCAAGCCCGGGGCTTTGTTGGCAAAGCAGCCGGATTTGGCGTTTGCGGATAATGACTATTTGGGCGGGGATAAGGAAATCGAGGATTTGTTCGGGAGCAGTTTGTGAAACGGATTTTGGTGGATACGCATGTGTTGGTTTGGTGGCTGCTCGACCATCCGCGTTTGGGCAAAAAATCCAAATCTTTGCTGGCGAATCCGGCCAACGAGGTTTATGTGAGCGCGGCTTCGGTATGGGAAATCTCCATCAAGCGGGAAAAAGGGCTGCTTGATTTGCCGGAGGAGGTGTTTGAGGCCATTGACGAATCGGGATTTGTGCCGCTGCCCATCGGTCTGTTTCACGGGCAGCAGGCGGGAATGCTGCCGAAAATCCATGCAGATCCGTTTGACAGGATGCTGGTGGCTCAGGCTCAGGCGGAAGGGTTGGAGCTGATGACGGTGAATGCGGATATTTTCAAATACGGGATTCGTGTTTTGGATGCGGGGCGTTGAACCGGCTTCGGGCTGTAAGGCCGTCTGAAAAATATTGGGTTGTGTGCGGCGCGGCTGATTGATGTGTTTGATGATGTGTTGCCGCTCACAACCGTCATTCCCGTGCAGGCGGGAATAACGGTTCGGAACGGTATTGTGTGAATCAATGCTCTGTGCATGTACGGTAAACTGATTTTGTCGTTTCCCCAAATGGGAATAAAATGTTACTATTTCCAAACGGGGAATTTTATTTCGGACAATAATGAAAATTTTGGGTAAAAACAAGCTGGATACATTTGCCAAAAAACATGCAGACAGCCGTAAGGCTCTGGCGACATGGGTCGCGGATGTGGAGCGGGAAAATTGGCAGTCGCCGAACGACATCAAGGCGGTGTATCAAGCCGCCGATTTTCTTGCGGACAACCGTGTGATTTTCAATATACGGGGCAATCATTTCCGCTTGGTGGTAAAGGTCAGATACTGTAACGGTATTGTGCTTGTCGAATGGATAGGTACGCATGCCGAATATGATAAAAAGCAGTTTTAGGAGTGGATATGGACAGTGTGAAAATCATTAAAACTGCCGCCGACCATGAAGCGGCTTTGGCACGTATCGGCGAGTTGATGGATTTGAATCCTGCAATCGGCAGCGATGCGGCTTTGGAGTTGGATGCGTTGGCGGCATTGGTCGCCAATTACGAGCGGCAACAGCGTTTTTTTGAAATAACGGAACCTGTTACGCCGTTGGATATTATTTTGTTCCGTATGGAGCAGAACGGTTTGACGCAAAAAGACATGACGGCTTATTTGGGCAGTCCGTCGAAAGTATCGGAAGTTTTGAGCGGCAAGCGTCCGTTGAGCCTGACGATGATTCGGAAGCTGCACAAGGGGTTGAATATTCCCGCGGATTTGCTTTTGGGCGTGTAATGTCGGGATGGAAAAACGGAACGGCCTGTTAAGGGACAGGCCGTCTGAAAAAATATTTCTATACTGTTAACTGTTTTTTTTATTAAGAATAAAGGGATTATGCGTAATTTTGACTTTAAGGCCAAAGCCAAGGCGCTCGGTTGGCATGTGTTGTTGTCGCTGCTGATTTCTATGGCTCTGATGGCTTGGATGTATTTCTGCCTGTTTCCGTCGTTTTATTTCGGAATGAGCGGGGGCTGGCAGGGGCTGGGTTTGGTGTTCGGCATTGATTTGGTGCTGGGGCCGCTGCTGACTTTTCTGGTGTTTAATCCGAAGAAACCGCGTCGCGAGAAAATCGGTGATTTTGCGGTGATCGGTGCGGTTCAGTTGGCGGCGTTGGTGTACGGGATGTATATGGTGTATCAGGCGCATCCGAAGATGATTCTGTTTTATCCGAACAGTTACAGCGCTGTGGTGCCTTATCAGGAATGGGCGGAAAACGATGCGCTGCGCTCAATCGATACGGGCAATATGGTGCGGCTGGGGAATGTGCCTGTGGCGGTGCAGAGCCGCGGTGCGGACGGCAGCGTTTCGTTCGTTTCGCTGGCGCAGGCGGGTGATCAGGTGGCGGAAGCGGATGCTTCGAGCCGCAGAAACATCAAGGACGAAGACCGTTTGGTGTTGAACCAGTTGGAATTGCAGCACGGTAAGGTGTATGTGTTTTCGGTGGTGGGCAAATACCGCCGCGCGTTTATTGCGGTGGATAAGGGTTTCCGCGTGGTCGGCAGGTTTGGCGAAGCGGTGGTGAATATTTAAAAGCAGGCCGTCTGAACGGCAAATAATATAAAAATCAGGCTGTTTCAGCCAAGCTGTGCTTAAGTGGATGCGGTACTGCGAACAGCCGTTATTTCCGCGCAGACGGGAATCCATGTTTAATATTTGAGAAGTCTTTTTTGATTCATGCGTTTATGGGTGTTAACGACGGATTTCCCGCTTGCGGGAGTGTCGGTAACCTCGGCGCATTATCCAAACATAAATAAAAACCAAGGGAAAACGTTGTATGAATACAGATATTTTTGATGCTTTGGCAATTTTGAAAATCTTATCCGCACGGGCGGACAGCCCTGAAGCGGAATCGGTCAGGATTGGTCTGCTGCGTTCGCTGATGGGGTTGGAGCGGGTGCAGGTCTGATTTTTGCGGGATTTGCTGATACAACTCGGTGCAGATATGCCGTCATTCCCGCGCAGGCGGGAATCCAGACTTGCAATGATCAGTAACCGGATTTTCCAAGCGGGTTTTGAAGTTTAACCTTCTGGATTCCCGTCTGCGCAGGAATGACGGGTCATGTGTTTTTCAAGCGAATCCGTTTTACCAGTCCGTTTACCAAGCTAAATCTACGAGACTTCAAAACATTTTTAACCAAGTTGAAAGGCAATGGGGAAACCGTTGTTTTTCAGCCGAATACCGAAAAGGCCGTCTGAAAAAATTTTCAGACGGCCTTTTGCTGCGGTTCGGCGGGTTAAAGTTTAATCGACCAGAATTTCAAAACTCTTGTCGCGGAAACGGGTTTCCGGAACCTGTACGATTAGGGGATCGACTTCGCCGATGGCTTCCAAGTCTTTGCCCGGATAGTCGAGACGGTGCAGGAAGTAGCGGATGCAGTTGAGACGGGCGCGTTTTTTGTCGTCGGACTTGATGACCGTCCACGGTGCGTCGCCTGTGTGGGTGTGGAAGAACATGGCGTTTTTGGCTTCGGTGTAGTCGTCCCAGCGGTCGAGCGACTGGATGTCGACGGGGGAGAGTTTCCAGTGTTTGAGCGGGTCGTCGCGGCGGGAGATGAAGCGGCGGAGCTGCTCTTCGCGGGAAACGGAAAACCAGAATTTGAAGAGATGGATGCCGCTGGCAACGAGCATACGTTCAAGCTCGGGGGTTTGGCGCATGAACAGCAGGTATTCGCTCGGTTCGCAGAAACCCATCACGCGCTCGACACCGGCGCGGTTGTACCAAGAGCGGTCGAAAAACACCATTTCGCCTGCGGTGGGCAGGTTTTGGATGTAGCGTTGGAAATACCATTGGCCGCGTTCGGCAACGGAAGGTTTTTCCAGCGCGACCACGCGTGCGCCGCGCGGGTTGAGATGTTCCATAAAGCGTTTGATGGTACCGCCTTTGCCCGCCGCGTCGCGGCCTTCGAACAGGCTGACGATTTTCTGGCCGGAATCTTTCACCCAGCTCTGCACTTTCAGCAGCTCGATTTGCAGCTTGGCTTTTTCTTTTTCGTAAACGCTGCGGTTCATGCGCTGCCTGTAGGGATAGCTGGCGGGCAGGGGTGCGCTGCCCGAATCTTCGGCGCTGACGCGGCCTTTGTGTTCCAAGACGGCTTTTTCAAAGATGGCCAGTTCGTTTTCTTTTCCGCCTAAATCTACTTTTTCAAACGGGGTCAGTTGTTTGTCGGTCATGGATGCTCCTTGTGGAAAAGGGTTGGACGGAAGCCGTTTTCCGATACGGCTGGGCATGTCGGAAAATTTCGGCAGTCATAGGTAATCGTTTCGATATTATTTTACGCGTTGCTACAACAAACTACACGCTTTTTTTGCGGGTTATTCAGACGGCCTGCCAATCTGTTGCGCAAAAGCACTTGCTTCCGAACCGGGTCTGCAGTTTCGCTATATAATCGCCTGTTTTGCAGAAAGCGTTTTATTTTATGTGTTATTTCGCTTTTTTCGACGATGCCGTGTCCGGCGGTGCTGTGTTGTATTCCGGTTATGTCCGCAGCGATTTCCTGCTTGCAGACGGCCTTGATGCGCTCGACGGCCTGTTGCGGCGCGGTTGGGCGGAAGGACTGTATGCAGCGGTGTGGACGGATTACGGCTTCGGCCTGCCTTTGGTCAACCTGCCGCAGACTGAAACGGGGCATTTGGCGGTGCATTGGTTTGCGGACCGTGAAAATGTGGATGCCGAAAGCTGGCTGGCGCAGTATTCAGACGGCCTGCCGGCAGGCATCAGCCGCCCGGAATTTTCCGTGTCGGAAGAAGAATACATCAATGTCGTCAATGAGATACACGAAGCCATCCGGCGCGGCAATACCTACCAAACCAACTACACCGCCCGCCTGCATCTGACTGCTTACGGCAGCCCCGTGCAGCTCTACCGCCGGCTGCGCCAGCCTGTTCCTTATGCCGCGCTTGCCTGCCTGCCCGATGCGGCGGGTAAGGTGCGCTGGACATTGTGTTTTTCGCCCGAACTGTTTGTGCGGATAGGTTCGGACGGCCTGATGGTTACCGAACCGATGAAGGGTACGGCGCCGTTTCTGAACGACGGCGGCGATGCCGAACGCGCCTGCGCTTTACAAAACGACCCGAAAAACCGGTCCGAAAACGTGATGATTGCGGACTTGCTGCGCAACGATTTGGGCAAAATCGCCGAAACGGGCGGCGTGCGTGTGCCCGAGCCGTTTAAGGTAACGCGTTTCGGCAGCGTGTGGCAGATGACTTCCGCCGTTGAAGCGCGGGCGAAACGCGGCACAACGGCGGCGGATGTGTTCCGTGCCGCCTTTCCCTGCGGTTCGGTTACGGGCGCGCCCAAGCGGATGAGCATGAAGATAATCAATGACTTGGAAACCGAACCGCGCGGGCTGTATTGCGGCAGCATCGGATTTTTAAGGCCGTCTGAAAACGCATTGGGCTTTGAAGGCGTGTTGAACGTGGTCATCCGGACGCTGGTGTTGGAAGCAGACGAAGCCGAACCGGAAGGCGGCAAACATTGCGGCAGCGGAAATGGCGGACATTCAGACGGCCAAAATGCGGCAAACGCGTGCGAACCCGTCTCAAAACCTGTGGGCAAAGATGGAATATCTGTTTCCCGACAAACACTTCCGCATTCAGGCCGTGCGTTTCCCCGCCCCGCGGAAGGCAGGTGCGCCACACGGCAAACCGCGGCCGCAAAAACGCCCGGAAACCTGATTTACCGCGGCGTTTACGGCGTCGGTTCGGGCATCGTCATCGACAGCGACCCTCGCAGCGAATACGAAGAATGCGGCTGGAAAGCCCGCTTTCTCACCCGCCTGTCCCCCGAATTCGGCATCTTTGAAACCATGCGGGCGGAGCAGGGGGGCTGTGTGCTGTTCCACCGCCACGCAGGCCGTCTGAAAACCGCCGCCGCCGCGCTGAACCTGCCGTGGTCGGAAAATTTTCTCCAACAGATTCAAGACTATATTTCTGCTTTGCCGCAAGGCGCGTTCCGCATCAAAGCCCTGCTCGGTTCAGACGGCCTGTGCCTTTCTCATGCGGTTCTAACGCCGATGCCGTCTGAAAATGCCGTGGTTTTGTCCGATACCGTTCTGCCCAAGCGCGATTACCTGCGCCGTTTCAAAACCACCCGACGCGGAATATTCGACGCGGTTTGGCAGCAGGCCGAACGGCAGGGCGCGTTCGACGGCCTGTTGTTCGATTCAGACGGCCTGCTGCTGGAAGGCGGGCGAAGTAATGTTTTCATGAAAATCAACGGAGTATGGTGCACGCCGCCGCTGAAAGCCGATATTTTGAACGGCGTGATGCGGCAGGAAGTGATGGCGGAGCCGCAAAAATACTTGGGCACGGAACAGGTGTACGAGCGCGAAATCACGCGGGAAATGGTCGGAAACGCAGAAGAAATCCGCCTGAGCAACGCCTTGCGCGGCATATTCACGGTGCGGTTGAAATAGCGGGCAGGCCGTCTGAAAAATGTTTTCAGACGGCCTTGTTGTTGGCAGATTGTGGGGACAGGTAGGATTTCGGGAAACGGAAAACAGCCGTCATTCCTGTGTAGGCGGGAATCCAGTCCGTAGGTACGGTCAGCCGCCTGAAGCGGCGTAACCGTAAAAATGTGCCGTTTGCATTTTCAGACGGCCTGCCGTTGGCATGATTGTCGGGGCAGACGGGATTTGGGAAATGGAAACCGTCCGTCATTCCCGCGCAGGCGGGAATCCAGACGGTTCAGGAGCTGGAACGGTATTTCAGAGCAGAAACGGGATTTTCGGTGCGGGAGCGGAGTTTCAGTAGGAAAAGGGTTTTAATGCGAAAGTGGAAACTTTCAGTGGTTACCGAAATTCGACCGTCTGGATTCCCGCCTGCGCGGGAATGACGGGTTGGTGCGGTGGCTGTGGCAAGGTATAAAGGTTGGCGACGTTGTACGCGGTATATCCGCGGAACGACAGAAACAGGCAGGCCGTCTGAAACAAGTTTTCAGACGGCCTGCCTGTTTTTTCTGCCGTTATTGTGTGCGGTTACGGCGTGCGGCCTAACCGTATCTGCATTGGGTATGATTCCGTAGGTACGGTCAGCGACCGAAGCGGCGTAACCGTACAAATGTGATGTTTGCATTTTCAGACGGCCTGTTTCCCTGCCGCACGCCTTGCATACGGCTGCGCCATGCTGTTTTTATGTTTTCTGTACAAAATCATATGTCAATGCCAAAAAGTTTTAAATACCCATTCAAGGTTGATGTAAATCAATTTTTATTTTAAAAACTTAACTTCAAAAAAATGAACGAAATCGAAAAAAATCAGACAATCATTGGAAAGATTTAATCTGAATCCGATATTTTCGATTTAATTCACTTTTAATAGGAGAAGAATATGCAAAAATTTTGTTTCAATAACACCGAAATCCAAACCCTTTCTATGGATGATTTGAGTTTGGTTGCAGGCGAGTTTAATCGGGAGAATGGAGAGAGGCTGCTGCGGTTGGCGCAGTAATCGGATTAAGCGCAGGAGTGGCCGGACTGACAGGTGGTCCTGCGGCCGCGGCAGCAGCCGATGGTTTTGTCGGCGGCTTCGGTTCTACCGTCATCTCGGATGGTTGGGAGTAAAACCTACCCTGAAGCCTGATGTTAAAACCGGTCGGGTTGGTGTTTCGGCACCGGCCCGACACGGTTATTTAAGATTCACGGAATGAAATTATAGTGTTTATGCACAGCAAAGAAGGAAATATCATGAAATTTAATCTTTTTATATTGAATACGGCAGTTTTTGTTTTTGTTTCTACGCTTGTCGCTACGTATTTCCTAATATTTCATGATTTCATTCAGTCGCTGAAGGTAACGTCGATAGCCGTTTTAATATTTATACCTTTAAACATTGTATTGCAGAAAATTTTCAATAAAAATAAATTCAAATAGATTGTTGCATCCCGACCCTGAAGGCCGTCTGAAAACTTGTTTCAGACGGCCTGCCGCGCTTCTTCGCCGAATACCTGCGCCCACAGTTTGCGCACGCTGCGGTAGTAGGCCAGCAGTTCGTCGTCGACGTTGACTTTTTCGGCGTCGCGCAGTTTGGTGTTGTGTTGGTGCTGGCGGTAGAAGCGGTAGGCGGTGCGGCTTTGTCCGGCGAGGTAGCTGTCGATGAGGCCGCAGCCGGCGGCGATGCTGAGCAGGGCGATGTTGCCGTAGTTGTCGAGCAGTTGCGGGTGTTCGCCCGAGTGGGCGAGTATGAGGTATTGGACGATGAATTCGACATCGACTACGCCGCCGCGCGCGTATTTGACGTTGCTGTCGAGCGGGGGATGGGTGGGGAACATTTTTTCGCGCATGTCGGTAATGTCGCGGGCGAGCGCTGGGCGGTCGCGGGTTTGGGTGAGGATGTCGGTGCGGATGCGGTCGAAGGCCGTCTGAATCGGGTGGACGCCGTTTTGGTTGGGGAAACCGTGTTCGCGCAGGCAGGTGCCGCCGTCGGCCAGGCCGCAGATGAAGCGGGCGCGGGTGAGGGATTGGTGTTCCCATGTCCAGGCGTTTTCGTGCTGGTATTTTTGGAAGGCGGCGATGCTGTGGGCGAGGAAGCCGCTGTCGCCGTTGGGGCGCAGGCGCAGGTCGGTGTCGTAGAGCGTGCCTGCGCCGGTGGCGGCGGAGAGCCAGTTGTTGAGGCGGCGCACGAAGCGGGCGTAGATGTCGGGTGCGTCGGGGTGGGGGTCGTCGAACAGGAACACCAGGTCCAAATCGGATGCGTAGCCGAGTTCTTTGCCGCCGAGTTTGCCGTAGCCGATTACGGCGATGTTGGGCGAGTCGGTGTGTTTTTTGGGCATGTCGGCCCACACGCGCGGCATGGCGGCGGCAATCAGGGTGTCGGCGAGCGCGGAGAGTTGGTCGGAAAGGGCTTCCACCGTCCACAGCCCTTCCAAATCCTGCACGGCCAAACGGAATACCTGTGCGTGTTGGAAGTGGCGCAGTACGTCCATTTGCGCTTCGGTGTCGCCGCTGCACGCATCAAGGCCGTCTGAAAGTTCGGCGGCGAGTTTCGGCCAGTCGAATCCGGTGTCGAGCAGTTGCGTGCTGATGAGTTCGTCGAGCAGAATCGGGTAACGCGTGAGGTAGCCGGCGGCCCACGAGCTTTGGCTCATCACGGCGGCCAGCCGTTCGAGTGCGCGGGGGTGTTCGTTGAGAAAGGCGAGGTAGGCGGAGCGGCGGCTGATGTTTTCGAGAAAGTCGGTAAGCCGCATCAGCGTGGCGGTGGGGTTGGGCTGAGCGGCGGCGGCCTGCGCCAGCGCGGGCATCACGGCATCGAAGCGCGGCAGGGCGTGGGCGGAAAGGTGACGGTACTTGTGGCCGCTGCGGAGCCGGTCGAGCCGTGCGGCCACGGCGGCGGCATCGAAGCCGCGTGCGGCCAAACGGTCGAACCGCTCTTCGGCATCGCCGTTTTCCTGCCATATCCACGCCCATTCGCGGTTTTCAGACGGCCTGGCCGATTCTTCGGATTCGGCGAGCAGTTCGTTGAACAGTTTGTCGACTTTGCCGCGGTGGGCATTCAGGCCGTCTGAAAACGCGGCGTAGTCGCCAAAACCCATGCTTTCGGCCAAAAGCTGCCGCTGTTCGGGATTTTCGGGCAGGTTTTGCGTTTGCTGGTCGTCCCAATATTGCAGGCGGTGTTCGACATCGCGCAAAAAGCGGTAGGCGGCCAAAAGCGTGCGAACCGTTTCCGTGTCGAGAATGCCCGTTTCGCCGAGCTTGAGCAGCGTTTCCTGCGTACCCTTGAGTTGGAGCGCGCGGTTTTGCCCGCCGCGTATCATCTGGAAAATCTGCGCGATAAATTCCACCTCGCGGATGCCGCCCGCGCCCAGTTTGATGTTGTCGGCCATGCCTTTGCGCCCCATTTCCGCGCGGATTTGGCCGTGCAGCCGCCGCATCGCCTCATATGCGCCGAAATCGAGGTATTTGCGGAACACAAACGGCCGCACCAACGCGGTAATGTCGTTTTCAGACGGCGTAACCACCCGTCCTTTGCACCACGCATAACGTTCCCACTCGCGCCCGTGTTGCACCAGATACTGTTCCAGCGCGGTTTCGCTCAGCACCAGCGCGCCCGAGTCGCCGTCGGGCCGCAACCGCATATCGACACGGAACACCTGCCCGTCGGCCGTGATGTCGTTCAGCAGCGCAATCAGCTTCTGCCCCACCTTGGTGAAAAACTCCTGATTGCTGCGTTCGCGCCGTCCGTCGGTTTCCCCCGCTTCGCCATAGACGAAAATCAAATCCAAATCCGACGACACGTTCAGCTCGTATCCGCCCGCCTTGCCCATCGCCACCACGCTCAAATGCTGCGGCGCGCGCGTGTACCTGCCCAACGGCGTGCCGTACATGCCGCGGTAATACGCATCGGCAAACGCAAGCGCGGTGTTGACGGCGAAATCGGCAAACAGCGTAATCGTGCGCGTTACTTCGGCCAAATCGCTGATGCGGTTGATGTCGCGCACGATAATCTGCGCCACCACATAGCGGCGCAGCAGCCGCAACTGCCGCGCCAGCTCGTCTTCGTTTTCGTCGGCCAGGATGGTTTCCCAATCGGCAAAGGCTTGGAAATCGGCCGTTTCCAGCTTTTTCTCCAGCATCGGACGGAAAATTTCAGGCTTCAGGTTGCCGTTGTCGAGATGGCGGGCAAGGTACAGGGAGTGGCGGCGGGCGGTATCGATAAGGGTTTGCATGGCGGATGGGATTTCGGGAAAAGATATGGGTTCGGAAAACCCGAACCTGCAATATACGTTTTATAACGGACAAACTTAATGAAGACTTTCCCTATCATAACAACGGCAAAGGCCGTCTGAAAAGTACCGTAGGTACGGTTAGCCGCCCCAAGCGGCGTAACCGTACGCACTCCGCCGTATCAACGGTGTTGTCTGAACATTTCGGAACATTGCGTACGGTTTCGCCCCGAAAAGCACGGGGCTAACCGTACCTGCGAATCATCATAACAACGGCAAAGGCCGTCTGAAAAATTTTCAGACGGCCTTTATGTTTATGCGGCGGAAATCATGCAGGCGGTACGGCCTGCCGCACGGACAAACCGTTAAAACCCTGCCTGCTGCTCCAAGGCTTCCACCAGTTTTTCGTCCAACTGCAAAGCCTGCGAAAGCTGCGACAGAAACACGATTTCCTTGCGGCCCAAATCGGCGCACACCATACGCGCGGCCAAATAGGCTTCGGCGGCGAGAGCCTGATTGCCGCCGACTTCGCGGGCAATGTCGGCGGGCGTGGCGGGCGATGCCATTTCCGCCTGAATCCAGCGGGCGGTTTCCGCGTCTTCGCCGCTTTCGCCCTGAATGACGGCGCGTTCCGCCTCGTCAATCAGGCCGTCTGAAGCGGCGGCGGCAATCATCGTGCGCAGCACCACGCGGCCGGTATTGTCGGCAAGCTGGCCCTGCGGCTGGAACGCGCTTTGGTCGGGCAGGGGCTGGCCGTTTTGGTTTTCGCGGTATTTCTGGTAGGCGTGGTAGGCCAGCGCACCGAGTGCGGCCATCGAACCTGCCGTGGCGATTTTCTTGGTGTTTTTGTTTTTGAACAATGCGGCGGCCAGCCCCGCGGCAGCCGCGCCGCCGCCGATTTTGGAGAGCATGCCGCTGTTGATGCCGCTGCCTTTGCCGCTTTTCTGTTGAACGGCGCCGAGTACCTGGTTTAAAAGATTGCCGAAGTTCATGCGATTTTCCTTGTTGTGTGGTTGGGAACGGATTTGCAGATGGGTGCGGATTCGCAGATTCGCAAGTGAAGAGAGCGTTAGGGTTTGTGAGCGGGGTTTAAAATTAAGCGGGGGTCGGGTATGGTCGGTGTCGTTACCGAACGGCTGAATCATTAGAAGCAGACATGGCGAAAACCGCAGGCCGTCTGAAAAGCAAGATACCCGACATTAGCGCCATCCTGTGACGGATAATGTTAACCGCCTGTTGTACCGCAGGCCGTCTGAAAGATTTTCAGACGGCCTGTGTTTCTGACCGGCCGTTTTGCGCTGCGTGTAGGTTGGGTGCGGCAACGTTTGTCACCGTCATTCCCGCGCAGGCGGGAATCCGGACCCGAACGTTCGGAACCCGATATTTTTTCAGCCAATGCAGAAATTCCAACTTTCCGGATTCCCGCCTGAGGGAATGACGGCATCGGTCGTTATCGCATTATTCAAACTCAACGGCCTGATTACTTTAGCAACCGTTTGAACCGGATAACGCCGTCTGAAAAACGGTAGGCCGTCAATCGTCGGATCGAGCGGCCGTTGCGTACCTTGTTCGAGAAGGCAGTTGGGTTCGGGAAGACAGTTGCGTTTCGGGAAAGAGGTTGGCGGATGGTTATCGGATGCTGTGATTTTTCGTTGCGGGCGGCGGCAGTGATGTTCGGACAAACAGTCCATTCGGCGCGGGGCAGGGCGGGATTTCAGACGGCCTTGTATGGTCGGCCGTCCATCCGTTTCCGGCGCGGTTTTTGAAAGTTTGCCTACAAACGGTTGTCCAAACGATACCGAACTGCCCGCCATCCGTTTTCAGACGGCCTTATCCGCCAGCGCCACCCGCAGCAGGCCGTCTGAAATCGCGGCGGAACGGATAACGTGCCCTTCGAGATGGGGTTTGAATTCGCCGAACACGTCCAGATGGAGCGAGATTTGCCGTGCGGCGGTGTCGAGCGTGATTTTTTTGGTGCGTATCGGGCCGAACAGTTTTTCCGCGCTGTGGGCGGCCAGCCGTCCGAGTGCACCCGTCCGGTAGTCGAACACCAGCGCGGTGTCGGTGTGCCCCACCAAGGCCAGTTCGATGTCGAGCAGCAGGTGCAGCCGCACGGTGTCGGGCGCGGTTTGGCGGATGCGGATGCGGCGGCCGGTTTGCGCGGCCGCCATGTTTTCAATCTCGGGCAAACTTTTTCGGATTTCCATTATCTGATAACCTGTCAGTCTTTCGGCCAAAGGCCGTCTGAAATGCCGCTGCACGGCAAAACGGAGCGCATCCGCAGCGGTTTGCGGAATGGTTTTCAGACGGCCCGAACGCCGTCATTAGGCAAAAAGGAACACACCACATGAACTTCTCCTCATTCGGTCGGAAATTCACCGGCGGCAGCGGCATTCTGCAACTGATGGACGATTTGGGCAAGGCGCTGTCGGAAGGCAAACCCGTCAACATGCTCGGCGGCGGCAATCCGGCGCGCATTGCCGAAGTCAACGCCGTTTACCGCGAAATCCTGCAAAAGCTGGCCGACAATCCCGACGGCATCGAGAGCATAGGCAATTACTCCACGCCGCAGGGCGACGCAAAATTCATCGGCGCGCTGGCGGATTTCTTCAACCGCGAATACGGCTGGGGCATCACCGCCGACAACATCGCGCTGACCAACGGTTCGCAAAACGCATTTTTCTATCTTTTCAACCTGTTCGGCGGCCGCTTCGATTCAGACGGCCAGTCCGTCGACAAAACCATCCTGCTGCCGCTCGCGCCCGAATATGTCGGCTATGCCGATGCGCACGTCGAAGGACGGCATTTTACCGCCGTGCCGCCGCAGATTGTCGATGCCGAACACAACGGCGAAGGCGGTTTCTTCAAATACCGCGTCGATTTCGATGCGCTCGAACACCTGCCCGAGGTCAAAGCAGGGCGCATCGGCGCCATCTGCTGTTCGCGTCCGACCAACCCCACCGGCAACGTGCTCGCCGACGGCGAAATGGCCAAACTCGACGCGCTCGCCCGAACGCTCGGCGTGCCGCTGATTATCGACAACGCCTACGGCATGCCTTTCCCCGACATCATTTACAGCGACGTTACCCTCACTTGGAACAGCAACACCATCCTCTGTTTCAGCCTGTCCAAAGTCGGCCTGCCGGGCGTGCGTACCGGTATCATTGTTGCCGCACCCGAAGTCGTCCGGGCCGTAAGCTGCCTGAATGCCGTCGTCAACCTCGCGCCCACCCGCTTCGGTGCCGCCGTCGCCACCCCGCTGATTGCAGACGGCCGTCTGAAAACCCTGTCGCACGACGTTATCCGTCCGTTTTACCGCAAACAGGCCAACTTCGCCGTATCGCTGCTGAAACAGGAATTCGCAGGCTGTCCCGTCAAAATCCACAAACCCGAAGGCGCGATTTTCCTGTGGGTATGGTTCGACGGCCTGCCCGTCCCCGCACAGGAACTCTACCGACGCCTGAAAAACCGCGGCACGCTGGTCATCCCCGGCGAACACTTCTTCGTGGGCATGGACACCGCAGGCTACCGTCACGCGCAAGAGTGCATCCGCATCAGCATCGCACAGGAAGAAGACGTGCTGCGCAAAGGCATCGCCGCCATCGGCGCGGAAGTGCGCGCACTGTATGGGCAGGCGCGGCGGTAAGCCGTCAAAACAAAGGCCGTCTGAAAAATTTTCAGACGGCCTGAATTGTTTATTGTTTCGGGTTCAACGGTTTACACCGAGATTCCGTTCAGCGCACTTCCGCGCTTTTTTCTTTGTGTTTCAAAACCGCGCGGTCGAGTTTGTCCATCAATACGTCCACAGCGGCATACATGTCGGCTTCGACGGCTTCGACGTGCAGATCCTTGCCCGCCAGATGTACGGTGGCTTCTGCTTTGTGTTCGACTTTTTCTACCGAAAGGGTGATGGTGGTGCTGATGACGTTGGCGGCATGGCGGTTGATGCGCTCGAGTTTGTGTTCGACATGGTTTTTGATGGCTTCGGTGATGTCGAAGTTCAGACCGGTGATTTTGAGATTCATGATGTTGCTCCTTCGGTTGGTTTGCCCGCGGTGCGGGCGGGAAATTGTCGGACGCTGCGGTATTCTGTTCCGGCGGTTTTCAGACGGCGTGTCCGCTGTCAAACCTTGCGGCGGTGCGCGGGCGGGATGTCGAGCATTTCGCGGTATTTGGCCACGGTACGCCGTGCGATTTCGACCCCCTGCTGTTTGAGCAGTGCGCACAGGGCTTCGTCGGAATGGGGTTTGGCGGGGTTTTCGTTTTCGATGAGCTGCGCCACCATCGCTTTGACCGCGCTCTGGCTGACGCCTTCGTTGTCGCTGTCGTTCTGCACTGCCTGACTGAAGAAATAGCGTAACGCAAATACACCGCGCGGGCAAGCCAGATATTTATGGTTGACGGCACGCGAAACGGTGCTTTCGGCTACGTCCAATTCGGCGGCGGCTTCTTTGATGAGCATGGGGGTCAGGCCGATTTCGCCGAAGATGAAAAAGTCTTCCTGGCGTTGGACGATGTATTCGGCAAGGCGGATAACGGTGTTTTTGCGCAGTTCGAGGCTATCGATTTTCTGGCGGGCTTCGCTGAGCTTTTCTTTCCAGACGGGATCGGCTTCGCCGCTGTCTTTGAGCAGTTCGCAGAATTCGCTGTTGAGCTGGACTTTCGGCCAGGCGGCTTCGTTGCCGACCACCTGCCAGCCGTTTTTGGTTTCTTTTATCCACACGTCGGGCTGGACGTAGGATGTCGGTTCGGCGGATGCGAAGCCGTAGGCGGGGTAAGGGTTGAGCGCAGCAATCATGTCCAAGGCCGTCTGAATGGTGGCGGCATCGGTGTCGGGGAAGAGTTTGCGGTAGCGGGTGATGTTGTGGCGGCTGCTTTTGGCCAAATCGTCGATGGAATGGCGCACGATTTTGGCGGCGGTCTGCCGTGCGGGGGAGGCGGGCAGGCGCATCAGTTGCAGTATCAGCGATTCGGTCAGGTCTTTGGCGGCCACGCCGGCGGGGTCGAAGGTTTGCAGGCAGTCGAGCGCTTCCTGCATGTCGTCTTCGTCGAGCATCCACTCGAGCGGGGTGTTGTCGATAACGTCGGACAGGCTGTCGGTCAGATAGCCTTGGTCGTTGAGAAAATCGATCAGGATGTGGACGCGGGCGGCCTGGGACTCTGTGAGCGGGTGTTCGCACACCTGCTTGTGCAGGTAGGCGTTGAAATCCTCTTCTTCGGCAATGGTTGCCCACACGTCTTCGGCTTCGTCGCCGCCCATGTTTTTCGGCGCGGCTGCGGAAGTGTTGAAATCGAAGTCGGCGAACTCGTCGGCTTCGGGTTTTTCGAGCAGTGGGTTTTCTTCCAGCCAGTCTTCGACTTCGCGTTCGAGTTCCTGGCCGGACATCTGCAACACGCGCAGCGACTGCTGGAGCCGCTGGTTGAGCTGCTGGGTCTGCTTGAGGTTGAGTGAGTAATTCTGGCTCATTTTCGGTTTTGACGACGCAATGTTGTTGTCGGTATGGGTATTGTTGTTCTTAGGCCGTCTGAAAACTTTGCAGTTGCAGCGGCTTTTTTATTTTGTTTTTTTCAGACGGCCTTGACTTGGAATTGAAGACAATCTGAGCGGGGCGGCTGTCAAGCCGCAGACGGAGTTACGCTATTGCATTCCGCTGTATTTCAGGCAGGCTGGGCGGCACAAGTCCGGTTTGCCGGAACGGTAACACTGCCTTTGCCGAGCGAAAATACGGACTACGGTTTACCTGTTCCAACGGTTTTCAGACGGCCTCAATAATCGAAATTTTCGCCCAGATAAACCGCGCGCACCTGTTCGTTATTGACCAGTTCTTCGGGATGTCCCGATGCGAGTACGGTGCCGTCTGAAATGATGTAGGCGCGGTCGCAGATGCGCAGGGTTTCGCGCACGTTGTGGTCGGTAATCAACACGCCGATGCCGCGCTGCTTCAGGAAATCGATGATTTTCTGGATGTCGATGACGGCAATCGGGTCAACGCCGGCAAAAGGTTCATCAAGCAGGATGAAGCGCGGCTTCATCGCCAATACGCGGGCGATTTCGACGCGTCGGCGTTCGCCGCCCGAAAGCGCAGGCGCGGGGCTGTTGCGCAGGTGGCCGATGTTGAGGTCGGCCAGCAGCTTCTCCAAATCGGCATCGATGGTGTTTTTGTCGGCGGCGCTGATTTCGAGAATGGCGCGGATGTTCTGCTCCACCGTCATTTTGCGGAAAATCGACGCTTCCTGCGGCAGGTAGCCCACGCCCAAACGCGCGCGCTCGTGGATAGGCAGGTGACGCAATTCGCGCCCGTCGAGCGTTACGCTGCCCGCGTCGGCGGCAATCAGGCCGACAATCATGTAAAAGCTCGTGGTTTTGCCCGCGCCGTTGGGCCCCAGCAGGCCGATGACTTCGCCGCTTTCGATTTCCAGCGTGAAGTTTTTGACGACTTGGCGTTTTTTAAACGTTTTCTGCAGGTTTTGCGCCACAAGGCGGCTGCGGGTGTCGGTCATGTTTTGGCTCTTTTGTGATGGTTACTATTGTAATCGTGTTACAGGCCGTCTGAAAACTTTTGTAAGCGGATTTTTTCAGACGGCCTGCCAAAGGTGTGGGCGTTTTGTTACGGTTTGTAAAGGAAAAGCCGCTTATTTTTTCCTGCCGCTCGTGCTTGAGGGTTGGATGACCACGCTGACGCGGCCGGATTTGGTACTGCTGGCTTTCCCGCCCGAGGCTTTGCTGCCGAGAATGGTGTACACCTCGGTTTTGGTGTTGTAGGTAATCACCGAACCCTGCGCCACGTCGCCGCCGCGCATTACTTTGGCGTTGCCGGTCAGCGTTACCACGCTGCTGGCGGATGTGTAATCCACTTTGTTGGCCTGTCCGTGCACCGTGCCTTTGTTGCCGTCGAGCGTTTGGCTGAATTTCACGGGGCTGCCGCTGGCGGTCATAAACTGCTGGCCTTTGTCGTTGCGCGATACTTTTACGCTGCCTGCGCGGATGTTGATGGATCCCTGCTTGATGATGACGTTGCCGCTGAACGTGGTAACTTGGTTCGCCTGGTCGAGCGAGCCTTGGTCGGCCTCGATTTGGATGGGCTGCCGGCTGTCGCTCTCGAGCGCAAAGGCAGGGGCTGCCGCACACAGGGCAGCCAGTACGAATATCGGTGTGTTAAAGGTTTTTCGGGTCATAAATAATGGCTTTCACACGTGAGGGCAGGTTGAGAAACCCTTTTTCATAGTCATAAGTCAGGCCGTTCGACGTGCCGTGCGAATCGCCGTAGCGGTAATCGACGGGCGCGTCGGTTTTGGCGGTGCGGGTTTGGGTGTCGACGGTCAGGCGGCTGGTTTTGACCACGCCTGCGGGCCTGCCGGCATCGGCTTCTTTGGTCAGCACCACGTCATTATCAAACGCCACCTGTTTGCTTTCGGTGTCGTACACCGCATCTTTGCTGGCCACTTTATACAGCAGGCGGCCGTTTTCATAGAGCGTAAAGTCGGGACGCTCGAAATGAACGCCGTTTTTTTTCGGATACTGAACCGCACGCTGCGCATCCAGATTTTCTTTCAGACGGCCCTGTTCGTCGAAACGGCGGCCGTTGATGCCGCTCATGCTGTACTGCGGCTCGTTCGGATTGAGTGCCGCTTCCTCGATGTCGATTTGGCTGATGCGTCCGAGCCAGGCCGTCAGACCACCGAGCGCGGCTGCGAGTATCAGCGGAAAAGCAATGCCGTATTGCCAGCGGATTTTCATTCGATGTACCCGTTCAAAGCAGATTCCAGATTTCCCTGCGCCTGCATAATCAGGTCGCAGACTTCGCGCACCGCACCCGCACCGCCGCGGTGGCGGGTAACGTAAGCCGCGTGCCGCAGCGCAAACCAATGCGCATCGGGCACGGCCACCGGCAGGCCGCAGCGCACCATCACCGGCAAATCGACCACATCGTCGCCCACAAACGCACACTCCTGTTCGGCCACGCCCGCTTTTTCGCGCAAATCCGCGTAAGCCGCACGCTTGTCGTGGATGCCTTTGTAGTAAAACGAAATGCCGAGCTGCCGCACGCGCACACCCACCGAAGGCGCATCGCGGCCGGTAATAACCGCCGTCCGGACGCCGCTGGCCTGCAGCATTTTCAAACCGTGGCCGTCGAGCGTGTGGAACGACTTGATTTCTTCTCCGTCGTCGCGGATGAAAATGCGTCCGTCGGTCAGCACGCCGTCCACATCAAGAATCAACAGCTTGATTTTTTCCGCACGGGCGCGGATGTCGGGGGACAATTCGAACATGGTTTCAATGCTTTCGGGAAGTTGCGGCAAAAATTTCAGACGGCCTTGATATGCGGATTTTAGCACAAGGGAAATTAAAGGCCGTCTGAAAGTGTAAAAGGGCGGGCAGTCCGCTTTCAGACGGCCTTTGCCGCGTACCTGCCCGCCACAGCGCAACAAATACGCAACAGCTCCCATGCCGGCGGAATGTAAAAATCCGCCGCGCCCCGTTCACGCACACAGGCCGCCGCCCGCAAATCTGCACGGCAACCGCCTGCCCGCTTGAATTTCCCCGCCGCGCCCCAACTTGCCTAAGCAACACGTTTGCGCGACAATCCGCGCAGGCCGAACGCACATAAGGAATCACATCATGTCAGACGAAAACCCCATCATCTTTACCGAAAGCTGCTGCACCAAAGTGGCCGACCTGATTGCCGAAGAAAACAACCCCGAGCTGATGCTGCGCGTGTTTGTCAACGGCGGCGGCTGTTCCGGCTTCCAATACGGCTTCACTTTCGACGAAATCAAAAACGACGACGATTTCGAAATCCAGAAAAACGGACTGACCTTCCTGGTCGATCCCATGAGCTACCAATATCTCGTCGGCGCCGAAATCGACTACACCGAAAGCCTGCAGGGTTCGCAGTTCGTCATCCGCAACCCCAACGCGGAAACCACCTGCGGCTGCGGTTCTTCGTTTTCCGTATAAACAAAACCGCTGCATTTTGCATAAAACAGGCCGTCTGTTCTTTCAGACGGCCTTTCGGCATCAAAATCTTTCAAACCGCAAACAAGTACCCTATAATAATAAATACCAGTCATAACTGTTTTCCGGTAAACCGGCTTTGTCTAAAATACCCATCCTCCACCCGCCGGAAAACAGAACCAAGGCAGACAGCATCATCTTCTGCTGCCGCAAGGCCGAAACGGAACCGCAATGAACACACAACAAAAACTTTACGACGTTTATGTTTCCTATCCGCCGGGAGTCGACCAAGAGCGGATTAACGCCTGTCTTTACGACAATCTGCCGGAAAACGAAGCCGCCGACCTGATTCAGGCGCTGTCCGAACGTCCTCAGGCCATCATCGCCGAAAACTGCACTCAGGGCGAGCGCGAAAACGCCCAGCAGTATTTCAACTATCTCGGTTTGGACGTGGTGGTGCGACAGTCTCTCGAGCTGCAACACGTCGAAAACAACGACGACGAAAACGCATTGCCCGAAGTGCGTCAATGCCCCGTCTGCAAAACCATCGCAGCCGATCCCGAAGCAACAGAGTGTATCCTCTGCCATCTGAATTTCGCTTCGGCAACCGATGCCGTGATTCAGCGCAAACGCATCGAATGGGAAGAAAAGCTGGTTTTCGAACACAAAAAGCAAACCGAAATCGCCCACAAGCTCGAACTTGAACGCCAAGAAGAAGAAAAACGCCTGCGCAAGCAGGTTCGTCAGGAACTCGAAGAAAAACTGCGCGCCGAACTGGGTACGGAATTCGCCGTCGTCAACAATGCCATGCGCCGCCGCAATTTTCTCGTCGGCGTTGCCGTGGCATTCGGCGCCGTCGTTCTCGTTGCCGCAGGCTATTTGGCCGCGAAATATCTCTAAAGCCAAAACCCGCAATAAAAGCCGTCTGAAAACTTTTTCAGACGGCTTTTAACCTTAACGCGGCACAAGGCCGTCTGAATTTCAAACCGTTTCGCGTTATAATCCAACCATACCGTCAGACAATATCGATACAGGACATCATGGCAGTCATCATCAAAACCCCCGAAGAAATCGAAAAAATGCGCGAACTCGGCCGTTTGGTTGCCGAAGCGCTCGACTACATCGGCCAATTCATCAAGCCCGGCATCACCACCAACGAAATCGACAAGCTCGTTTACAACTACCACACCGAAATACAGGGCGGCTATCCCGCGCCGCTCAACTACGGCAATCCGCCCTACCCCAAATCCTGCTGCACTTCCGTCAACCACGTCATCTGCCACGGTATCCCCGACGACAAGCCCCTGAAAAACGGCGACATCGTCAACATCGATTTAACCATCAAAAAAGACGGCTTTCACGGCGATTCCAGCCGCATGTTTGCCGTCGGCACCATCAGCCCGCAGGCCAAACGCCTGATTGACATCACCCACCAATCCATGATGGCCGGCATCGCCGCCGTCAAACCCGGTGCCACACTCGGCGACATCGGCTACGCCTGTCAACAAGTTGCCGAAAACGCAGGTTATTCTGTCGTACAGGAATTCTGCGGCCACGGCATCGGCCGCGGCTTCCACGAAGAACCGCAAATCCTGCATTACGGCCGCAAAGGCCAAGGCATGGTACTCGAGCCGGGCATGATTTTCACCATCGAACCGATGATTAACCAAGGCAAACGCCACCTGCGCATTTTGGCCGACGGCTGGACAGTGGTAACCAAAGACCGCTCGCTTTCCGCCCAATGGGAGCACGAAGTTTTGGTTACCGAAACCGGCTGCGAAATCCTGACCATCAGCCCCGCAAGCGGAAAACCATGATTTTTAAATGTTTATTTATGTAAAATATGCTTAACAATTAAATCTTGACATGATTATATCTTATTGAATTTTCAGAATTAATTTTTCTGAAAAAATCATCATCGCGATGATATAGTAATTTACAAACGCACAAACCAAACTTATTTCAAATATGATGTCTAACATTCATAACTTAAAAACGGAATAGAGCTTATGCTTTAGTCCGGAAAAATCATCATCCTGCAGACAGACCATAAATTCAGTAGAAGGAAATTACATGAAATCGTTTGAGAAAATCGAAAACATCCGCGACATCCGCAAAAAACTCGGCATGAACCAAATGGACTTTTGGAGCCGCATCGGCGTTACCCAATCCGGCGGCTCCCGCTACGAATCAGGCCGCAACATGCCCAAACCCGTGCGCGAACTTTTGCGTCTGGTACACATCGAACACGTTGATTTAGCTAAAGTAAACCGCGACGACTTGGCGATTGCCTCCCTATTGAAAAACCGCGATCCCGAGCTTTACGCATCCCTGAAAAAAGAAGCCAAATCCGATGCAAAAAACAAATAACCTTCTGCATCCACATCCACACTGCCCGTTTCCCCCAACGGGCAGTTTTCTTTTGGCCTGCAACTTTTCAGACGGCCTTCAAAATCGAAACCATGTTTCAAACACTGCTACCCCACACAGGCCGTCTGAAAAATTGAAAAACAGGCTTAATGGACATTTGGGTTGGTATTTCGAGAACTTAGCTTCTAATGGATATTTGGGTTGGTTTTCCAACTCTTTTTATCATTCAAATGCCAAAGAAATTGTCTATAAACAATCGGTTAGTCTCTTCATTCATGCCTGCA